>JALOQS010000345.1 GCA_025459355.1 Pirellula sp.
GGCACTCGAACCTCCGGGCAAAAACGCGTGCTCCGCTAACAAGCGGATGCACTCAATGTCTCCATCCCCCGGCCTCGGGCGTTCCATCATCCCCCGCTCCGCGTGAATGATCCTTTTCGTTCTCAAATCTGAAATCTGTGAAGCGAACGCGAACGCACGTTGTTGTTTCAGACGGACGACAAGGACTGATTGCGACATTCAGAAAGGGATCTGATACACGAGTTTCGATAGACTTGACTTGCGTTTTGTATGATCGATCCACGCTCATGATCGCATCGTTATATCGCACCGCTTAGCATGGCGATTCATAAACAAAATAGTGACCGAACTGCGCTGCTGAGAAGATCGCAGAAGTCAATGATTTCACCGGAGTCTAGACCGATCTTATTTGGGCAAAAAAATTTGAGGGCAAAAACAGGAATACCTTTTTTCGGGTCACATCTTTTTGCCCAACCATTTTTTTGCCCTTATCAAAACACGTTGTAGCAAAAAACTGACAACATGGATCGATGACGACATGCTGCTACGGATCTGACACAAGCCTTTAGACAGACTTGATTGACTATAAAAAGCGAGGACGCTTGCAATGATTGCAGCGTGACATCAGAACTCGTACAATCACGAGACGAAACGAAAACAAGGATCAAACGACGATCCTTGAAGACCCGAAAACAATTTGCGATCCACGCGTTGCACCGAAGCGCTCAATCATCCGCCCTAACTTGCGTCGCGATTACCCTCGCCCATTAGTCAATGCCACGGTTCGGTCAGAAGTGCGTATGTTGCGAAGACGGCTACTACAAATTGGAGGCTTCTTGCTGCTAACTGCCGGCAGCTTGGTCGTCGTTGCCCTAGGATTCCAGATTTACCGTGTGCGATATTGCGAACATCTACTTGGCAGGATTGACATGCTGGCATTGTCGCCGCCTTCGGATGTGACCGAACTGGAATGGGCTTCAATTGTATACTGGACGCACAACCTTCATTGCAGCTCGATTCCGCAGGTTTACGCAAGCCTATCCACACTGCAAACGATCGACAATCTGATCTTAGATGCGGCTGAGCAACCTGATAGGGGAAGATCGATCGCTTGTGGGACGAATACGCAAAAGTAAGTCAAAGCGGTTTCAGATATCGAGAGAAGTATCTACCCGTCCGAGATGAAATCGCTGAGGCGATTTCAGCCCAGGGCACCGCCTTCTCGGACTTTCGTAGCTACAATGACTTCCTCCTTTCAATTCGCGAAAAACAGACCTCCAAGCAATAATCCAAGACCGAACAATACAATCGGCATAGGGGCCTCATTGCTGCGGGCTCCTGCCACAACATCTAGCCTGCGGGTCCGTCCACGTTGCTAAACGAACAGGAATGCAGAGCGGTTCGTCTCTTGGGAGCAAGCGATTACCATGCATTGAGCAGACTGATGAATCCTAAGTCCGTTAGCCATGCAACATTCATTTCCATTGAAAGAGCCAGGCTGCTTGACATCCGCGACAAGCCCATGTGACTATTGCCATGACTAATTGCTTTCACCTCGTGTTGCTTTCTTATGAGCTGTTCATCTGGTATGCTGACTCCAAACCGAAAGTACCGGAACTAAACACTCGGAACTTTCACCCGACAAGATCACAGCTATGCTGGGCGTACTTGCCGTGCAAACGGAGACGCCGACCGAGAGGTTTGCCAATGGAGAGCGTTCCTCCGGCGGCATTGGTGAACACGGCCGTTATCGAAGGCAAACTAGAGATGCGGTCGCCGAATCTGTGAGTGACGTCGACAGTTGATCAGGAAGATAGCTAAAGTAAGGAGATGCAAAAAATGAAAAAGATGTCTTTGTTGTTGGCCGCGATCGTAGTGAGCCTATCAGTTTGTTTTGCGACTCAAGTCGGTAATGAAGAACCGTACGAGCGGAATTACTCACTGGAGGGACTTCCTGTGTACGTAAAGAACATACGTAAAGGGGCAAGCCAATCTTCGCTCAACGAATACAAGGTGGATACAACCACTCTGGTGTTTTTAATCAAGCAGAGCGTCGATCCAGATGGGTGGGGCGAGGAAGGGATAAAAATTAGCGCCACCAATCACAAGGGTATGGACGTCTTGAGAATTGTACAAACACCATCGAACCACGAAGAGATCACTGATTTGTTATCCAAGCTAAAAAAAGCATCGCCCCATTACGTCGATAACGATGTCGAGCTTTTTGGAGTTGCGCCTACAAAATGAAATAGCGAAGCACGGCGAATCCGTCGTATCAAAGCCGCAGGGCGTCGGAGTCGCAAGCTGAATTAGAGTTGATTCCAGGTCGATCACTACCGAAAGTCCAAGACGGTGAATACCCCACATCAGTCAATTAATGGCGAACGAGCGATGATTCGTATGCACTTCAATATGTACTTTGGGCAACAGACGACTGGAGCTTCGATAGCACGAATCCCGACGCTGGCTGGGGCCAGCGCTTTTACTAGGAATCGGATACAACAACAAACTGCACCCAAGTTGGCCATTGGGTGCTTCCTAAACGTTACAATCACCTTGGCCAACTGATTGCTTTTTACCTATTCGTCCTCTGAGTTTAATCCCATGCGTAACTGGGCCATCGCTTATGCTCTTATCGCCATCTGGACTTGTGGTTGGCTCGCTGGCCGGTTTGGACTGGCTGCATCACTCTTTGTGACAGCCATTCTTGCGGTACCCGCACTCATCGCATGGCCAATGCTCGTTCATGGCAGAACAACCAAGTCCCGAGAATACGCTTTATGTACTGCGACGTTATTGGCTCTGGGTACAACCAGCACCCTAATCTCTAGTTGGATTGAAAACGGAGTGGATTACCGCGCAATGTTCGACCGTGAGTACCGTCAGTTTCTCGATTATGTAGCGGCGACGTCCGAGTACAAGAACGTAAAGGTGTCGCTGACGTATCGAAAAGGCGGACGCGTCTATTTGCATGGCCATGTGCCAAACAAAGATTCGCATGATAGACTTATACGGAAATGCGAGCGGATGGTTCGTATCAATGACTCGGGGTACTACGATGGTGTCGATTATCCTGGGAAACCGTCTACGTCTGAAGTAACGCCTGTCAAATGAATAAAGGGCGCCCCACGCGATGCACTCAAGTAGCCAATCACCCAAGATTTTAATTCATAGGTTTTTAGCGGCGACTGCGTGATCGCCTACGATCATGGAAAGGGTTGTGCCAAAAATGAATCCATACACGCCGCCAGTTATCGAAAGTCCAATGCCAAGCAGGCTCGATGTTTGTGAGGAAGCAAAGCGACTTACTTACTGGCCAGCGGTGTTGATGATTGCTCAAGGGGCATTAATCACAGGCCTCTATGCCTTCGCAATCTGTGTCGAAGTTTACCAACGAGGCTTACGAGTATCTGAACCAAATACTGCCTATCTTTTGTTTCTGCTTGCACCTTTACTTATTTGGTGTGGCGTGAAGCTAAAGCGACTTGAATCGAGGAAAATGTCGTACCTCGGTGCGGCACTCTCTTTCTTCTTGTTTGTACCATTGGGGTTGTTTGTTTGCATTTGGGCGATAGCTTCCTTAAAGCATACAATTGTCCGCGAGGCTTTTAAAATGCTTGAAATTGCCTGACGGTTTCGAACTGTTTGAATCCCCGATCGACGCGAGAGCAAGTATCCGCAAGAAGTCTCCGTCGGACATTCACGACACGGAAATGCAGTTTGTTCAAGAGCGAACTAACGTGACGGTTTGGAACGTTATAGCACAGTTAGTCATC
>JALOQS010000086.1 GCA_025459355.1 Pirellula sp.
AAATAGGTTTAGATGTTGCGTCGGGTGGTCGGCGTGGGGAAACGCTCCCTTCCGTTACGTACTAGCCGATGAACCTTGGACTTCAGACAGTACGAGGGGCTGGTTGCTTGAGTGGTGGGTTGGCCACTCGTGAGAGCATTGTCAAATGGGCAGGAGTGCTCATTCTATGCTTGAACGGGCCTGGAGACCCGTTCTACGATTGTTAAGCAAACAATGCCGGCCACTGAACATGATTTTGGTATCCAAACGCGGTCGATTGCGATTTCCATCTTGTTAATTTTGACGTCGCATGTGGTACGATAGTGCGATGCAAGAGATGGTCTCTTCTGGAATGATTCAATCCTATCTTGGAACGGTGTTTGAGATCGAACGAGGGAAACGCATTTGGTATTTCGCTTTAGGTGTTCCTCTCGGAACTGGCTTGGCCTACTCGGCATTCCTAAGCTTACGCGACTATTTACCAACTTGGTACTCGATGTTGGCTGTTGTTTTTGTGACGCTATGCTTCCAACTTGTGATATCATTAATCACGTTGACGCTTTTACGTGATCGGCACAGAGCGAACGACACGCAGTAAGGGATCAGCAACCCAAGGTGTTTGGGCGGAGCACAAAATTATGTCGAACGAGCTAGTTCAGTTAATTTGCAGGGCGTTCGTTCCGACTATAAATAACAGTTCTAGCCACCGCTAGTTTAATGGCGGCGTAATTCCGCTTACTCAATCTAAGGTTGCTTAAATTGGAATCATCACCATACAATTCTCCAAGATTAGTGTATCAGGCGGATCCCAAGCGGATCCAGTCTGGCAATCGCGGAATCCTGCTTGCGATCTTTTGGGGAATCGCGATTCTTGGACTCCCCGCAACGACGATCTACGAAGAGTTTATGACGCAATCAGATCGAGACTTTCGTCTTGGATGGTTTCATATAATTGCACCAGCAAGTGCTTGTATCATACCTGCTTCATTTGCTACGAGCTGGCCTCGAAAACTTGGATTGATGATCTCAACGCCAATCCTTTGCGGCTTAGCTGAGATCGTGACAGTAATTATCGATACTATATTCTTTTCCGGGTTATCTGGGATACAATGAGTGGAACGCTCAGGCAGTGTTCGATGGCAACGACATCAATTAAGCTGACTGTATTTCTCCGCTGGAACAATCGTGCTAGGATAACAGCATGAACTCGGGTTACCTCAACCAACCAACAACTTATTCGCTACCGGCTGCGGATATCCCCGATGATGTCCGAAAATCGCTGCATCCGTGGATCGCCGGATATATTGGGCTAACCCCCGCTGAGGCCACAAAACGTTTGCATGATCGCTGGAAGAACATCAATCGACCGTCACTTGTATCACTTCGCGATACGCTTTCTGAGTTTGATGTAAGCGGAATCGTCGACGACAAAGCCGGTGGGCTAATCTACGCAGTACGCCGCAACGCAAAAGACGATTATGTCGGCAATTCTTTCTACCTGCCTGCTCCGATCGAACTGGACACGCTTGAACTTAAACTATCATCGGTGTCCCTCGGCGACAATGAGGCGGTACGTGAGTTCTTGATTAACTTTGCTGGTTTGGCAGAGGACTCCACGACGGCAGGACATTTTGTCTATCTCG
The DNA here is from genome assembly GCA_025459355.1 of Pirellula sp. Taxonomy (GTDB): domain Bacteria; phylum Planctomycetota; class Planctomycetia; order Pirellulales; family Pirellulaceae; genus JBKCUI01. Next base: position 1,623 of record JALOQS010000086.1, read on the forward strand.
ATTCACCCTGGCCAACATTCACCGATTCATGGGATGGGAAGATCAGAGGATTTGAAGAATGGGAGAACTCGCTGATGCTCTATTCTGCGCGTAATGGGTGCCAACTCCTTTTACGCAGGGACGGCCAGGTCGCATGGTGGATGTATCAGGAACATCTCGTCAGGCAACAGGCCGACGACTTCGACAAGTGGATAAACCAGTTCAGCGAACACCGGAAACTTGTATTGCCCTACGATCCATATAGGGCATTAGATTCGGAATAAAGGAGGTCCGGATCTTAACTTAGCAGTTCGCCGTACCACCCGGTGCGGTCACGCCAGCAATTGGCTGCGCTAGAAATGGAAACCCTCATAAATCGGACGGAGTGAACACCGCCCTTAAAAGGTTAGAATCGAATGACAATAGTTGAACATGAACAAAGGCGACCAAGCTCGCGGGTTCGCGTCTTGGGTTGCCTAGGTATTGTCGCGATCATTTGCGGCGTTATTGTCGTTGGCATCAGTCAACTCCGTCATCAAGTCCAACTTTCTGAAGCACGATCCAAAGCCGAATGGAGGCAAAAATTCTTCAAGTATGTGAAGGATGGTGATTCTTCCGCGCTCGTGATGGACTCGAAGTTATTACCGATGCTTGCAACTGACGTTGATTGTCAAAAGAATTTGACAAGGATCGATTTTGCTTCAACCAAGATAGATCCGTCGGATTGCGTATACGTCGCAGATCTTCCTAATGTTAATTCGATGTCGTTTTACTGCACAATTGGGACTAAGGATCTGCTCATTGCGGCTCGGACACTCCCAATTACAAGTCTCCATTTTGAGATGCCCGATTTGGCTATGGAATCATATCTTATGTTAAAGGATTTTCCACATTTGAAAAATGTTCGGTTTGAGCATGTGATGGACGATGAATGGATAGATCGATTAAAATCAGAGTTGCCAAACGTGAAGATTGATGCGCCCTACCCACGATCCCAGGAGCCCGGGGGAGCTAGATAGGATCCGAACGCCGTGATGCACCGAAACGCGGTTCGGCCTGGTTCAATTGGTCGCTTTACTTGACGAGACATCGGTGAGGAATGGGATAATCCAAGAGAGTGTACAATGATGGTCGAATTCGAGCCGCTTGATCCGAGCTTACTACCATTCGTTCAGGGCGATAACTTGTGCCACCCAAAAATTCAATTCGCGATGGTCTATCCCTGCTTCTATTCGCGGATCAACCGGCTCTTCTACCATCTACAAGCGGAAGCAAGCGAGCTAGAAAGCAATAGCGACTGTTCACAGCGCACTTCAAATCTCTGGACGTACGATCAAATCTTCGATCTACAAAACCCTATCACTCCGGTAGACGAAGAATTTTACTATCGTTCAGTAGGCAACTTTTGGACTGCCCCTGAAATTCTTGCAACTTCAGCCGACCTGTTCTTTCACCTAACCAATCTAGAACATAGAAACTACCGACATATTATGTCACAAAACGAGCACGATTTTCGCCATAGCCTGCCCAACACGGTTAAGGTATATCGAGGACATAAGTCAGACCTGTTAAACGGCTACTGCTGGACACTTAACTATGAAATTGCCAAGCAATGGGCATACGGATTCCCAGGCAATACTGCAATCTCTTGTGGTACTCTAAAATCCGAGGATATTCTTGCGTACTTTAATCGACGGGGGGAAGACGAAATTGTGGCGTTGAGCTGGAAAGTGTCTGATGTCAATACAACGATTGTCGCCTAACCAAGGGATCCGATGGTGAGGTGGTAGTGCGATTTTCCCGTAAGATCAATGTTAACCCTTGCCGCAAACAGAATCCTCACGCTGGCTTGCTAGGAACGTAACAACCAGAAAAACTCCCCATCACCAGATTACCCCTGCATAATATCGACTTTCGAAGTGGTACGATAATACGACGTCAGAGTTGGTCTCTGACTGTGAACAACACGCGAGCGGAGCGGACGATGGCACTCGAACCTCCGGGCAAGAACGTCTCAATCACTAACAAGCGGGTGCACGAGAGTAGACTCGACTGCCGCTCTTGATGGCCTTTTTGGATGTTAGACTATACCTCGTTACATTACCTTTGCAGACGAACCAAGAAATGCACGCCAAGTCGCCGGTCAGCCGCGAATTCGAATCATAGTTCTTTGGCAGCGACTGGGTGATCGTCGGCGTTCTCAAATCACAGCTAGTCGGAAAGCCGAAGTTAGAACCGTAGTTCGTGCGGTCGTCATGGCTTGATAATGGTCAAAGGAGTCTAGAACGATCTTGTTTGGGCAAAAAAATTTGAGGGCAAAAACATGCATACCTTTTTTCGAATCACATATTTTTGCCCAACCATTTTTTTGCCCAAATTGAAACCCGTTGTTGCAGACAAACTAACGCCAGGGATCGATAACGAAATGCTGTTACGGATCTGATGCAAGCCTTGCGACGGGTTCGATTAAGATTGAAACCTAGGAACGATCGCGCTGATTGCATCACGACAACAGAACTCGTACAATGACGATACTGAATCATGACAAGGGTCGACTGGCGATCCTTAAAAAACCGAAAAAAATTGAGAACTAAGCATTGCACCGAAAGGCTCGATAATCCAGCCCTGACTTGCATTGAGATCACACCTCTCCCTTCAGTTTATGCCGTCGTTCGTTGAGTAGAGTGAGAGCCCCGCTTGTCAGACTTCAATATTGCAACCTTTTTGATCCCAAGAGACGAATACATTTGTGCTATTCGCCGACACTATCGCATTCGCCTCAAACTCGCGTACAACACCATTGGTGCCCTAATCGCTATTGCTTTCGGAGTTTACTTGCTTGCGTTCTCGAACCCTGCTCTAGGATCGAACTTCATCCTACTTGGCGCAACCATTCTGGGCCTTGTTGTCTATGTGCTTCACTTCTTACCATCAAAGCATTACCGCAGGCAATCAATCCTTCAACGAGAGTATCGGACTGTCTTCAACGACAACGGGAGAGCATCGGACACTACCGAGATTGGTCCGCAACTTAAATGGCCGATTTGCCATTCATGGCTTTCAGACGAAGAATACTATATACTCTTCCACGGTGCGGGCGACTTGTTTCTCATTCCGAAAGGCTCGATGTCGGAAGATGATCGAGAGCGATTTGAATTGCTACTCGGCCAGCACATCGCATCTCACGCCACAAAGTAGCGAACAGAAATCACAACGAACAAAATGTTGGCCCAAAGCTCCCGACGGTCCGTTTCAATATGGAAGCCTTGCTGGCGGGACTCGGTCAAAATCGCCATTCGTCAACACTAAGGCTGATGACTCTTGAATCCCAAACCGAAGATCCAATACTGTGGTATGCGATGTTCGAGGACTTCAATGCGGACGAACCCGAACCCCATATCAATAATCTTCTTGAAGCACTTGATCAACTATCAGCCGCAGCGATCCAGGTACTTCGGCAATGCACTAAAATCGAATTTAACATTGACTACGACTGCTCTGTTGCCAAGGCCGCATTGACAAATCCATACTCCCCACCCGAAATGCGAAATCACATCGCGGCCAAATCGATGGTTTCGACTATCAATGGTTTGCTTATCGGTCTTGGAGTTGGCTTGCTGACATGCGACTTTCTAGATCTGAGCCCCTCTGATTATACCCCTCTCTACGGTTGGAGAAATGGCGTTATCTTCTTTGGCTTGCTCGGAACTGCTGTGGGTTATACTAGGAGTGACCTGCTCGCTTGGCGCTGGCTGATTTTGCTTGGCTTTGTCAATCTTTCAATTGGCTCAACGGTAGGCTTTACGACCTTTGCAGAATCTCCCATAAACATTTACACTGCAACAATGATCTCAGCAGGATTCTGTTACATGCTGCTTGGTACGCTGGTAGCAATTAGGTACCGCAGAGCCTAAATGTCTCCGGGCACACACAATACGGGTAATCGGCTGTTTGATGATTGAGACAGAACCAAGTGACTAACACAAAACGCTCAAGCGACCGTTTTTAACTTGCGTTGAGTCAACCGCTCGGTCTCAGTTATCGCGGATGCTAGCTTCACAGGAACACGACGAGCAGACAGGATGTGGAACGCCCCCTGCTCTCTTTGTTCGGCGGCGAAGTCGGCCGAACAAAGAGAGCGGGGGACTGGGCTAGTTTATCTAGCGAAAAACAGGAGACTCCGCTGGACAAGCCAGCGGTATCTAATGTTGTTCGCACCCGGTCTCTACTTTGCTGCAAATCGACGTCACATGTGGTACGATAATGTGGTATTAGAGATGGTCTCTGACTGAGAATGGCAAGAGAGCAATCCGGACGATGGACCTCGAACCTCCAGGCCAGAGCGGTTCATTTGCTAACAAGCCGATGCACTCAACGTCTCGGTATCACGGCCTCGGGCGGTTGATGTGTCCCCGGTCGACCTGAGTGATGCTTTTCGTTCGTTGTAAAGAGGTAGCCCATGTACTGGCAAGTCGCTTATTATGCATTCTTGGTTTTGCCTGTATCGCTATGGTTTCTGAACAGACTGTTGTTACGAAATAGCTTACATTGGTTAATCATGTGGCCGGTAGCAATTGTCGGTTGCTACTCAGTTTTGCTACTTGGGGTCCATTTGCTTGACTCTCACCTTGAGGCCGAGCTCTACAAGCATGATCTCGACGGCGACCGAACTTTCAGCGGCTCGGAAATCACTCCTGAGATGGAACAGGCAGCTGGACGTCTCACGAACGACACGGGTCGAGCTTTGGCTCCCATTACGGGAATCCCAATCTCCTTGATTTGGGTTTCGATTAACTACATTCCACTGGGACTGGTCTCACTAGCTATTTGGAGATTCAGAGCACATCGGGGTGATTTCGACAGTGTCGAAATTGATATGACTCCAGAACACAGCTCTGTTCAACAGGATCCTGATGGTATCGTTAACCCTTACCAACCCCCTGGATCGATTAAACGTGTAGGATAGGGCGGTCAAAAAACTCAGCGAAACCCTTGATCGGCCGCTTTGACTTGCGCCCGAGTCAAGTGCGAGGTCTCGCTTAACCTCATCTTTTGTTGGACTAGAGTACTCTGAATATGAACGTAGCAACAAGCAATTCTTCAGCGATCGACTCGGGTTTTCATCGAGCCATGATGTGGTTGGCGGCTTTCGCGGTGTTTATTGTTGTCGAATGCGTTGTACCTTCTTCGACAATCGCAATGATTAGCGGTTTGCTTCTGATTTTTCTCTTTGCAAGCCTTGATCTTGTGCGCTGGCGAGCAAGGAAACATGCAACCCTTCACTGGCTTGCGCTCGCTTCAGCCGTTGTTGCTTATGCTACTGCGACTGCTCTGGTCGTTGCGATCTTTGACTTCAATTCTAACGGATCGGTCGCTACTTCGTTTTCAGAGCTAGTCCGCGAACTTGGACGTGCGGTCTCGATGTACGTCGGGCATTGCATTGCGTTTGCAGTATTTACGGTTGTTGGCTTTGTGGCTGCAGTCCTGTACCGATTCAATAGCGGTTCCGGAATGCCACTGCTTTTGTGCGTAGCCCCATGTATGCTTCTCACGGCGTGCCTTGGAGTGTATCATCTATTTTTCGGGATCTAAGCCACAATTAACGATATAGTGCGATAGCCCTTTTATGATTCCCATTGGCCATTCGCTAGAATTCGACGAACAATACGATCCACCGAAGTTGCGGAGCAAGCCGCATCCTGCAGAACCGTTTTATTGCCGCGACATCGGTGATCACTAGCGTTCTCTCAAATGAGCTTTACCCCCAATCCGCACGAACACTCGAATGTCACGATCGATAACCGATCCGTATTTGCACGCATCCGCGAATGGTATGGCTTGCCATTTCCCGTTCGGTGCGGCAACGAGAATCCAATCCAATGGATTGTTGATGCAATTGTTGCAGTGCTTCTTTATATTGGTGGCAGTGGAATTGCTGATCTTTGTCGTCAAACATTACCTTTCCTCGAACCAATTGCATATTCCGTCGGATTTATTATCGGATTCTACCCAATGGGGATGTGGATTCACTATTGCCGCGTGACACGGTTCACTCGATCGACGGTGTTGCTTCTCGTTTCCTTTTTACTCGCTTTTAAAGCGGCCGCAGCGGGGATGGATGGCCTTTATTCATTGCCACTAGCTTGCGCAGTCCTGGTGGTAGCACTTCCTTGCGAGCACTTGTTGGGTAAACTAATAATTGGCTGGCTGCCTTCCAGCAGCACGAAAAAGCAGAGAGAACAAACCATTGAACACGAAGCCCTCGATCGGCCGCTTTGATTTGCGCCCGAGTCAACTCCTCGTGCTGAGTGGTCGGTTGAGGTCGTACGTCGAGCCTGTTTGTTTCTTGTGGGAGCACTAGCAAACGGACGAGAGTGAAACGGGCAGGAGTGCCCATTCTACGTTTGAAAGTCATTCTGCGTTTGAGCGGGCCTGCGGGGCAATGACTTCGAGTGCTGAGCGAGCCATTACCACTTCATCAGAGTCCATTGGTCCGCTTGGAAGCGATCGGACACTGCGGGAGTCACGACCCTGGCTCCTCTGCCGGGTACGTTATGTATCACGTTGATTCCGATATGATTCATACAGGAGGCAATGGGATTGTCTGTGGAAACCAGCTCCTCAATCGGAATAGCGATTTCAGCATTCCATCCTTGAGCGGTGGGTTTTGTCGCCATATACCACTCTGGATTCCAATTGAGCATGTCGTTGCAGGTATCGATCACTTCGCCCGAATCACTCCACCCAAATTCGAACCACGTAGCGTAGTCCCGATCGAGATCGATTCGGAGTCGAACGCTATTCTGTTCGACATTGAGAGAATCTCGTTTTCGTGTCGAGCTAAGTGAGCCAGAACCGACAGGGTCCGCTTCTACCGACTGCGACAGCAGATAAACAAACTCATCATCTCTGGTTATCGAAATCGTAGTGGAACCTGATTCGCCCCAAGGGTCCTTAAGATCGAATCGCAAAGCAGCCTTCCACAGCTCTTCGTTGGGTTCACCATCCAAATAAGGACGTTGGAAGGTTTTCGGTATGGCTGGAATAGCTTTGGTTTTCGTAGTTTCAGCGTATTCACTTTGCCTGTTGAGGTAGTTTTCTTGCGATTGAACCAACTGCCAATTCAAAAGATTTTCCGACAAGCGAGGAAAAAAATTTGATGACTGAATCTGCAGCTGGTAAGGGTCCAAGGCTGACGAAGCACTTTTGGCCGTCTGATACTGTCGAAAACGAGATGCAATCAACCAGCCCCATTCAGGATCAAATCGGTGCGGAACCCATGCATCAGGAATGTTGGCTAACAGTCGATAGAATTCAGGTAATCCTGCATCGGTCGCGATGGGAATCCGCTGAGGTTTATGAGCGTAGCTAGCAGGTTTTATGTTAGCATCACCATCTTGACCGAAAGGAGACGATTGCATCGCAACAGAAGCAGCGACCAGTGTCTCATCGTTCCTGAGCGTATTCGATTTAAGCTGCTTGCTGAGCAATTGATTCACCTCAGCACTACCCGTGTATCGCATAAGCTCCAACTGCGCGTGCTCCGCATAAGGAGATTTGGCGTCGTTGGCGATCAGGTATTCTAAGGTGCTTGACCATACATTCCAACTTCCCAATCGCCGCGCCTCTCGCGCCACATCGATGAGAACGATTGCCTTCGAGTCAGGTTCAATCATTTTTGCCGATTGCCCTAGCTTGGACTCCCAACTGGTATCGCGGATAAGAGGGTTTGCGATTGGGTGTTTAAGCATGGTGCTAGAGTTAAACCAGTTTGCAGTCGACACCAGCAGACCAGCTCGCGACGCACCGTAAAGCTTTTCTTTGAGACTAGTTTGTCCATCAAGCGTCAAACCTTCTAACGGATTGAGCAGACTCGCAGGCGTATTCGCTCCTGAACGATATCGGAATCGACAATGTCCATTGAGAGATGAGTCTTCGGGAACACAGGCTATCGCGAGACTTGGGCCGACGATCTCACCAAGCACCATGCCCACATTTTTGAGGATCATCGACGGGTGAAATTGTCGACCGCTACTCAATTCACCTCGATACAACGTACGCTCCACAGTCCATTGATTATTCGGAATCTTCGAGGCGTCGGAGAACAAGATATAATCGCGTCGACTAGCCCAAGTCATGGCGAGCTCGACAGACTGGGAGAGTTTCTTTTGAATACTGGAACCTGAAACTCCGCATTCGGTAACGATCAAATCGGGTCGAGAGGCACGAATGATTTGCACCACTTTTCTAAACAGTTTGGTCGACGGTGCTTGCAGCATGGACCCGGTCTGAGCGTAGTGCCTAGAATCTGTCCAACGAGGCTGCCCCTGAGAATCGCTTATCGGAAATGATGCAAAGGTCTCAGTTGTTGCGAGCTCCATCCGTTTTGCAGCTATCGAAGTTCTCGTCGCTTGCTCAGGCCGATAGGAGGACCTTTGCTCGATATTCTGGTCATGGACCACCAAACATCCGGCGGATTGCCGAGCATCCTTTGTGATAACCGCTAAAAGATCCCACGCAACGCGATCGGAAGAACTCGCTATGTTCAGGGTGCTCAGTCGACTGGTTGATTGATGAGAGATTCGCCATGCAGAGCCACTATTGCGGGAAATGTTGATGGTTGCCATCGCTCCGCAAGAGGCAACGATGGAATTCTCGAATACAGAAAGAGAGTTCGCCGTCACGTTATGCCCGGTTTGCAGAACGCTCCAATCTGCCCCGTCATTATTCGAGTACCAGACCACGGAGCCTGGGTTTCCACAAATCCAAATCTCGTTTCCGCGAGCCACGATGTTGCGCAAGGACATCAAATCCCAATCGGATTGCAAGCCGGGCAACAGGTGCTGGGTCCATGCTTTGCCATCTACCGAACTAAACACCAGTCCGTTTTCACCGCAAACCCACCACCGGTTGCCACTGTGACAACATGATCTGAACTTAATCGATCAACGATCAATCGGCGGCTTGCTGAAGAGCCGAATCGAGTCTGAGCTATATTGTTTTGCCCATTGGAGGCTCTCTCAACACCAACGGTTTCAATATGACCGCAAGGAGAAACAACTGGTGTCCAAGTCAAACCACGATCCTTTGATTGATAAAGCGAGGTCTGATCTGATGCCGACCAGTCGCCCCAAGCTAGTAGGAGGTTCGCGTTTTCTGCGGCCACGCCAGTGAGACGTGGCACGTTACTCTGCGATCGAACCCATGATTTACCGCCGTCTTTGGTCATCAATACGATTCCACGACTACGATGGGTGAACGGGTCCACCGTCCCACCAACGGCGCAACCTATTGTTTCGGACAAGAAACATAGACTGTGCAGAGTGAACTCAGAACGTGAGTTTCGGACAGACCAAGTTTTACCCGCGTTTTCAGACGCTAGAATCAAACCGCGATCTCCGACCGCAAACATGCGATCGAGCGTTACAATCTCCATGTCATGCAGTTCGCCGTCGGTTATCCCGTTACGATCAACATCTTGCGCTAAAGATCGGCTGCAAACGAGGCAAAATAAAACGACGAGCACAAGCCGGAAAGGAGCGTTGCTTCCCCACTCAGATCTTGTTCGCACCATACAGATTACCACTCCAGTTCGGAGAGTGATCTCGCATTGGGATAGTCATCTGGCCAACGGCTCCATACAGCCGTCTCTTCTTTGACCTTTTCAAGAAATTCTTTGTGTAACTTTTCTTTTTTCTTGATTTCGGGCTGCGCTTCCGCGAAGGTTATCATTCTGGCGTCTTGGCGTTCTAAAATCCAGACGATGTGAAATCCATTCGCATCTTCGATGATTCGACTAAGTCCATTTAGGTCAATACTGAACAAGGCTTCGTTAAGCTCTTTGCTTTTCAATGCACCTTGGTTAGTCCAATCAACATACCCGCCGGTCTCCGCGTTCATGCCAGACGATTTGCTTTTTGCGACCGTTTCGAATGGAGTACCGAAGTAGACCTCGTTACCCATCTCTCCGATGGCTTTCTCCGCTTCCTCACGGCTCGGATACTTGGAAAACATTGCGGTCAGAATCTGGAATCGCACCTTGGCCTTTTGCTGGAAATCAGATTGATGCTCCTCGTAGTAGAGGCTCATTTCTTCCAGCAGAACAGATGGTTTGTTGGGCACATTTTCGCGGATACATTGCTGAGCAAGAATCGACTCGGCATAGTTGTCTTTCAGGCCTTGGAGCGACAGGCCTTGTTTCTCGATTAACGTGCAAAACTCATCGAGCGATTCACATTTCTGATCCTTCATGATGCTGGGCAACATCTCGTCGTAGAAAACCTGAGTCACCTTGGTTTTCATTTTGCTTTCGACTTCTTTTCGTTCTTTGACCGTTTTGCCAGTCAATTGATCGTTAAAGAATTTCTGAGCAAGAGATTTCTTAAGGATCTTTTCCGCGAGCGATTTTCTTAACATCGCTTCGAACGACGGATGGTCTTTTTGCTGTGCAGGGACTTTCCGGGGGTCGATGATGTCGCCGAGCAGGATTGGTTCTTTTCCAACGACAGCGATCAACGTCCCTCCCTCGAATTTCGTAAAATCGATCGACGGTGAGTTCGCGTTGCTCGCAACCAGCGGCCCCGCCTGATCCGTCAGGCCGAGCGGATCCTGGTTTTGTCTAGCGAGATCGAGAGATGGCGAAGTGGCTAGTCCTCGGTCTGCAATGAAAACAGGTTGCTCAAGATTCTTGGTGGGAGTGACAAAATTGTTGGGCATGGCAGAGCTAGGTAGCTGAGCGATTGCCGGTTGAGTGGTTTGAGTTTGTGACGTCGGTGGCTGAGGCGACGCTGGCTGAGGCGACGCTGGTTGATATGGACGATAGCGATTCTGTGCGATCGCAGGGGGAGCAAACCCAAAGGCGGCAGAAAAGATTCCCAATCGTACCGCGAGTTGGCACCTCAATATGCAGCGTTTATTCCACCATCGGTTATTCATGGCATTACAGTCGTTTACAATTTCTTCTCAATGAAAGCTCGGTGTCTTTGCAAACACGCGAAACCATAGCGAATCAGCGGCTACGCTTGCAAGATGGATTGTAGAAGAGAAATAAAGTCGGTCTTTTTGATAATCGACTCGATCGGCTCGGGAGGTGCCGTTGGGGTTGGTTTTGCTGTCATTCGATCCAGTTTTTTTACAGGAGGGACGGACGCTATCGAGCGAAGAGGCCAATAACAGTGAGTGGAACTAGTGATTCGCAATCTACCTTGATGAGTACGTGCGAGCTGATCGATTCGTCGTGGATCAGTAAAATGGAATGCCAGATATTCATCTTCAATTCCAATGTAGCGAATGGACCAGATTGTGGCATCCATTCTCAGCTCAGCCACCGTCAAGAGTCTTTCGACAGGTTGAGGTAACTGGCCGAATCGATCCTCTAATTCTTTTCGGATATCCTCGATCGCTTGAACATCTTGAACGCGGCTTAAGCGGCGATAGATGTCGATCTTATGCCTCATTTCTGGAACATAATCAGCCGGTAGATAAGCCTCGATGGGCAAGTTGAGTTCGACATCGATGCTGAGTTTAGGTGGTTGTTTGGTTAATTCCCGGACCGCATTTTCCAACAGTTGGCAGTAGAGTTCGTAACCCACAGCCGCAATATGGCCGCTTTGTTGGGTTCCAAGTAGGTTACCGGCTCCCCGTATTTCGAGATCCCGCATAGCGATGCCAAAGCCTGCTCCCAATTGAGAGAACTCTTCAATCGCATGAAGCCGGCGTGCCGCTTCCGGGTTTAGTTGTTTCGCCTTATCAACGAGCAAATAGCAGTAGGCTTGGTTTTTATATCGTCCCACGCGACCTCTCAATTGGTGAAGCTCGGATAATCCGTATCGATCTGCTTCATCAATAAACATCGTGTTTGCATTCGGAATATCCAAACCGCTTTCGATAATGGTCGTTGAAAGAAGAATGTCAGCGCGATGTTCGATAAACTCGATCATCACTCTCTCCAACTCTCCTTCCTCCATTTGCCCGTGTCCGATAACAATTCGGGCTTCGGGAACAATTCTTTGCAGCCTCGAGTAAAGGACCGGCATATCCTCAATGCGATTGTGAACGAAATAGATTTGGCCATCGCGATTGAGTTCTCGAAGAATCGCATTTCGTATCAGTTTTTCATCGAATCGCGCAACGCGAGTTTCCACGGCCATTCGTTCTTGTGGCGCGGTTTCTAGATTGGAAATATCTCGCACGCCGACAAGTGACATGTGCAGCGTTCTGGGGATTGGGGTTGCCGACAGAGTCAAGACGTCGACCTTAGTGGCGACTCGCTTAAGACGCTCTTTTAGCTCCACTCCAAACTTTTGTTCCTCGTCGATGATCAAAAGTCCGAGATTGTAGAATCTAACGTCCGCTGATGCGACGCGATGCGTGCCAATGATGATATCGATTTGGCCTTTAGCGAGTCTTTTAAGTGTTTCCCTTTGCTGTGCGTTGGTGGCAAAACGATTCAGCTTTGCAATTTCGAAAGGGAACTCCGCCATCCTCGCAATAAAGGTTTTGTAGTGCTGTTCAGCAAGTACGGTCGTCGGAACGAGCACAGCAACCTGATAACCACTTTCCACTGCTTTAAAGGCAGCCCGCATGGCCACCTCTGTCTTTCCGAAACCCACGTCGCCGCAGATAAGGCGTTCCATGGGCCGTGTTGACATCATGTCGGACTTTGTCGCAGCAATGGCGGATAACTGATCCGTTGTTTCTTCGTAGGGGAACGATGTATCGAACTGGGTTTGCCAAATCGAGTCCGGTTTGAACGCGATACCCGACTCCCCTCGTCGCTGCGCTTGCAATTCGAGCAGTTCCGCAGCCATGTCGTTGACCGCTTCTTCGGCGGCTTTTTTCTGTCGGCCCCAAGTTTGGCTCCCAATCTTTGCCAGCTTGGGTCTTGTTTTTGTTCCGCCAACATAACGCTGAACCAAATCGATCTTACTGCTTGGCACATAGAGTTTGGTGCCACCGTCGAATTCGATTGCGAGATGCTCGAATTTCTGGCCGTTCTTCTCAATCAACTCCATCCCGAGATAAATGCCAATCCCGTGCGAGAGATGAACAACCAGATCCCCTGGCTTCAAATCCAGGAAGCTATCAATCGCCCTCGATGCATGCTTTTTCGATGCACGCCGCAGTGTCGTTCGCCTGAGAAGCTGGCTCACGGTGAGGACCATGGGACCTTTGGGAGCAATCTCAAAACCGCTGCTTAAGAGGCCAATCTCTATATGGATACGTTGCGATCGGTAAGCTTCAGAGTTTTGAAGCAAATCGTGCATCCGTCCTAATTCCCCTTCGTTCACGCATGCGAGCACTGCGACACGATCCGATCCAATGGCGACATCTAAATCACGCGCCAGAGTTTCTAGTTCCCCACCAATTCGCTGCACATCTTGAATGGGAACTCTCTCTAACGAGCCGAGATACCCCTCACCGGCTAACTGCGCCATCTGGGCAAACGCGAATGACGAGAGTTGTGCGTAAACGATTGCTGGCTGTTGGAATCGATCTGGGAAAGGAACACGCGCCAAGTATGCATCTGCCTGATGAATGGCTGCGATCGGCTCATGGACCAAGACCATCGTATCTGCCGTCAAATACTCCAGAAACGACGCATCGTCTTTTATCGCTTCATCGGCAGCGATAAAGTCGACCCGATCCATCCGCTCCATGGATCTCTGCGAAATGGAATCAAAGGATCGAATCGAATCCACTTCGTCGTCAAACAGTTCGATGCGCCGAGGCTCGGCACAATCAGGCGGAAACACGTCGAGAATCCCTCCTCTGGCGGTAAACTCGCCCGGCATTTGAACACTCGTGGTGGAGCGATAACCATTGTCGGTCAGCCATTTCTTGAGTTCACTCAAATTGACTCGTTGACCGACTTTTAGGCATCGGCGATCATTCTGCAGCTGTTGTCGGCTCGGGACGTTGTGCATGAGCGCCTGCATGGTTGTTACGACAACAGGCGGGGCTACTTTCTTCGGGTCACCACGGTATGCTTCCCAGTGCGACAGGACTTGAAGACGTTGGATGACTTCAAGTTGCTGTAGTGCATCGTCCAAAATCTCATCGGAAGCGGGCGGAAAGATATCTGTATTGTCCTCCAAAAAGAAATCTAAATCGCGAGCCACTCCATCTGCATCTTGATGTTGTGCCAATACGACTACGATCGGCCGTTGATAAAGCTTCCATGCAGCCGCGACGATGGGAGCAATCGCGCCTGGCCAAGCCCCCTCCCAACAAACGGATTGCTTCTGACTCCAAGCTTTCGAGACTCGCCTAAAATCTTTGTGATCGATAAGGGAATCGAGTAACTCTGGTCCTTTGGCTTTAACACTCTTTACATGATCGACTTGATCGAGTTTAGATGACTCGGCAATCTGCGCTTGGCGATGAGCGAGTTTCTCCGCTACCGATACATCTTGGCGCGGGTCAGCATCGCTCTCACGGGCGGTAACAGATCGGCGCTTTTTCGGTTTAGCTGGCGTAGGTTTCTTAGAATCGAGCTGTTGTTGATGACGTTCTAGCGTGAGTTCGATCGATTCGATTGCATCCGGATCGTCCTGAAAGGCGGACGAATCGACCTCGGCATCCGGCCCTCTTCTTATAAAATCAGCCAGTGTTCTAGACTTAGGTTTTGGGGATTTCATGAGCAATCATCCTTGATCAATCGACTACTCATCTTCGTGATCTTGTGAGAAGTCTCCTTCGAATCCTAATTCGGTAACATCGCTGAGTCGGCCAGCGAGGAGTCCGTATTGGTTCATGGTAAAGAAGATAAACATCGGGATAGTTAGTCCCAAAAGGATTTCCCCGATATACCCTGGTTGCATCGCGAGAACGACTACTAAGAAAAATCCCGCGAAGACCAGCATGGTTTGGATATACATCGCACCCCACGCATCTGCCCGTCCCTTAAACGAATCGAATACCACCTTCGAAAATGGTTCTGTGATCCGATTGTTGTTCGCCATGCTTAAGAAGAAGAACGGAAACAAAACCCAAATGGAAAGAAAGGAACAAGCAATCGTCCCCAACACTCCGCCCAAGAGACTGTTTAAAGGCAACCCAATGATTCCACCAGGAACGGAAGCAAGTGCAATAGCGCCCAAGAACATAAACAATTCACCTAACGAGTCACCAATTCGACTAAAAGGCCAGTCGTCAATTCTTTTTAGCTGGTTGGCAACCATCATAAAAATCGAAAGCCCCAAAAGCAGACAGCTTCCAACCAAGGGAATAAACGGAACAAAGAAAACCACCGCGCTCGCAATCGCGGCCCCCATCCCCTCCAGTTCGAGTGCTTTAGGGATCCAGCTTACGGCAGCCATCCAAATGGCACATACACCGCTCAACACAATGGATACGATGAGGATCGAAGGATCTTGAAGGAACCAAAAGATTAACGTGATCCAACGCTTCGAGTCAAACGAACCTTGGATTCCATCTAACTCCTCCTTCTCTTTGTCGAGCTCAACCTTGGCTCGCTCCATAATGATCTCGCTCTCCGCTTTGCTCCCTTTGGGATCCCGAATAGATTTGGCATCCACTGGTGAGAGCGAGACATCAGCGTTTTCACGCACACGCACACTTCCAAGCTTCTTTGGTTTTACCGCTGGCTTGGGAACGGTAGACTCGGAGTAGCAATCTGGGCAACGAGCGAGCGTACCGATTTGAGACTCGCGAACATACAACAAGGTTCCGCACACTTTGCATTTGAACGAGAACTCATCTCCGACATCGAGATCACTGGTTTTGATTAATGCCTCACTCTCGAGCATCAAATCGTCCAACGCAGACCGTGATACGGTTTGCTGAGCGGTTTGTTTCTTTGGCGGCTCAAGCGGGGCTAAGGGGATGTCGTCGTCGAGCGAATCCAATATAGATGCAGGCGGATTGTTCTGCGAAGCGTTCGGAGCCGACGACTTGCTCTCGGAGTTCACGGATGGTTTTGAGGCAGGGGGCGGAGCAGGAGGTTCAGGAAAATCGATCGGTGCTAGATCAGGCAGATCATCATCAAAGACGCTAACCGATTTCTTTACGACAGCTTTTGGGGAGGAACTCGGGCTGTCGTTTTTCGAGACTGACTCATTGCTTTTTTCTGTCACATCGGACAGGGAGAACTCGTCGGCGGCAGATTCTGCGTCGTCTGTAGAGTTTTTCTGAGCTGGTGGTTGGTCAAGTTGCAACCAATCGTCTTCAACAACTGACGATTTTGCTAAACCGGGAACGAGAATCGATGCGCCGCAATGTGGACATGAAAGCTTTTTTCCCGCGAGCTTTTCGGGAGCTTTCAAACGCTTAGTGCATTTAGGACATTCGAACTTTAGAACACCGGATGCCTCGTTCGGCACAATGTTAACCCTTTTCTCAGCGACTATCTACAAATGGACTTCAAACCCAATTGTAACATCCGTTGTGGCAATCGCGAGAACAGCTTTGAATCCACAGCTGAAATCTGCTGGAATTCCCGTTAAGGAACGGCGACGAGACACACAGCCGAATTGCCGAGCCGTTCCAAAGAGTCCGAGATCCGTCAGACGGAATCGTGGCGGATGGGCGGATGCGAGTGGGAGGCGGCTTCCCACTCGCTTGAGAAGATATCATCTCGGCTCAACCACGCGTCGTCGATCAAAAACGTTGAACCTAGACGGTGACGGAGACCCGAGTCGCTCTGCTACTTCTTGATCAACTCAGCAACGTCAGCCGGTGGAGCAAAGTCTTTTGATTCTAATGCTACATTCACCTCTACCTTGTCCATCGAAATCGATTGCTTCATGCCGTTTGGCAACGTGGCTTCGACTTGGCTGGCGTACTTGATTCCATCGGCTTCTGCGTATGCCTTGACTTCAGTCACGATATCGAGTTCCCCCATGGCTGTAACAGTGTTGAGGCGATAACCTTTTTCAAGTCCCGTTTTGACAGAATAATAGGTGGTCATCGGAGCCGACTTTTTATTCTTGTAAACGACGACATAGCAATCTTCGCCCGCGAAACTCTCCTTGCCTGTGCATTCCATCGAGTCAAAGAATTTCTTCATATCCAAATAGGGAAAAAGGGCCATTTGAAAGCGCGCTTGCTCGGCTCTCACCCCGTCAAGAATTTCGGCCCCAGTTACGTTTGACATCTCCCAAATGGTCTTGCCATCCGATCCTGTTTCGGAATCCACAACACCGGGGATTTCGGCAGTCATCTTGAACTTACCACCGAGCGATTGTCGAATCATAACCGTGCCATTAATGCCAGCAGCCGGGATCGATAGCGATCCACTGCTAACCACCGATTTAATCGATTGCAATTTTTCTTTTCCGCCCATTGCCTCGATGGAGCGTGCCAATATGTCATCGACTGAGGGCAAGTCGCTGGCTGGCTTTTCCGTTTTCTTTTCGGCACTCGCGCTTTTGTTAGGCTGTAACTGAGCGACCGCCAGTGGAGACAGCCACACAGTCAGTAAGGCCGCAGACGCCAAGTAAGTAATTCGCTTTAACAACATGACAGATTCCCTTTTGATTGAAGTAGTACAAGACACAAAACATTGCATTTGATGGCGTGCGGTAAACTCATTTGGCTCGACTTAGTATCCAACGTTTCGCCGCAGCTAATACGGGATCAGTTTCGATTTGGAGTGATTTCCTGGTCAACTCAATTGGCTCGTCGGGCTCCACTCCATGCCCCTCGAGAACTTGGCCCGACGCGGATGAATAGTCAGCCGTTACGTACTGAAAGCCATCGTTGTTGGGTAACTTGGTAACGTTCGATGGCAGAACAAGCCCCGCTGATCTCTGCCCAAAGACTCTGGCTGCACCGATGTCCTTCAGACCACCCGCGTAAATTTCGGCCGCAGAGATAGAACAATCGTCGATCAAGACCGCGACAGAACCGGCATAACGAGGCTTGCGAGGATTCACCACTAGATTCAGTGGCGAGTTTTTCATCTGCATGACACCTAATTTGACCCGTTCCTCCGCGAACCAACCGCTCATTCCCATGGTTAACAATACCATGCCTCCCATGTTACCTCGCATGTCAATAATCAAGCCCTTTGACTTTGCGTAATCCTCGTTGACTGCTTGCTGAAATTCTTTCATCAGTCGAGTGGGATCAAAGAATGCATTAAAGGATATGTAGCCGATATCATCCGGCAACAAACTCGATTGAAACTCGACGTTGATTAAGGGGAGATGCCCCATCTTGGTAGGGACACCGCTCCCTTTTTCAAGCACCAGGGGAACGGTTTGTTCGACATCTTGGTTGTTGACAAACTTTATTTCTATCGTTTCGCCTATCGAACCAGAGACTAATCCAGTAGCCGATAAACCTACCGCAGTTTCAAAGCGAGTTACTTGATTCTCAACACTCTTTTGTGTTCGTTCGATTAAATCGGTTGCTAAGATTACCGTCTCGGTGGATTCGCCATCTTCGTTCGGCTCGGTCTTTCTCGCGATACTCGATAGTACCCAACCAACTTCTATTCCAGCACGACTCGCAGGCGAATCGGCTCGTACCTGCGTTACCACCAACTGTTTTTCTACATACCGAATGGTGAGTCCACTGTATCCCTCTCCCCCCATTCGAGATTGCTCCTCAACAATTTCGTAGGAATCGATCGGGATGATGCCGCAGTGAGATTGCCCTAACTGGCTCAAGAGTTTTTCAAGTATAACGCGGACTTCTTCGATCGACTCAGCCTTTCCCACTTGCGGGCGCAACTCCTCTCGAAGTTTGTCCCAGCTCTCGCCAACGCGATTCTCATCCCAGTGCACGTCTTTGATCGTCTGCCAAACCGTATCAAACGAATCGAGTTGAGACTGTCGATCGAATGAAACAGATTGCGATTGTGCTGCCGATTCTTGTTGTGAAAATCCAACCGCCTGAATCATAGGAACAATGCCCAAAGCGATGAATAGCAACGATAACGTAGGCAAACCGTTTGCATCCACCCTTCTCGTTACGGCCCACTTGAGGATGTCGATCCATCCTGGCTCTTTTCCGTACAACATGATACCCGCGGCGAATATCCGGCCAGCCATGCCCCGAAGGGCGAACACACCGATAGCGAGCAACACCACACTCATAACGCTTTCCAATAGACTTACTTCCCCTAAAATCAGCCTCATTGGCATCGCCGTTGATGACGTACCGGGAACCATGCTCAGCGTTCTCATCATGGCTCCGTCAGGTTGCGATGCGACAAGCCCAGCAGCCATCATCGGCAACATTGGTAGAAACAAAAGCGATGTCTTCGATGATGTGTTAGGGTCATTGATGATGGCTGAGACGGCTGCGTAGAAACAATTCCAAAACAGGACTCCACCGATGTAGAATACCAGCATCAGGGGTATCAAGTCCCATCGTTTAACCGAGTCTGGTAAAGCAATCTCAAAGCCAATCATCCGGGCAACAGGAATGCAGATCATGCTCGATGCAAAAAGAAACGCGAGAGACCCAATCGCAGCCGCTGTGATTCCGATCAATTTTCCGTCGATCCACATTTGCGGACGGATCGCGCTGACAATCTGTTCGGTCACTCGCAATTGTTTTTCCCCTGTAATTCCCGTCATCATGTACGCCAAACCAATCCAGCTAGTCAGGATCATAGCAATTAGCATTCCGTAAGCAACTAACCGATCGACCTTCGACGCATCACTCGACGAAAGGGATGTGATTTCAATCTTCGAAGGGGTCAAAAGTCGCTCCACGGATGTCGGCGATATGTTCGCTTGCTGGATCTCCCACTGCATCTTTTCCGATTCTACCACAGGCCGTAACTCTTCAAGCCACGCGGGTTCCTTGCGAACAATTAACTCCGATTGGAACGGCTCTCCGGCAATCTTAGAGATTATCAAAAGACCATCAATCTCCCCGGCTTGTACCATTTCTTTCCAGGTTGATTCGTCGTGATTCCCCTCTGCTAATGCGAATTTGCTTTTCTCGGGAAAGACAAAGGATTCGGTACCCCCCAAGACGGCCAACTCCACTTTGCTTGAGTACCTAGCAAGATAAACAGCCCCAAAGCCAATGGCTGCTCCGATCAACAATGATACTAGACCAATGATTTGATCTTTCCATTTGAAGTATCGGAAAAACTCCCAACGAGCAACGGTATAACAAGTTCTTAGCCAAGCCATCATGATTCGTAGTTTGTCGGTATTCTAAGGAGGCTTAAATGGATGTAAGAATGAGGAACGGATTAAACCGGCACCATGTTAGGCTGGCATTGCCTGTTCTGGCCATTCACGGCTTTTAGGTAGATTTCATGAAGCGACAGATAGCCGCCTCGAAAATCAGTAACATCTCCGAGCGTTGACGCTCGCTCGAGCCATTTGTTGACGTCCGATCGATTCTTGAGCGTTAGCTTGATCGAACGTCCTTCGATGATTTCGACACCATCCAAAGTGGCTTCGTTTGACAAGTTAAAAACGTCTTGCTCATCAAATGGCTCGGCATAGGTCAAGCGAAGCGAGTAGCCACCAAATTCGCCCGACTTAACATCGTATATCGTTCCCGCTACAATTTGCTTACCATGAGAAAGCAACAAAACTCGATCCGCTAATCGCTCTACCAATTCGAGTTGATGGGCACTTAGGAGGACTGTCGTTCCCTCATTTCTCAGCGATCGAATGAGCTCGATCATTAGCTCTTGATTAACGGGGTCCAGACCAGAGAAAGGCTCGTCAAGAAACGCGACTCTCGGCCTATGCAGCACCGCAGCGGCCACCTGCACCTTTTGTTGATTCCCCTTACTGAGCGTCTCTAATTTTTGGTTTAGATACTGAGTAATCTCTAAGCGTTCAGCCCATTCGGTGGCCGCTTTCACGGAATCCTTGACCGTCAGACCTCGTAATTGTCCAAAGTATTCCAGAATGCGACCAACCTTCTGATCTTTGTAGAGTCCGCGATCTTCAGGCAGATACCCAATCTGCGAGGGATCGAGATCCATTCGATTTCCATCGCTATCGAGCCAACGAATCGCTCCTTGGTCCGGCGGAATCATGCCGATCATCATGCGAACTAGAGTGGATTTCCCGGCTCCATTCGGTCCTAGTAAGGCAAAGATCTCACCGCTTCGCACATCAAACGATACGCCATCCACAGCCCTCGTTGTGCGAAACGCTTTGCCGACATCAATGACTTGAACTACAGGTTTTTTCATGGTCCAGAGCTTCTCAAGGGACTCAACAACCAAGCGAGAAAAACCTCGCTTCAATCTGATAGCCGACACGAAAGAAAAAACGGAGCGCGAAAATTCGATTTTTTTTTCGCGACTCCGCCCCAATGATTCCTGGCTGAATCTATCTGGTGACGAGATGCGTCCCGAGCAGCCAATCGTGCGGAGCACGCCTGGGGAATGCAACAATCAGAATGGCATACACCAAGAACAGCCAGAGCATTAGCTGATGGGCGAGGTGTGACAGCCAGAGCCCATCTGGGTTGAGCAAATCGTTGTAGGTGATAAAGACCTGAAGCAAAAGAAACGGCAAACCTGCCACGATAGGACGGGCAAATCGAAGCAGCCATCCGGCCGGGGTTCCATCCGATTTTACGATTCGAAGCCCCGAAAGCCAGAACGATAACCCACCCCCAGTTACACTAGCCCACCCGATCCAGATTAGAAAAGGAGAAGCCGAAATCAACGATAGCCAGAACGGGCCGCGACGAAGTAGCTCCACAGTTGTCACATCCCTCGGCGCGCGTACGATACGAGTCAACGTCGCCATTTCGAACTCTGACCTTTCTCCTTCACGCTTCCAATTGATAGCCACCAATTTACCCTCTGATCGCTCGACGGAAATCTTTTCCATTTGCGAGAGAGGATCCTCCACTATCTTTAGTTCGCTGGCCAAAACTCGCGAAAAGGAAGTTAAACCTGCGAAGCGTACATTATAGCTTTTGACGAGCTCATCCGGATTTCCCGATTGTTCGATCATCCAACCTTCCAACTCGGATCTAGACGGTAGCTCTTGATTTTCAGCCGACGCGATCAAATCCTTTCCGTTATCCCCCTCTAGCAACCACTGAACGAGCCTCGGTGCAACGAGTTGATCGGTGATTTTTTCCAATACTAGAATGTTGCTCATTCTTGATAGAACAAACATAACCCCCAGCAGCATTAAAGCAGGCGTTATGGCGATTCCCAATCCGAGCAATCGATTCTCGTAACTTGGCTGAATTGGTCTATGGCTCTGAGAATCAATCGATTCGAGAAACTGAGCGGCCGAAAAGACGACTTCCGTATGATTTTGATGACTTGATTTGCGAGGGGGCGTTGATGTCAACGTTCCCAGTAATTCACGAATATGAATGGGGACCAAGGCTGGGATGGGTGGGTGCTCACCATCAATGGGCAGACTTTTGCCGCATAGACATAGCCTGGCTGTTTCGCACAATGTCCCTTTGATTTGTTCGCTCGACGTGGGCGAGGAACGATCGATTGACGTTGGCATCGATGTAGACCAATCGACCAACACCAGCCTCCCCCGAGAGTCCAGCCATAATTGATCCAGTGAGCTAACCGACAGATTGAGCTCATCCCAATTACTTTCCTCCATTTCCGTGGCTAGCTGCCGCAATACGCCGCGCGATTCTTTCCACGTGAGAGGTGAATCAGGTGCAGTCCAATGTTTAAGCGGAGCGCCGGTCGGAGCCAAGAACGCATCCCATTGCCACTTGTCCAAAGGACCATTTGCCAACCATCGCAATCGAGTGGACCGATCGCACTGCCGTCGCGTCAAGGACAATTCCGGTTGATCAAGACCGCGCAGCCATATCCAAACGACACGACTCAGTCTTTCATCGCGTGCTGATAAAACGACAAACTCCGGTGTGGAAACGATCGTTCCACTGATCGAAAATTCACCAATTTTGCTTGGATATGCCAAAGCGGACAGCAAAGGGGAGTTGTATTCCGACGCGGCTTTGGCGAGTTGTTGTTGGGGCGATTTTCTTGGTCGATCAACCACCATAGTGCCCGTTAGCCAATCGTGCATCAGCAGTCGATAACGCTTGGTAAAGAGGATCGGGGCAAGAATGAGTGAGTAGGAAACGAGATAGCCGATCCACTGCCACATCATCCAATGAAAGGTATTAGAGTTTTCCATTGCGGCATAGATCAATACGTCGGAACCGAATCCCATTAACAGCATGGCGATTACAGTTCTTAGGATCACTTTCGCGCGGTGCGGTCTTTCTCCGGTGACTCGATCCGCGATCTGAAGTCTGAGGGCTAACTTTCCAATCGAGGCGAATCCAATCCCCTCAAAGATCAAGTGATAGATAAGGATGGGCAGAATCAAGCCACAGTAGACCGCCCAAGGAAGAACGGCGTTCGAGTCCTCGATAGGCAAAAACTGAACTGCAATCGCACCGAGCAGTCCGTTTATGGCTCCATCTATGCAGTACGCGGCAAAGCGGCGCCCCCACGCAGCGATGGCATGTCGACCTCGTACGAATGGCTCTAGCGCTTGCTTAAGTTCCGCCACGGTTTGAAAACGCAATTTCCTATCGCGACTCAATCCCCGCATCACAATGCGTTCCAGCAGAACGGGCACTTGTGGGTTTAGTTTCCGCAGTGAGACCGGATCCTCTGACACGATCTTTGCAATCACATTGGTGGGAGTTGAACCCGCAAACGGCGCTTGCCCAGCGAGTAAAAAATAAAGGGTCGCGCAAACGGAATAGATGTCCGTTCGCACATCAATCGGTATCCCTTTAACTTGCTCCGGTGATGCAAAAAGTGGAGTCCCAACAAAATCACCCGTTCGCGTAAGTTCGGAACTATCATCAACGGATCTGGCCAATCCAAAATCACCTAACTTGACGCGCCCGTTGCTTTCGAGGTAGCAATTTCCTGGCTTAATGTCACGGTGAATCAGCCCGTGCGTATGCGCCTCTTCGAGTCCATCCAAAACATCCATGATGACCTGAATGGCCTTGTTGACCGGCATCGGACCTGAGTCTTGACTAAGATCTTTGAGTGTTTTGCCAGTCATCAGTTCCATGACGATGTAGGGCAGCCCTTTGTCTTCATCAGCGGCCTTAACGAATACGCAGCGAGGGTGATTAATGGTGCTCGCAATTCTGCCTTCCATCTTGAACCGCTGCAGCGATTCCGGAGAACGACTCCATTGATGCGAAAGAATTTTGACTGCAACGAGATTTCCATTGGGGTCTACAGCTTCGTAAACTTGCCCCATACCACCGGCGCCTAACAGTCTGTTTAGTTTGTAAGGACCGATCTCTGAACGTGAGCCCGCGCGGTTTAGTCGTGATGGCTGGCTGACATTCATCGCTGGAGAGTTGATGGATGAAGCAGGCATTTCCCATGTCTCGTCGAGTTGTCCACGATGGCTCTCGGGTTTTGATGGAAAGGCGGCGTCGAATTCTCTTTCGGTATCGAGAAACTCTTGCAATTCGCTTCGGATCGATCCGTATCGAGCTAGCCAATCTTCAA
>JALOQS010000346.1 GCA_025459355.1 Pirellula sp.
AGAATTGAGTAATTCCAAGAGGCCGGGATGATTCGGATAAAGGATGGAGGCCACAACGTTTGCGATGCCACCTAGTTCGCGAATGGCTTTGGGCTCGATGGCGGCGGCA
This sequence comes from Pirellula sp., assembly GCA_025459355.1. GTDB lineage: Bacteria > Planctomycetota > Planctomycetia > Pirellulales > Pirellulaceae > JBKCUI01. The sequence continues at coordinate 110 of JALOQS010000346.1, forward strand.
AAGTCGATCCATTCTCCGTCGGTTTCACAGACACCAACATACCCATGATGGCGAAGTGTCATATTCAAAGTGCCGTTATCCAATTTGATTGGCCAACATGCCGCGTTAAGTTCGGCTTTCGGGATCAAGCAATGGACACCGACGCGTGAGTTCGACATGACTTCATCGTCCCATGGCTCATCGCGAGGGAGCGGGGATCTGGAAAGGCCTGCCGCGACGACAATCAATGGAGCACTGACGACGGAATCCGAGCCTGTTTGTTTGTTTCGCAATCGCACATGGCGGCAGTCTTTATCCTGCGATTCAGCCAGTGGTATCACTGTCCCATGAGTGGAATCGATAAAGTGTGTTCCGCACTCGACGGCGCGACGAACCAACGCAGAGTCCAATGTCGATCGGCGGACGCTCAGCATGGGAGGAACATTCCAAGTCGCAATCTTGTCATTCACTTGGATTCGCAAGCGATGCAACGTTATTGCCTGATTCTCAAGAAGTTCGTTAAGGACACCGAGCTCAGCAAGTTGATTTTGGGCACGCGAGTTAAGGCAGCCGCCACAAACCTTTTCACGTGGAAACGAGTTCGCTTCGACAAGAAGGACTCTTTTGCCTGCTTGGCTGCTACGGATGGCGAACGAGCTGCCTGCGACTCCTGCCCCGATGACAACGATATCCCAGTGTTGCTGGTCCACTTGGAATTGTTCGTCGAGCAGGATCATGAATGACTTCTTTCCCAGATCAGTTGATACCGCTCTGGCCAGTGCAACTTAACCGCACAATTGTTCAAGCCAGCTTGGGACGCCAACTCCCGAACCTCGTCCAGTGTGTAAGCCGCACGAACCGATTGTGGGCCGTCAAAGTGCACGATAGGCGAACGAGAAAGCAAATGGCAACCTATTGTAGCCATTAGCCAACCCCAGCGAGAACGTTTAAGATCATCGACAATGAGAGCGACTCGGGCCAGTTGGCTCATGGTTTTGAGAATATGAACCGACTCTTGTTCATTGAAGTGGTGAAGAAATAGGCAGCAGTAGACAAAATCGAACTTCGGAGTTGACTGAGATTCGCTGAGGGCGTTTTGGACTTCAAATCTTGGTTGGTCCGCGCCTTTTGTACGTTCACGAGCGTTGTGTACAGCCACTTCGCTGATGTCCCAGCCTTTAAGCTGGCATGAGACACGATGGCTAACCAGACGTTGGACACCAAGGGCAATGTCGCCGCTGCCGCAACCTAGATCCAGAACGTCGACCGACGCGAGGCTCCGTCGGTTAGCGATTTCGAGGATTGTTTGAGAGACATGCTTTGACGTATTGCACAGCCAGTTAATGCGTCGCAGACCGGCGAGTGCTTGGGCGTGGGCCACTGGATCCAGGTTCGGCGCATCCATGAGTTCTGGGACTAAATGACGTTTCTGCAGTTTCGGTATCATGACGTACCCAGGTCAGCGCTGGAGGGGTGGTCGTTGGATGATTCTTGGTTCGAACGACTATTGTTTCGACGACCGATTACTTTACCCAATGGAGAGAGCAACAACGCTGGTAGAATGAACAAATCTCCTACGATTGCTAAGAGAAGCATTGCGATCATCAGCTTGGCAAACTGTTGAGTTGGTAGGAAGTCCGCAAACAAAAAGGGAGTCATGGCTCCACAGGAGATCAACGTCGTATGAAGCATTGCGGTGGAGCAATGAGAAAACGTTTTGCGAACGGCTTCAATGCGAGAGTGCCCGCTATCTAGCTCTTGCATATACCAGCATGAGAAGTGCAGGGTATCATCAACGGCGATGCCCAGAGCGATGCTAGCGGTAAGGATTCCTGCGATATCGAGAGACCAGCCCATCCAACCCATGATTCCGAATGAGAGAGTCACCGGAAGTACATTTGGGATCATGATGAGCAATCCGCCCAGTACACTTCGAACCATCCACATCATGACGGGAGTGATGAGTGCAAAGGCGGAGAGAAAGCTGTATCCCAAATCGGTTAGTAACGTGACCTGTGTTTCATGCATGACCGGGGACAGTCCCGTGTATTCGGTCCGCACTATAGAGGTCGCCGTATTATCTTTCAAATCATTTGAAACGCATGCTCGAATCGTGTCGGTCAATTCACCGTAGCTTTTGTCCGAGACGGCGGAGACTTTGGCCATGAGTCGCCAGACAGTTTCTTCCGAATCGCGAAACAAGACACCTTGTTCGGCGAATTGTTCGAGATTGTTTTCAAGCCTATGGCGAAGAACCGAGCGAGTCGCTACCGCTTTGGTAGAGCCACCCTCGGGCCATCGAGGCAAGAACGTCATGGCGGAATAGACGCCCCCCACCTCATTATGATCTCGCAGTGTGTTTGTCAGTTGATATACGAGTTTTGATTGATCCAGTATGGAAACGGAATCTTTGTTCTTGAAATGGAGCAGGACCTCGACGGTTGCAATCGGTCCGATGTTCGATTCGAACCATTTCATATCGGAGTTTGTTCGGCTGTTCTCGGGAAACATGTCGCAGAACTTGGTGGACGACTTTAGTTGGCTCAAGCCGAAGAAAGTCGCGATTAACAGCGCGAGACCAGCTAGTGTTATCATCGAAGCAGATCGATGCTGCCAGCGAATGTACCGATTTTGTAAACCGATTGGGAGTTGAATCCTCGTCCTAGGTTGTTGAGTCGCGACGTCGGTTGGGATTGAGGAGTCGCGGTTGCGGGAACCGCATATCCAATCGGCTATGGCAGGAAAAGCGATGAGAAGCATTAGTGTTGCAACCCCTAGTCCAATGGCGGAGTAGATTCCGAATTGCCGAACGGGAGCTAGTTGGCTAGTTATCAGAGATCCCATACCGAGCATAGTCGTGAGACTGGACAGCAGGCATGGTTTCCATCCATAAGACACAGCTTGAATCCCGGCTGAGGCGAGATCTGTCGGGTGGGAGGCGTTACGGATTGTGGCGGCGGTGTCGGTAAAATAGTTCATCAAGTGAACTGCACCGGACAATGTCAACATAAAGACGAGCGTTGGCAAGACAATTAACACGGCGCTGAATTGAAGACCTGTGTAATAGACCAAGCTGACAGCCACTAGTTGACCAAGTCCCGCTATCGCCAGGACAATAATTGCAGAACGCAATCGCCCTAAACACAGCCACGATATGAGTAGTCCGAGAAGGCTAGAGGGTAGTACGAGCTTTTTTAAGGTCCCTTCGGCAGCTTCGTCCACTGCATAGGCTTCGTAGAGCGTTCCGACTAGTTTTATTTTCTCGCGTCCGAGATTAGGAACGGCATCCGCTTGCGATCGAATGAGCTCGATCGTTTCTTTGGCATGGCTAACGCCAAATTTTTTGATCCCTAAAAGAAATGCAGCGGTTCCGTCTGGACCGATGAAGACGCCGTTCAAACGCGAGGCAACGTCAGACTGCGAAAGTCTCAGTGGAGGTAATTCGAGTGATTCAGCGATCCGATGTGGTGATTCGATCTTGCTGAAAAACTTATCAAATTCAGGATGAGATTCTAGGTTTCCGACGAACTGCGAGAGCCGCTGATCCGCAATCGTTGCATCGTCCCAGGAAATGAGCACAAGCTGATCGCTGCCAAATCGAGAACAAAACTGCTCGTAACGTAGTCGTTCCGGTTTACCCTCAGGTAACCATTCGTGAACGCCGGAACTCCCAAGGGTGTTAAGAGGATCGTCACGATAGCAAACCATCGCGAGACGCGACTAAAGGAAAGGTTGGGTTTCATTATTCGACTGGTTCTCAGTCAGTCACTCGTGTTATACCAATCAGCGTCGCCCAATTATACGAGTGATTTCGGAGTCTTGTGTCAAGACTAAAGGGTTGGGGTGAGTATCTTGCAAAGAGCTTTCTTACTTTTTTTGTGCTTATTTGTCGCGCATGTGGGTCAAATCGTATCAGCGCAAGAGACACTGAGCCCTGGAAGCGTGAATCTAGAGTACAGTCGCGTTTATATCTTTGTAGATAAGTCTGGAGTGGTGGGACACCAACATGCCGTAGTTGGCAAATTAAAGTCGGGACAACTTTATTCTCCGCGAGACGAACGAGGGACACTTGTTTTCGACATGAAGAGCTTTGATGCTGATGGGTTGCCCGCCCGAAAGTACATAGGCCTCGAAGGGGAGACCGATGAAGGAACTCGCAAGAAGGTCAACGAAAACATGTTGGGCCCTGAGATACTTTCGGTAGAGATGTATCCTGAGGCCAAGCTCGACAAAGCCACTCTCAAGTCGACGGGGCAAATGAGCAAGCGACAGTTACCGGAGTACATTCTTGAAGGAGATTTTACGCTTCATAGGACAACGAAGCATATTCGGATTAAGTGCGAAGTAGAGCAGAAGGACGGCTGGCATCATGTCAGAGGAGCATTCAAGATTCTGCAGTCCGACTACGGCATCAAGCCTTTCAGCAAAATGATGGGAGCCGTCGGAGTTAAAGACGAGCTTCTCATCATTGGAGATCTTTGGGTCGTACCAGCCTCATGATAGAACTAAAATCGGTCAAGAAACAAGTCATACGAAATCACTATGACATAAGTACTCTCTTCTATCGGCTTCTATGGGGGCCGCACATCCATCACGGATATTGGGAAGCGGAGGAGACTCCTAGGGTTGCGCACTTGTTCGGTGACGGGTGTTACGCTTAGTCCTGTTCAGCAAAAGTGGGCGAGTTCAGCCGCAGCGTTAAAGAGGATCAAGCCACGTCCAACGTTTCGTTGTGCTGACGCAGAGTTAATCGAGTTCCCCGACGAATCGGCCGACATCGTTTGGAGTATTGAATGCACGGAACATTTGTTCGATAAGCCGAAATTTTTTAATCGGGCTGCGCGATGGCTCAGACCGGGAGGTCGGTTTGCGCTGCTGGCGTGGTTGGCGGGAGAATCACCTCTTACGAATCAACAAACCGATCAAGTGCTTCGAGTGTGTGAAGGCATGTTCTGTCCTTCGCTCGGAAACCAAGCGGATTATGTTTCTTGGTTT
>JALOQS010000347.1 GCA_025459355.1 Pirellula sp.
TAAGATTTTGGATTGGCGACTGATGATTGAAGATTGGTAAGACAAAGACAGAACGCAATCCGATCTCTTGGTGAGATCGGCGACACGGAAATCCAATCTGAAGCAATAAGCAATAAGCAATAAGCAATAAGCAATAAGCAATAAGCAATAAATCCCTCGCTCACGCTGCGGGTTAGGATGGCGTTTCTCCAATCAAGGTTATCTCAAAGTTGTGGCACTAGGAGGTATACGTCTTACAAAGGCAGAGTAAAAATCAAGGATTAGTTTGACGCTGTAGTTGAAGCATTTCGCAAACTGAAAGTCTTACTTGGTGATGACTTCGGCGACGGTCTGAAAGAACTTGGGAGACCACTCGCCGCTTCGCAGTCCGCTCTGTCTGCGGACTTGTACGATGACCAGTTCTAGGTCGGGGTCGATGAAGAAGACGCAACCAGAGAATGAACCGTGTCCTAACGAGTTCGGACTGAACAATAAGTCTTCGTCCCGTTTCAGGTCTCGCGACACTCCAGTTTTAAAATGACGCTGCCAGTGGATACCGCTTCCCTCGTGTTCCGTGTAGCCACGATCGGCGACTTGCAACGGTTGTGGCAGGAGTCGCTGAAACGTTTCCGGGCTTATGAATTGCTGATCTCCGTAGCTGCCTTGGTTCACCATCCACTGGGCCAAGATCCCTAACTCCTTTGCCGTGAACTCGCCAGACGAACTTGCATTGCCCATTCGCACGTCACCGAACCCCAGCGGACGAAAGAGATGTTCGTCGTAAATCCTGGCAGCACTCCGGCCCGCTACGATCTCCATCGCCTTGGCAACCAGTTCATAGCCCAATCCACAGTAAGAGTACTTTACGCCAGGTTCGTTGACGTCGATTCCGTTGAGCACAATGTTCTCCAGATGTGCCGTATGCATGTCGCCCAGCTCGCCATGACCCGAAAGGCCGCTGGTGTGCGTGAAGCATTGACGGAATGTGGGTGTACGCGATTCGTGATTCTGGAAGTCTGGAAACACCGTGGCCAGCGAATCATCCAAGTCGATGAGTCCTTGGTCAAGAAACTGGCTGAACAAGATTGCGGTGACCGTCTTGGTAATGGAAGCGACCCAGCAACGATAGTCAAGGTCGATCGGCTGGCCTTGGCTGTCTTGGCCGAACGCTTCGTGAGTAATGATCACGCCACGACGGGCGACAAGCGTCACAAATGGCTCGCCAGAATCCTTAGCCCAGTCATGGCATAGGGCATCGATCCTGGCTTTCGCATCAGCAGCAACTCCGGCCTCATCGGGCGAACCTACTCGCAACGACGGAGCTGGTGTGTTTAATTTGCGAGGCGGATGCAAAGAACGCAATTTGTCCTTCAACCCTTGAAGCTTGATCTTTAACGCCAGGTTCACATCATCGGTTCGAACGGCTGTGGATTCGATGTAAGTAGCAGGGCGGCCCACGGATTCCATCTCGGTAAGTCCAGCAACCAGAATTGCTCCTTGTTCATTACCCAGCACAGTCTGCACCAGAGCCTCGTTAGCCAAGCGAACGATCTCGGCCTCATGCTCACGAACCACGACTGGCACTTGGGAGCTGGAACGATTCGGCAAAGCGACCGTCAGATTGGGCAAGAGGGACATTGGGATCTGCTCCGGCAACGCATAGAAGGTCCGCAAACGTCGGAGCGGTGTTCCATTCGGAGCGGTCCCCTCGATCCACGCAAGCCAACGCCCTGGTGCATCGGGTATCGGTGATTCTTGCAACTCGGCATTGAACCAGCGAATGCGCAACAGATCACTGCACCCAAGTCGAAGTACTGTCTCAGGATCTCGCCACAATATCCGAGGCGTATCACTCAGTTTAAAGATCCAACCACCGGTCTTCGCCAGCATCAGTTCCTGCAATTGGAACTCTCGCCGTTCTTCCGCTTTACGATCAACGACATTTTTTTGTTCAATCACGAAATCTGTTGTTTCAGCCGCTGGCGACGAAATGCCGTCCGTGGTTTTGCCGGTCTGCCCATGGGCTGCATCAATTAGCATACCGGTTCGATTCACGACCAGTACGAGCATAGCGATCTTGCCGACACGTGTAAGCGGTTTCATTATTGATGCTCCAGCGATTTGAAAACGGGCTGTTTCATGCCGACAATCTTCCGAGCTCGTGCCGCGAACTTGGAGATGACATTGATCATAACCCGAATCGCAACGCGTCGGTTGCTTTGGTCGATGCTGGATGTTAAGCAAATGTAGAATGGGCACTCCTGCCCCCAATACCAGCCCGCTGCGCGAGCAAAGGGATAAGCATGCCAGTTAACGTTCCCGAAGCATTAGCAACCCGAACGCCAAGCCCCCTAGGTCCTAATCGCTTGCGAAGGTTTTTGGATCACCGATTCGCGCAACTTAGGCATGAATTAGAACAGGGCCATCCCTCACCTTGCGCTTTCGGGCTTGTATTGCAATCCCTCGCTTACGCGTTCGGGTTGGGATTTGTACCAGCCCGCTGCGCGAGGGCGTGTTGATTTAGTCGATACGCAATGTTGAACAAACGTAGAATGGGCACTCCTGCCCGTTTAGCAGCACAAACGTCGGTCAAGAGTGACCAACCTACGTAGAAGGCACTTCGCACTCACCCAACGCGTTGGTATTGGGGGTAAATCAAGCAGACTTGCTACTCTATATTCCAGACGTAAACAAAGTAATCTTGGCTGGAGGCCGCAAGCGATTTGCCATCAGGACTAAAAGCTACGTCGCTCACTGTGTTGGTCGTGTCCTTGAGCTCCGATAACATTTGTCCCGTTGCGATGTCCCATAAACGGACCTTGTCACTGCCGGTGGCTAGTTTGTCGCCAGTGGGACTTATTGCTACCGAACAAATCTCGCCAGCCCCCGCATCGAACACTTGAACCTGTTTGCCTTCCAAATCCCACATAATCGCTTTGCGATCACGGCTACCCGACACAATATGCTTGCCATCGGGATGAAAAGCAACTGACTGCACGCTGCCGCGATGCCCTCTGATAACGAGTTTTTGTTTTCCACTGGATGCATCCCATAGGTAAATGTTGTCATCGAAAGAGCAGGTTGCAAGCGTCTTGCTGTCCGGACTCCATGCAACTCCCCAGATGGCATTGTTATGAGCCATTGTCGCCAATGGTTTGCCTGATTTCGAATCCCAGACCTTGAGCGTTCTGTCCAGGCTTGACGTTGCGATCTTCTTGCCGTCAGGACTAAAACGAACTCCGGTTACCAGATCCGAGTGGGCTTGGAACTGACCGAAGAGTTTCTTCTTTTTTAGTTCCCAAATAAAGACGATGTTATCTCTACCCGCCGTTGCAAAGTTCTTTTCCGTCGGGTGGACCGATAGGGTGTATAGCAACTTGGGATGTCCCTCGAAGGAATCGACCTGCATGCCATTCGATAGATTCCACTTTCTCACCTTCTTGTCCGCGCCAACACTCAGCAGTTCCTTACCTTCGGAGATAAATGCAACCGAGTTCACCACCATGTCGTGCCCCTGGAGTTTCCATTGCAGCGTTTGGGCCATGGCGGGTGTGTGCAATGTGAAGCATGAAAAGACAAGGCTGCACAACAACATAGCGAGACCGGAACAACGCCATGGATTAGGAATCGAAAAAGGGGAAAGATTGATGTACGGAGATGTTGCCTGCCCGTTTCTCATTTGTTTGACCTTCGTTGAAATCATTCGCTTCAGTTCTCTGCCGTAAAGGTTTTCTTCTCGCTTCGGTAGAACAAGATTGTAGCGATT
>JALOQS010000087.1 GCA_025459355.1 Pirellula sp.
GGAGGCGTAATGCACTTCAGGAAGACGATCAGCCAGACTGCGTGTACCAGATGTGGACGAGTTCCACGAGTCCATCGCGTGACCAGAATCGCAAGCACCGCAACACACGAAACTTGGATAACCTGATTCAACAAGGCCGAGAAGAAAGAATCAGGAATCATTGCCCGCTCCTTGGTTGTTGTTGCGTTCCAGCCGATCCACAAGTTCGCGAAGCTCATTGATTTCCGACGCTTCGATTCCGCGTTCTTCGATCAGATGCTTTACCAAAGGCATCGTTTCACCGCCGAACAGCCGCTCGATCAAATCGTCCACCGTCTCACGGATGACCGTTCGAGGCCGTGTCTTGGCAGAATAGATTCGAGTGCGTCCTTTTAGTTTGGACGTCGCATATCCTTTGCTTTCAATCCGCCTTAAAAAGGTTTGGATCGTCGCAAAATCGGCCTGACGACTTTTGCAAACCTCCTCGTGAATCTCTCGCACCGTTGCGGGACCAATCTCCCACAGCAGTCTAGCGATCTCCATTTCGCTTTTCGATAAAGCTGGTTTCTCTACCACGACTACTCCATGTCAATCGCTCCATGTCAATCGAGTACTTACGTCTGTACGCCAGCAGTCTATCCGTACACTTGTAAGTATGTCAACTCCGATTCTCAGGCTTTGTCGCGCCGCACAGCAATGAACCCCAGGGGCACCGCGTACCGTGCACGCCCAAGGTCTCTCAAAAACGGATCTTTAAATGGCTGGCACCAAATTCATTTTATGGTTGAACGGGATTTGTCGAGCGAAGTAGTCCGTGCCATGCTTATTCGCTGAGGCATCTTTTCGCGGTTTCGATTAAAATCGAGCCTCGCGCCAGATCTTGCTCGCTAGAGGCCGTTTCGTGTTTCTCCGTCATCTTCTAACTTTTTCGTTTTACTCGCGGCTGTCCCTTTGTTTTCTGTTGGTGGCTAGTCCACACGGATCGAATTGCCGCGGACAGTCTTTGGACGAGGAACTCAAAGCAATTCCTCACTCCCAATTAGCAGATGCGGCTCGTCGACTGGGGGATGCCTCTCGTGGTGCGATCCTCTTTTACCAGCCTCAATTATCCTGCTCGAAATGCCACTCCTTGGGCCAAGCGACCGCTAGTCTTTTGGGCCCGGATCTTACGGCTCTCGGCAACCAAACCACCGATGAACATATTGTGGAATCGGTTTTGGAGCCATCAAAGTCCATCCGAAAAGGTTTTGAGACGTTCTCTCTGCTCACCTCCGACGAGGAAGTGGTTTCGGGTCTGTTGGTGGAGAAATCGGAAAGCAAAATTGTGCTCCGAGATCTTTCTCAGCCCGACGTAACTCGGACCATACCAACAGCCTCTGTCGAGGAACTTAAATCGAGCCAGCTGTCTCTCATGCCGGCAGGTTTGATGAATTTGCTAAGCAATAAAGAACAATTCTACGACCTCATCAAGTTTCTGATCGAGGTGCGGGATGGAGGCAAAGAGCGAGCCGCTCAGTTGATACCAGCCGAATCCCTTCAACCATTCGTTGTACCGGAGTACGAAAGTCGTATCGACCATGCTCGACTCATCAGCGAATGGAATGACGAGTCATTGCAGCGCGGCGAAGCAATTTATAAACGTGTTTGTGCGAATTGCCACGGGACCTTGGACCAACCCGGTTCGCTTCCGAACTCTTTGCGATTCGGCGAGGGCAAATTTAAAAATGGGAGCGATCCGCTATCCATGTATCGAACCATGACCTATGGCTTCGGATTGATGATGCCGCAGTCATGGATGGTCCCTTCCCAAAAATATGATGTCATCCACTACATTCGCGAAGCCTATCTTAAACAACACAACCCATCGCAGTTTACGTCCGTTGATTCGGGCTACTTACAAAGACTGCCGCAGGGGGATACCCGAGGTCCCGAGCCAAGCAATATCGAAGTCTGGTCGGCGATGGATTACGGGCCTAACTTGACGCACACCTATGAAATTCCTTCGTTGGGCGATCGTAGCAACAAACCTAACATAGCTTACAAAGGGGTCGCTGTTCGCCTCGATGCAGGTACCGGCGGAGTCGCGCGTGGTCAGCATTGGGTGCTATTCGAAACTGATACCCTTCGCATGGCGGCAGGCTGGACTGCTTCCGCTGATGCCACGCCCGGTAAAGAGAAATCAACCGCAAAAAGCAGCCAAAACTTTATCGATTGGCGAAGCATTCAATTTAATGGCGAGCATGGCATTCATCCACGTCTAGTCGGCGACATCAGTTTCACGAACACTGTGGGCCCAGGTTGGGCCAATCCAGCTAACCGATCTTTTGAAGATGACCAAAGAGTCTTAGGTCGCGATAATCGTCGTTATGGTCCCTTGCCTCGCCAATGGGGAAGATATAAAGGCCAGTATCACTTTGGCAATCGCTCGATCTTTTCCTATTCGATCGGTGATACGGAGGTCCTAGAATCACCATCGCTACAATCGTTTGATGATGCGAAGATGCCTACCGTATTTTTGCGTGCCTTTCACATTGGCCCTCGGGAGACCGATTTGTATCTTCAAGTCGCCGAGCACTCCAATCAAAATGCCGTGACCACTTATCCTACCCCAGATGATTTAATGCTGGTGCAACTCGCATCTGGTCATTCCGGATCTGACGCACCTGTAACCATGGCTTACGATGGCCAAACATTCTATGAACTCGCCAACGTATCGGGCTACGATACTTACCAACAAGACTTTACCGTCACCGCCACCATTAAGACCAGTAGCGATGGAACCATTTGGTCTGTTAGCGACGGCGGTGAGAAATGGATTCCCAACGGACAAAGCCTTTTTATTCGCGACAGTAAGCTTTGTTTTGATATCGGTTGGGTCGGTGCTGTCCAGGGCAAGACGGCTATTGCCGATAATCGATGGCATAGTGTTGCCGTGACGTGGCAAAAGTCTACCAAAACGGTCCGATTGTTCGTCGATGGAAAGCTCGATGGACAAGGAGTGCTGGCTGCCAAAGAGCCTGTCCCCAACGCATTGTTTCGATTCGGTTTTACGTCCCCTGATTTTCCACAGCCGCACGCATTCCAAGGTGAAATACGGGAAGCGAGCTTTGTTCAAAAAGGAATCGAGGCAAACACTCGCACGTTCCCGGGGTTCGATGCGAATGATGCATCGATTGTTGGCAAATGGATTCTCGACAGTCAATCAGCTAGTTCGGGCCTTGATCAAACCGACGCGAGAAATCACGCGAACATAAAGAAGATCCATGAATCAAAGTCAGTCGACAGGGACGTTATTGCAGGCGTTGTACCAGCTTTGCCCCAAATGAAATGGGTTAACGAAAGAGGATCGCTTCGATTGTTGATTCCTGCTGGTCGTGAGCCGCTTCAGTTTGCCATTTGGCAGCCCGTGTCTCAACCTACTGATGCCGCGTCAGTCAACAATGGTGACATTCATAGGTCGGTGCAACAATCTGTTCGAAACACTATCGATCTGCGTCGATACATCGAGGGTGGGCCACCACGCTGGCCTGAAAAGCTGACAACCATATTGCAGCGCGGCCAATCATCGGGCAGCTTTGCAGTGGATGTGTTAACGCCTCCGGACAACAATCCTTGGCTCGCTCAGATCCGGCCGACGGGGCTCGATTTCTTTTCGGATGGTCGGATGGCCGTGTGCACTTGGGATGGCGATTGTTGGATTGTCGAAGAAAAGAGTTCGGGGGATCAGATTGTTTTGCAATGGCAACGAATCGCATCCGGCATGTATCAACCACTGGGACTAAAAATTGTTAAAGACCAGATCTATGTGACCTGTCGCGATCAACTCACAATACTTCACGATCTTAATGGAGACGGAGAAACAGACTATTACGAGTGTTTTAACAATGATCATCAAGTCACCGAGCACTTTCATGAATTTGCGATGGGATTGCAAACCGACTCCGATGGCAACTTTTATTACGCCAAATCGGGTTGTCACGGCAAGGCGGCGATCGTTCCTCAGCATGGCACACTATTACAGGTGAGCGCCGATGGATCCGAGACGACAATACTAGCTACCGGGTTTCGCGCCGCTAACGGCGTTTGTTTGAATCCGGATGGTTCGTTTTTGGTGACAGACCAAGAGGGATTTTGGAATCCAAAGAATCGCATCAATTGGGTGACGCGTGCCGAGGCAGGGCAGCCAAATTTTTATGGCAATATGCTCGGATATCATGACGTAACGGATACGTCAGACTCTGCGATGGTTCCACCTCTTTGTTGGATTACGAATGATTTTGATCGCTCGCCGGCGGAATTACTTTGGGTCGATAGTGAAAAATGGGGCGCGTTGAAAGGTTCGTTGCTGAATCTATCCTATGGCTATGGGAAAGTCTTTGTCGTGCCACATGAGCGAGTTAACGGTTCCATGCAAGGTGGGATGATCGAACTGCCCATTCCTGCATTTCCAACCGGAGTTATGAGGGGGCGGTTTTCACCTTCGGATGGGCAGCTTTATCTATGTGGCATGTTTGCGTGGGCGGGTAATGCGACGAAGCCGGGAGGTTTGTATCGGTTGCGAATGACCAGCGACGATGTTGCATTGCCACAGGAGCTTCATGCGAAGAAGTCGGGCTTAGAGCTCACGTTTCCGAAGGAGATCGATGCCGCATCGTTGGACATCGAAAAAGTGTCGGTCAAAACATGGTCTCTCAAGCGGACGGCAAACTACGGGTCTCCCCACTTGAACGAGCGGATGTTGCCAATCGACGGTTTAAATCTTTCGCCGGATGGCCGTCGAGTCACGATCAAGTCGCGCGAGCTCCAGCCAACGTGGTGTATGGAAATCCAATACAGTTTCTTAGGTCGGGATGGTAAGGTGGTTAAGGGGACGATACACAACACGATTCATGAACTTGGCGACTAAAATCATGAGCTTGCCAAAAACGTACGATTTGATCCTAGCGGGTGGGGGTGTCATCGGATTATCCATCGCTTGGGAGTGCGCACAGCACGGGCTCGACGTAGCGGTCGTCGAAGCTGGTAAAGTCGGCGAAGGGTCATCTTGGGCCGGAGCGGGCATATTGCCTTCAGGAGCCACCATAGCGCCGCTGGACCCGTTAGAACAGTTGAGAGCGTTGTCGCATCAGCTGCATGAGGTTTGGGCAACTAAGTTGCTAGAAAAGACAGGTATCGACAACGAGTATCGCAAGTGTGGTGGACTGTACATTGCGAGAACGGCTGGCGAGAAAGCAACGTTAGCGGCCAATCGAGTTTGGTGGCAGGAGCATGGCATTCCCTTTCAGCAACTAAGTCGTGACGAAGTGGAATCGCAGTACTTGAGACCAATTAGCGATGATACGGCCTCAGTTGAAACCACGAAAGATAATCGCCAATATTGGTGGCTAGGAAATGACTGTCGCGTCAGAAATCCGAGGCATATCCAGGCGTTGGTTGCGGCGTGTAAAGCGAGTGGCGTTACCATAATCGAGCACGACCCCGCGGTCGACATCATACGCGAGGGGGACTGGATAGTGAGTTGCCGTTCAGAGCGTTACCAGGCCGCACAGGTTTGCTTAACAGCGGGGGCATGGACGGTGCAGCTACTTGCTCGACTCGGGATCGAAACAGGGATCATGCCAGTGCGGGGCCAGATGCTACTTTACAAATTGCCGAGCAAGCCGTTCGATTGTGTCATCAATGAAGGGCATCGTTATCTAGTTCCACGCGACGATGGTCATCTGCTGGTGGGTTCGTGCGAGGAAGAGGTTGGTTTCGTGGCAGAGACGACCGAATCGATGTTGTCCGAGTTAAGAGGGTGGGCTGAATCCATTTACCCAGCACTGAAAGATCAGGGCGTCGTCCAGAGTTGGGCGGGATTAAGACCAGGTTCGTTTGACTCGTATCCCTATCTAGGGCCGATTCCTAGCATGCCGGGGTTATCGATAGCGGCGGGACATTTTCGTCATGGATTACATTGGTCGACGGGAACGGCAGTGCTCATGCGGCAGCTGCTTTGTGGGGAAAAGCCCAGCATCGAACTGAGTCCGTTCCATGTTTATCGCAAATTTGGCACGCTATCGGCTTAGGCAAAAAACGCTACAATTTGGCGGCATCTAAAGTCTGTTTGCCGTGTTCGGAGCCATCGGCTTTAGCATTGTTGGTGTTATTGATCACAAGTGCCATTTATCACGATAGCCCTATTGGAAGAGCCTCGTAATGACTCGATCTCCTGAGCTGGATTTGTATTCCTTTATCCGAGACGTTCCCGACTTTCCCAAGCCGGGGATCATGTTCAAGGACATAACGCCGCTACTCAATCACCCCGTCGCCTTCCGCGAATCGATTGCTCGGATGGCGGATATGTTTCGAGGCAAGCATATCGATTCGATCGTCGCTGCCGAGGCACGTGGCTTTATTTTTGCGGCACCGTTGGCATTGGAGCTGAATGCAGCGTTTGTTCCCGTTCGAAAGCCGGGCAAATTGCCGCATGACACGCATTCCTTTAGTTACGACCTAGAGTACGGTCAGGACACGCTAGAAATTCATAAAGACGCCGTGCGCGGCGGGCAAAAAGTTTTGGTTGTCGATGATTTGCTTGCAACGGGCGGAACCGTCGGAGCCTGTTGCTCATTGCTTTCCCACTACAATGTAGACATCGTTGGATGCTTGTTCTGCATCGAGCTAGCATTTTTGAACGGTCGAGAAAAGCTAGTGCCTTACCAAATTGAAAGCCTTCTGAAATACTAGTGTCAGAAATCCGAACTCAGCCATCACCAGACGACGTTCCAGCGATTGAGAACATTCATCCTGCTGAGGAGATTGTTGCTGCGAGAGCGATGCCGCCGCGACGTCGTCGTTGGACCATGCCGATGTTCCTGCTCGTCGCGACCATAGTGTCGATGACATGGGCTGGAATTACGGCTTGGAATCCCATGAACGTTTGGGAACTGTCGGCATACGAAGGATCGATGTTCACCATTCGCAAGCATGTGCTCGCCAACTGGAGCGGAGGCTTGATATTCTCTATATCGCTCGCTGTGATTCTCGGAGCCCACGAGCTGGGGCATTATGTAGCAACGCGATTGTACAAGATTCCATCGACGCTACCTTTGTTTATTCCGTTTCCGATCGGACCGACGGGGACGTGTGGTGCGGTCATTCTTATGGACGGATTTAAAGCGGATCGCAAACAGATATTTGACATCGGTATTGCCGGTCCGCTCGCGGGGTTGGTGTTCGCTATCCCGATTGCGTGGTTTGGTCTGACCAGCAATAGCTTTCTAGAGACGACCAGTTCCACAATTCAGTTTGGTCAACCTCTCGGGATTTCTCTGTTGAACAAGATTGCTAATCCAGATAGTCCTGTATCGAGAGATTGGATTCCGAACACGTCGATGAACCCGATGTTAATGGCGGCTTGGGTTGGGTTGCTGGTCACTGGGCTGAACATGATTCCTATCAGTCAGCTCGACGGTGGGCACGTGCTGTTTGGTCTGCTCGGCAAAAAGTCGGGAATTGTTTCGCTGAGTGTCTACTTCGCTTGCGTTGTTTACGTCATCTACTCAAGCATCAAATACAAAGAGCCTGTCTTTATCTTGATGCTCATTTTGATACCTCTTATGGGAATTGCACACCCACCGAGTCGAAATGATAACGTACAGCTTGGACCGCTTAGGGTGGCATTGGGGATAGTAGCTTTGGCCATCCCCATTTTTTGCTTGCCACTGCGACCGATTCAGATTCTTTAAACGACTTGTAACCGATTGTCGATTCCGTGCCGTGCCTTAGTTCGTTCGCAATTGTTGAAGAACTTCGGTCACGATCTTAGAAATAACGGCATCGTCAACAACTGGTGTGGCGGGCGACGATTTCGGTTCTCGCATAAAGTCGAACTTGGAAAGCAATTCGCTGATGCGAGCTTGAGTACGATCGGCTGCGGTCGCTTGTTGAGGAGTGAGAGGCGTTCGCGATTCGCCTAGATTCCATCCACGAATCTTGGCCCCTCGTCGGAAGCCTTCAGGGAACTCTGCGGTTCCTAACATTGCGTCGAACAATGGGAGCAGCTGGTATTGCAGGATCATGGCTAAGTCCCAATTTTTTGCCATGCAGGCTTCATAGATTGCACGTGTTAATTCAGGGACAACGCCGCTCGTGGCATTGGTTCCACCATCAGCACCGATCATCAGCATGGGAACGAGCGCCGCATCCCATCCGGTCATAAAGAAGAAGTCATCTCGCAAAGGTCTGACCTCGGAGATCATTCGCATCATGTGAGGAATGTCTCCCGAGCTGTCCTTGATGCCTACCACGCGAGGGCAATCTTGGGCCAACCGTTTGACGGTGGCCACATCGATCGGAGACGCGAACAGGGGGATGTTATACAGAGTCACATCGACACTGACACGGTCGGCGATTTCTTTAAAGTATGCGTAAACACCATCCGGAGCTAAGCGATAATAAAACGGAGCGACAATAGCCACCGCGCGACAGCCTAATGCACCGTAGGTGTCACATGCGCGAACGGTCTCGTCGACGTTCGCTTCTGCGGCACCAGCGAGAATGGGCACGCGACCGCGCGTCTGGTCGGCGACGATTTGAATAACCCGCTTACGCTCTTCGGGAGTAAAGCGAACGAATTCGCCGGTGCTGCCGTTGGGATAGAGGCCGTGCACACCTTTATCGATCAGCCAATCGACATAACCACGGAGCTTGTCTTCGTCGAGTCGCCCGTGGGTATCCAGAGGAGTAATATTGGGGGTAAAAATACCGGAGAGAGGTGGCTTGTTCATGCTTCCAAAATACCACACGATACGCAATGTGGGTATTGTTTACCAATTTTTCGGGTAAAACCGCTCTTTTCCGCCGTTCCGATCGCCACAAAAGAAACGCAATTAATGAGCCGATCCGCCTCGATTTTGGGAAATGTCTTTTGGATCGCGTTAACTATTGCGACACTTCTTTATCCGTGCCTGCCCGCTCGCGATCCAAACGGTGAATTTTTCGCATTATCGCGGTTCGATTTTGCACTGATTTACCTGGCTAGCCCCGAAGCACTCTGGCTCCAGTGGACAGCCGGCCTGCCATTGGATTTTTGGCCTGTGCGAGGGGGTGCTGTGGCAACGGCGATGGTTTGGCTGGTCGCACTCAGCTTCGCAGGTGCTCTTTTCTTGGGGGGGCGTAGGCAAAGTTGTTCGCTAGGTAACGAAGGCTGGGTGGCATTTTGGAGCATGAGACTTGTTTTTGGATTCTCTATTCTGCATGGGATTTGCCTTCTGCACGCGCCGTTACCCGTCAACGTTTTCGCCTACGTGACGGTGGGTCTGATGGTCGCGATGCCGTTAGCCATCTACCTGTGGCGAACGAAGTTTCGAAGGCTGCAACGCCAGGAATCCTCAAGTTCCCATAAAGCGATTGCGGAAGAAGTCGTCGATAAGTCCCTCGATCAACCGTGGAAGCGCCGTTTGTACGGTCTGGCAACCATTGCGTGCATTCTACTAGTGGCCGTGCACATGGTCGGCTCGATGGTGCCGAGCGTTGATAGGCAGGTTCGCAATCAAAAATGGGTCAACACGACCCATGCTTACGAACACCTTGCTGCACCTAACATCGATGGGTTTGTGGATGATGGCAGCTTTAATGCTAAGAGAGAGCTTGGGATTGGTCAAATTGATCCGATTGCCTACTTGTCGATGGCTTTGATGCAGCATGAAGTTCGACATGGCAAGTTGAAGCAAAACGCCCCGTCCCAATCTTTGGGTGTGTCACCGGTTTATCAATCGCTGCTGGCTAGCAAGCTTGTACATATCATTGTAGGGATTGCTGGTTTCTTGATTGTTTGGGGGCGAGCGATCGAGTGGTATGGGCGAGGGCCCGCTACGATGATGTTAATGTTGGTTCTCGCAACTCCTGCACTGCTTGAGCTAGGGCGACTCGGACGAGTCGAGTGGATCGTTACCTCGCAATTCGCCGTTATCATCTCGTTGTTAAATGGGCGTAGAGAAGAACTTGGACGCATGGCTTGGTTCCAGGTGGTTGTCATTGCGTTACCGATGCTGGAATGGCTGTTATCATTAATCGCTCCGACTACGCTTTCCCCATCAGAAAAATGGGGGGCAGCGTTACGATTCATGGGGTTATCTTCGCTATTCGCAGCACCATGGGTTGCATGTTGGGTGATCGGAGTGTTTACGAAGCGTGAGGCAAAGCAATTCGCGTTTGTCGGTTCGGGGATTGGGATCTTTGTCCTGCTGAGTTGGATTGGTAACGCCCCTGATCGATCATGGATTCCGGCATTAGGTTTGTTCGTGTTGTCGGTTGCGGGTGGGATAAAATGGCTTTTAGAACATCAAATCCGGTTTATAGGACTCATCGCGTGGTGCGGAGTTATGGTGGTCAGCCTCGTAAATGCCGCTTATTGGCCGACGATGGAGAATCGGATTTTCGCGCCCATCGAGTGGTTGGTGCTTGAGCATTGGTCAGAATACGGCGAGACTCAAGGGGACATGCGTTCGCAGTATCCCCTCGAATTCAGAGCGCAGTTGCGAGAGGGCAAGTTACAAGTCGATTCCAAAGTCCTGCTAATAGGGACTCGCGATGATCTCGATGTACCAATCGACTGTATTACGATGGAACCAAATCCATCAATTGATCAAGAGTCCATCGCAACGTGGATTCAGCAATTCGGGGTGACTCATATCGGGATTGTTTCGGGTCAGGTGCTTGGCGACATGGACTCGATCGCTCAGGATGAGGCAGTTGAGAAAGCGATTAGAGAGATTTTGGAGCGAATGGTTGAACAAGGTGCATTGCAGAAACAACCGGTGTCGGCCGAATGTTTTGATCTAACCTTGTTCAAAGTTCATCGCTAATTTTCGAAAACAAACAGGCTGCGTCTTCGTGCCAGCTGGGGGGAGCGGTCAGACACAATCACGTCAAAGGAAAAGGTACATACCGTTTTTAGAGTCCGATCGAGGGTCGCATATTCATCGTATCTTCGCATTATCTTAATCAAGTCCCAATGCCCTGAGTCTATGCTGCTACTCGCTAGCATTTCACGTTATTCTTAAAAGGAGATCGCTAATGATCACGGTTTGGAATGCAACATCGAGAGCGGAACAAAAGAACCTGTCCGAGGCTATTGTCGAGTTTCTTTACGTAGGGTTGGAGCATGAAAGCTCAGATGTGCGCCGTCGGATTCGAGAGGCCACTCACATTGCCTCGCGTGCAGCATCGGAAAACGCGGAGTCACCCATGGTGGTTGCTTCGTTGCTTTACCTACCGTGCCAAATGTTGGCTCGCGGCGAGTACTCGGCGGAAATGTGGAGTGGTGATTCGCTGCTAGAGAGTGGGACCCATGATTGGTTGCTAGACCATTTCGGAGCCGAGATTGCAGAAGTCATTCGTTTGCAACCGCACGCGTTTCGGTACCTATCGTCCGTCGTGCCTGGATATTTTCAGCGCCTCGAGGCGGATGTGCAAAAGCTAGTTTTTCGCGAAGGGGGCATGCTGTCTCCGGATGAGCAATTTGCGTTTGCTAACTCTCGCTACTTTGCCAATGCGATGCGACTGTCGCGTTGGATTGATAAACGAGCTGAACGCTGGATGGAATCGCACGAGGTCGACTTCTTTGCTTACTTTATCGAAGCTGCAGTGAACAAGTAATCGTTCACCGATGATAGAATTAGCTCCAGCTCTATTCGTTCAAGAGCTGGAGAAAAAGATAAACATCGAGCGACTTACTCCGCTCGACAGTTATTCAAACCGCAATAAAGCGTACTTTTTCTTTCCCGTTCGAAGCACGACCACGGTCTCGCTCGCTAGGTCATCGGGACGCAGAACACGATCGACCGCCTCACATCGGCGATTATTGATGTAAACGCCGCCACTTTCTACGAGTCGCCGCGCTTCGCCTTTGCTCTTGCTCAATGATGCTAGTACGAGCGCATCGACAATGCTTAAGCCTTGGGCCAATAAATCTTTGCCAACCGTTTGGCTTGGAACGTCGGCAAATATGGACAACAGTTCCTGGTCGCTGAGTCGATCGATCTCGCCTCCGAACAAGTACTCGGATGCACGAACAGCGGAAGCCAAACCGGCTTCACCATGTACGAGTTTGGTGACAGACTGAGCTAATCGCCTTTGCGCTGCACCTGGTTGCGTCGACATGCCTGCATCGATCGAACGATACTCTGCCTCGTCAACGTCCGATAGAAAGCGAAGAGCCAAGAGCACGTCTGCATCAGCCACGTTAACAAAGTATTGATAGAGTTGGTATGGGCTGGTACGGTTCGAGTCGAGCCATACGGTGCCCGATTCCGTCTTGCCCATTTTTCGACCATCTGAAGTCGTGAGCAATGGATTGGTCATGCCGAGCAAAGAGAGTCCCAGCATACGTCGGCCTAGATCGATACCGGCCGTAATGTTGCCCCATTGATCGCTTCCACCAATCTGAAGCTTGCATCCGTAATTCTTGGCCAAATGGACGAAATCGAAAGCTTGCAGCAGCATGTAACTGAATTCGGTGTAGCTCAAACCGCTGTCGGAATTTTCAAGCCGGTTGCGAACGGAGTCTTTGGCCAACATCACATTGACCGGAAAGTTCTTTCCAACGTCTCGCAAAAAATCCAGAAAGGAGAACGATTGCATCCAATCAAAGTTATTGACGAGGATGGCACCACTGCCTGGAGTAAAATCGAGGAATCTCGCCATCTGCGCTTTGATACCCTCGACGTTTCGTTCGAGAATATCCTTGGACAATAAACTTCGTTCCGCAGATTTACCGCTTGGGTCACCAATCATGCCTGTTGCTCCACCCACGAGGGCGATTGGTCGATGACCAGCGAGCTGAAATCGACGCAACATCATGAGCGGCAACAGTGAGCCGACATGGAGCGAATCTGCCGTCGGATCAAATCCCGCATAAAGAATAGTGGGCTGATTCAGTTCTTTGGTGACCGTCTCCAGATCGGTGCATTGGTGGATGAGACCACGCCACTGAAGCTCATGGATAATCGACATCTATATTCAGCTATGAAGTTGGAGCAATGAGGAAACAGACAAACGACCAACGCCTTAGAGTTTGGCCAGGTACTTGAAACTGGTGTTGATGCTCGCGACAGGGTCATTCGATTGGTCTTGTTCGACGTGACATTGAACAACACCGATTTCGCGGGCTGTATTGAGTACAGCTTTCATATCGATTGTGCCGGCGCCAACTTCTTTGAATGCTGACGCAGGAACTTTGCCTTCGTCGTAGATGGTTGGCGTGCCCTTTTCGAGATCCTTTAAGTGAACTTGAGAGACCCGGCCTTTCAGTCGCTTAAGCGTTTCGATCGGGTCCCAGCCCCCGATCGCGCACCAGAAAACATCGATTTCAAAGGAGACCAGTTTGGGATCAAAGGTCTCGATGAAAAGATCCATACCGGTTTTGCCAGTACTTAGCTTTTCGAACTCGAACGAATGGTGATGGTAGCAAAGTTGCAAGCCCGCTTTTTGGCAAAGCTCTCCCGCTTTGTTGGAACGTTCTGCGATCGCCTTGATTTGATCGGCCGTTTCTCGGTGTCCTTTACCAATGTACCCAAAGACCAGGTACTTGAGTCCGTGTTTGGTGGCGAGTTCGATGCATTGCTCGACCGAGCCCGCAGCTTTTGGTGGATTCGCGTTACCCAGGATCTCCCAATTAAAGAACGCAGAGGAAGAAGTCATCCCATGGTCTTTGGCGAGTGGTACGACCGAGGGGGCCGAGGCAACGTCCATAAGCTCGACTTGTTTGTAGCCTGCGTCAGCAACGGCTTTAATAGTTTTGGCTTGATCGGCTGCGAGTTGGTTTCGCAGGGTGTAGAGCTGAATCCCAATATTTTCAAAGTAGGGGTCGGCACTCACGTTCCAGGAGTTCGCCAAGAGGTGAGGAGCGACCAGGGAAAAGGAGCAAGCTGCAGTGGTGGTTTTCAGGAAGTTGCGTCGGTAGTTCATAACGTTAGCGGGGAACGAGAGGAGTTGAACAAAAATCCGGAGGGTATTCTAACCGTTACGACCCACTTATGCGTACCTCTGAATGGGAGTTGTTCGCACGAAATTGGCTCAAA
>JALOQS010000348.1 GCA_025459355.1 Pirellula sp.
GTCCTAACGATCGCTGGCATGATCGAACGAACGTTCGAGCAAACCAGCAATGTGGGATACAATTTGATCATCGGTGCAAAGGGTAGTTCCGTACAGCTGACCTTCAATACGGTAATGTTTTTGAGCGAACCGGTAGAGAACATTCCTTACTCTTCCTTTATGGAGTTTTTGCCTGGCCCCAACGCTCGACAAGAACACTTCCAAAAGATCGGCGGCAAGCTCGACGAGCCGGATCGTAAAGGAAAATACTCGTCTTACACAGGAGGTGGCTTTGCGATCCCGATGTGCATGGGAGATTATGTGGGACCGTTTCGTTGTGTCGGCACCACCCCTGACTACTTTAACTTGCTCAAGCATGGCCGAGACGGAGACAAGGAATACGAGTTTGCGGAGGGACGTAACTTCGTCGACTACTCGGAAGAAAATGGATTCTTCGAAGCAGTGATCGGCAGCGAAGTCGCGAATGTCATGAATCTCAAACTTGGCGATGAAGTCTTTGCATCCCATGGTATGGAGGGTGGAGAGCAACACGAAGATGGATTCCGCGTTGTTGGCATTCTAAAACCGACAGGCACTCCGAACGATCGCGGCGCATTTGTAAACATGGAGGGCTTTTATCATCTGGAGGGACACATTGCACCTGATCGCGATGAAGACGGAATAGAAGTCAAAGGAACCGCTGTAGCCCCCGAACGGGAATCTCGGCTTTCCAAGGTTCGCGTACCCGTCGACAAGCGGGAGGTGACCGCTGTACTAATCAAAACCGGAGGCTTTGGTGGTGCCGCTGCGATTGGTCTACAAAAGCAGGTCAACAAATCGACCTATGCAACCGCGGTCTCGCCAATAAGTGTCCTTACACAGCTGCTCGAAACATTTGTTAAGCCCGTTCGTTTTGGACTCTTTCTTTTAACGAGCTTGGTTTGTATCGTGAGCGCGATAGGCATTTTGGTCAGCATCTACAACAGCATGAGTGAACGCAAACGGGACATTGCGGTGATGCGATCGTTAGGGGCGTCGCGCGATCACATCACGATCATAATTCTGCTTGAATCGACCATCATTGCGGTAGTTGGTGGATTTGTCGGTTGGTTTGCTGGGCATTTAGCGGGTCCGATTAGTAATCTTTGGACTCAGAAGGCGACTGGAACGACGATTGGCTTCTTGGACTCTGCAGCGCCACAAGAGTTATGGTTAGTCCCAGGCATGATTGTTCTGGGTATTTTGGCTGGAGTTATCCCCGCCATCATCGCGTATCGCACTAGCGTGGTAGAATCGTTGTAATGGTGGGGCACTGTGCTGCCGCACGAATATCACAGCATCCCCATGCTGGCACACTAGCAGGCGTCGATTCATGGTCAGTGTAGAACAATATCTCAAGCCCGAACTGGCGTCACAAATCAAGCGTCTCGATCTCCGAGCGCAGATGATCGTTAAGGGGTTTTTGCAAGGCATGCACTCGAGTCCGTACCATGGGTTCTCGGTCGAGTTCAGCGAGCATCGTCTTTATGCACCGGGAGATGATCCAAAGGATATCGATTGGCAAGCGTACGCAAAAACCGAACGCTACTACGTTAAGAAATTCGAGGCAGAAACTAACATCACTGGCTACATCGTAATGGATTTAAGCCAATCGATGGATTACACCTATCGTCAGAACTTGACCAAGTTCGACTACTGCATCTGCCTTGCAGCCGCGTTGTCCTATCTCATGTTAATGCAGCAAGACCCCGTGGGTCTAATCACGTTTGATCAGAAGATACGAGCGAATTTACCACCGAAATCTCGACGCGGTCAATTCGGAGCCATACTAAGTCAATTGACCAAACTTAAGGTTGCGGGCCAGACGGAATTGAGGGCACCGTTATTGCAACTAGCATCAATGCTAAAACACAAGTCGTTAATCATGTTGATGAGTGATTTGTTGGCGGACATTGACCCAACATTGGAGGCGATTCGCATACTAAAGCATGCGGGACATGACGTCATCGTATTTCATGTCATGGACGAGGCTGAAGTTGAGTTTCCGTTTACTGGATTAGTTCAGTTAGAAGATCCAGAAACGAAGCAGTCAGTAAATGTCAACGCGGACGACATTTGCCAAGAGTACAGAGAGAACGTCAAGAAGTTTCGGAACGATCTCAAGAAGGGGTTGAGCGAATCAAAAATTGATTACGTTCCGCTCGACACGAGCATGCCCTACGACAAAGCCATCACCGAGTACCTAGTCAGCCGCCGCAGTCGTTTTTAACGATCTAACGACCATCAATAGCACGATTAACGCAAACGTAGTTCGTCGTTGTGAAAACCTCGTCGCCTACTCGATATTTGGGAATCGCGGTAAGTCCTGTCGGGGTAATGCGATAAAAAACAAAATTGTCGTGCAATAGGTACCAAAAATCCCGAAAATAGGTGCGTGAATCGATGTTACAACCTCCGAATTCGAATTGAATCAAGTCGATTTGATTTCTTGAGGTATCGTCAATCGCCTTTAACACCATCAATTCATGCCCCTCGATATCCAGCTTCAGAATGTTTATCTTCTGAATCGAATATTGTTCCAGAAGCGTTTTAAATCGAATCGTATTGACTTCCTCGATCTTTTCGTGAGGAATGTTCAAGTGATCGAGTTGCCTTTGGTGGAGGCTCGCGAGTCCACTTCCGTCCGAGTCTGAATAGAGTGCCGCCGTGCCATCACAGTTAGAAAGCGCGTAGGGAACGATATAAACGTTCTTCTCACTACGGAAACGGTCGGTGAGAATTTTTTGGTTAGAGGTCGCAGGCTCTAACACGTAGGCGGCTTTCGGTTTGCAGGCTTCGAGTATCGCGGCAGTCCAATCCCCCTTGTTGCCGCCCACATCAACAACGACCTCTGGAGTCGGAAGCTTTTTTAGGATTTGAGAAACTTCCTGCCGCGTTGTACTGCTGCCCCAACCCTTTCCTTGAAGGGCATTTAGCTTTTTAACTACAAAGTTCAGAAATTTATGAGTGAGTGACATTAGCCCGAAAGTTCCACAGAGAAAGTTGAATAAGCTCCCCTCCCCGCGATCTATTGCGTTTTCCGGCTCACAACTAACAACAGGGTTCGCTTACGAGTCCCCCGCCATGGGGGACGATTAGGGTAACATGTTTGAGCTCGATTTCAATCGTAGGATAAAAGTCGAACTCTTCGACCTCGGAATCCCTGCTTACGTTGGTGCGATGTTGGAAAGCTCAGCGAAGCCCGATGGGACCGCGTTTAAACGAAGATTCACCGGGAGTATTCTCGACAGGGTTGATATGCTAGATCTCTGGTTCTAAGCCGGGGGTGTTGCCGTGCAGAAAATCGAAATCGCAACCTTCGTGGGCCTGTGTGACGTGTTCAGAAAACATCTTCAAATAACCTCGCTCCCACTTCGGTGCAGGTTTTTGCCATTTGGCCTTTCTCCTGGCAAGCTCCATTTCGTCGACTAGCAACTCAATGGATCGATTGGTGACGTCCAGCTCGATGTAGTCTCCATCTTCGACAAGCGCTAAGGGGCCTCCCTCATGCGATTCTGGCGATACGTGCAGTACACACGTCCCGTAACTGGTCCCGCTCATCCTGGCATCGGAAATGCGAACCATATCTCTTACCCCTTGCTTAAGGAGCTTTTCCGGCAATGGCAACATTCCCCACTCCGGGAATCCCGGTGCACCAATCGGCCCTCCGCATTGCATGACTAGAACGCTATCCGGCGTAACATCTAAATCAGGACTGTTTCTAAATCAGGACTGTTGATTCGCGCCTTTAGATCCCCGTAAGATCGAAACACCACCGCTCGACCTTTGTGTTTGTGCAGCCTAGGGTCTGATGCCACTGTCTTGATCACGCATCCGTTCGGGGCCAAATTGCCTCGCAACACACACGTTCCCCCTTCCGGCCAAAGGGGATTTTCGCGAGTCCGAATTATGTTGTCATCCAAAACCGCTCCACTCTCAATTTGCTCGCCCAAAGTCCGATCATTGATGGTTAGGGCACCCAAATGCAGCTTATCCCGCAATCGATTGAGCAATCCCGATAAACCGCCAGCGTTATAAAAATCCTCCATCAAAAATCGTCCGCTTGGCCGCAAATCTGCAAGCACCGGGATCTCGCGCGAAATGCGATCGTAATCGTCCAGCGTCAACCGAATGCCTGCTCGCCCTGCCATGGCAATCATGTGCACGATGGCGTTGGTCGAGCCACTCAACGTCAACTGCGCGATGAGCGCATTTTCGAAGTGCTCTCTCGTTAAAAACGACAATGGTGCCATCTGACTCGTCGCTAATTGAACCGCTTTGCGCCCTGTCGCCACTGCCAAACGACTGTGCTCCGACACAACCGCAGGTATACAACTCGCATTTGGTAACGTAACCCCGAGCGTCTCGGCAATGCAAGCCATGGTCGATGCCGTCCCCATCGTCATGCAGGTTCCCGCAGACCTTGCAATACAATTTTCGATATCCTTCCAATCTCCATCACAAAGATTTCCAGCACATCGCTCCGCCCAGTATTTCCAAGCATCCGTGCCACTGCCGAGCGTTTGATCTTTCCATCTAGCTTTTAACATGGGACCAGCAGGAAAGAATACAAACGGAATGTTGGCTGAGATCGCTCCCATGATCATGGCCGGTACCGTTTTGTCACAACCACCCATCAAGACAGCCGCATCGACCGGATGACAACGCAAAACCTCTTCGGTTTCCATCGCCAGTAAATTACGGTACAGCATGGTCGTTGGCTTCATGAGCATCTCGCCCAAACTCACAACCGGGATTTCGACCGGAAAGCCCCCCATCTGCAACACGCCACGCTTTATCTCGTCAACCCGAGTCTTAAAGTGGGAGTGACACGTATTCAAATCGCTCCACGTATTCAGAATCGCAACAATGGGCTTGCCGAGATAATCTGCATCGTCAAACCCCATTCCCTTTAACCGTGAACGATGCCCAAAGCTACGCAAGTCGTCTTTCACAAACCATCGGCTGGACCGAAGTTCTTTTGGTTGTCCGTCCAATTCAAGCTCCTAGC
>JALOQS010000349.1 GCA_025459355.1 Pirellula sp.
CAAAGGTGTCTTGATTTTTACTAAATCGAACCGTCTTTTTCCTTCTTCGGTCTTGAGATACTGATTAATCCCTAAGCCTACCAATCCGACTATTCCTAAAACGATCCACCAGTAGCCCTTTACGATACGGCTGATGGCCAGCAAAACTTCTGTAGCCTGAGGCAATGCTCCCTTGGCACGCATGGACGCAAAGATGGCATCGAATTGCGGTACGAAGAAAATGAGCAGAACGGTCACGACTAACACGCCGACCGTCATAACAAACACCGGGTAAGCCAACGCTCCCGCTGTTTTGCTCTTCATCTCTTCTTGTTGTTGAACGAACGATCCGACTCGTTCTAATGCATCTTCTAAAAAGCCACCTTCGCTACCGGCTTTCACCATGTTGACGCCGATATCATTGAAGACTCGTGGAAATCGAGCCATCGCGTCTCCCAGCGATTCCCCTTCTTCGACTTTGGCTTTAATTTCGGAGACCGCAAACCGCAACGTCTTGCTGGTGCCGCCTTGTGTGGACAACACGGACAAGGCTCTTAGAAGCGGCACACCGCTTCGGAGCAACGATGCGAGTTGCTCATAGAAGCCAGCCATCTGAGTGCCAGAGACACGCCGCGTGCTTTTGACTTGCGTCCCTTTGTTAATGGTAATCGAAACCGGGAACAGCGATTTGGCCCCGAGTTGCGCAGCGGCATCGCGTTGATTGTTGGCAGATATGGTGCCAGCAATCGACTTTCCATTCAGGTCACGAGCTAGATAAGCAAAGTCAGGCATAGTTCTTAACCGAGATGATCACCCTTTGTGGCGCGAAGAACTTCATCGAGACTTGTCGTCCCTTCCATGGCCTTTCTAAAGGCATCATCGCGAAGTGTTAACATCCCACTGCCAATGGCCGCTTGTTTAATCTCGAACGAGCTTCGGCGATCATGGGCTAGTTGCCGGACATTTTCTGTTGTGGCCAAGAGTTCATAAATACCGAATCGGCCGGCGTAACCTAGGTTTCGACATGCTCGGCAGCCCTTGGGACGGTACAGCGGCCTGCCATCGAGTTTGTCCCATGGGAAATCGCGCGGCACATCTTCCGGAGTTGGCGTATACGCTTCTTTGCATGATACGCACAATCGCCGAACAAGTCGCTGCGCCATGATGCCTTCGACCGTGCTAGCCACGAGGAATGGCTCAATCCCCATATCAACGATCCGGGTAAAAGCGCCGGCTGCGTCATTCGTGTGGAGTGTGCTAAACACCGTGTGACCTGTGAGAGATGCCTGAATTGCGTTTTCGGCGGTCTCCGCGTCCCGGATTTCCCCAACCAGTACAACATCGGGATCGTGACGAAGAATGCTTCTCAGCGAGGCCGCAAAGGTCAGACCGATTTTTGGATGAACCTGGATCTGGTTGATTCCCTCCAGTTGATATTCGACTGGATCTTCGGTCGTGATGATCTTGACTTCAGGGGACTGAATCTCGAGCAGCGAACTGTAAAGCGTTGTCGTCTTTCCAGACCCTGTCGGACCGGTAACAAGAATGATTCCGTGCGGTAATCGAATCAATTCGCTGAAGAGCTTGTAGGTCGCCTCGCCCATCCCCAAGCTGCGTAGATCGAACTTCATCGAGCCTTTGTCCAGGATCCGCATAACAAGGCTTTCGCCGTGAATCATGGGAATGACCGAGACCCGAATATCGATCTCGCGCCCGTGTACTCGTAGCTTGATCCGACCGTCTTGAGGCAACCGCTTTTCGGCGATGTTAAGCTTTGCCATGATTTTCAGACGAGAGATAATCGCGGCTTGGAATCGATTGATTTCAGGTGGTACAGGCTGAGTGTGCAGGATGCCGTCAATTCGATAGCGAACGACTAAGCCACTGCCTTGCGATTCGATGTGAACGTCAGATGTTCGGGAATCAACGGCTTCAACCAGCAATTCGTTAACAAGCCGAACCACCGAAGCCTCTTGAGCTTGTTCGCTTAGCTCGCTACCATCGGCCTCAATCTTCTCTAAGAGTTCGATTTCGTTGTCTTCATCGGACTTGGCCGCCATCAGTCCTTCGATGGTTTCGCTACCAACACCAAGATGCTTTTTGACGAGTTTTGCAATCTCGGTACGTTCGGCGACCATCGGTACGACTTGGAGTCCGGTTGCAGCGGACGCTTCGTCGATCGGATAGAGATCGAGAGGATTATGCGTTGCGACGAAGAGCGTGTTTCCCTCTCTCTTGATGGGAAACAAGGCATGCCGATAGATCAGTTTTTGAGGGAAGGTTTGAAGCAACGTGAGATCCACGTTAGCTTCTCTCAAGTCGATAAAATCGAGCCCAAACTCCTCTGCAATCGCTTTGAGTGCGTCTTCTTCCTTAGCAAAACCGGCTTCCGTTATCATCGCCCGCCTCGGTTGTTTCGATTGCCTTGGTTATTGCGATTACCTTGGTTGTTTCTGTTACCTTGGTTGAATTGGCCACCCTGAGTTCCACGATTAAAACCACCTTGGTTTCCGAATCCAGCACCGCCAAATCCACCGCCGCCAAATCCACCACCACCGAATCCACCGGTTCGATTGCCGCCTTGGAATTGTTGGAACATGGCAGGATTGAATCGAGGCGTGTTGTTTCCGCCAGCGCCAGCTGCCGGAGCCGCGCCACCGGCACCTGCCGTCGTTGTGCGAGCTGCTGAACCGAAGACGGATGTTAATGCACTTTGGATCAGTTGGGGATTTACATCTCCGCCAACAGAAATCGATTCAACGATCTCTTCATCTTCGGCAGCAAATTGATCGACTTCTTTCACGAGCGCCTCGACTCGATCATGCAGTGCTTTAGGAGCAACCACGAGCAGAGCGTTATTCTTCTTGAAGGAACTAACCGTCATTGTCTGTTCTTTGAGTTGGCTTTGTGCGCCGCCAGCACCACCACGTCCACCTCGGCCGCCACCAGCACCTCGAAGGAGTTCGATGAATTCCTGCGGAGAAGGTTGTCGTTGTCCGCCACCGCCACCACCGGCATTGGCTTGCTGTCCACCAATCTGCTCTGCAAAAGCAGTCTTCACCAAGGCTTCTACATCGGAAACGTCGGAATTCTCGACCATGATAAGTCGAGGCGTACCTTTCGTTAGGATCTCGACTTCGCTGCTTTCGACATCAATTACCTCGAGAATGTCTTCTACAAACAAAGCATCCATCGGAGCCGCTTGGATCCATACGGCATTCAATCTTGGATCGGGTGTAATATAGACATCACCACTGGTTGAAGCGCCCGAGACGCCACTCGCAGCACTGCCACCACCACCTCCGCCACCAAACAATCCGCCGAACAAACCGCCGCCACCTAGCAGCCCGGAAGCGACATCACCTAGCAATCCACCACCGCCGCCGCCTGATGCTTGTTCACCAGCTATGATGCTCTTCACCAACTCGGTCGCAGCCGCTGCGGGGATGTATTTTAGAAACCGAATGGTTGGCTCGGTGGGAGCCAATGTCATATCTCTCTCGACTCGGCTTAAAAGTCTGTTGAACTCAGCCATAACCTCTGGGTTATCGCTGTAGGCAACGAGCCCCGTCGGACCTTGAAGAATGTAAACTTGATCCCCTGTTTCTGTTACGATCACTTCGCCGGATTGCAGATCGCCAGATTGCAAATTAGCGGATTGTGGAATCGCGGTCGCTTCATTCCCGTCCTGAGGAACCGTCACGGCGGTTAAAAAGGTTGCGGGGAGGACTCCCGCTTGCTCCTTTCCCAATTGAGAGACAGGTGTATCGCTTTTGTCTTCTTTTCGCACGGGCTGAATCGGGTTTAGCTTTGCCCCTTCTGACTCAAACTCTTTCGGGTATTTGATCTTGATGTTCTTCTTGCTCGCTCGATTGATGATGTCAATCTGTTCCAACAATCTTTGAGCAGCTCTGCCACGCAACGGAATGAATTTGGTGCCATCGTCGGTTTCCGACATCGGGCCACCATCGCTGATTTTGGTAAGCAACGTCTTGATCTGATCAACCTCTTGTGAGGTTCCGCGAACCATCAACCGGCGGCTCGGAGCATCCGCGAAAAAGACTGGCCCTTTGGCTTTGGTTGGGTCAGCGTCCTTCGCTGGTTTGCCATAGAATTTCTCTAGAGTTGTTACAGCAGCTTGCGGATCGATACCATCCAGCGTAATGACTTCAAAATCGCTCGCTTGACCAGCCAGCTTGCTAATGATTTCGTCCACCTTGCGATGGCTTTCTTCAGTCGCCAACATGATGATGTTATTCGACTTGGGATCGAGAGCCATGTTGACGCCAGGTTGTCCGGCGAACGTGGTTTGTAGCACTTCTAATGTGGTGGTCGGATCGGAACCCAACAAGGAATGACTCTCCACAGTTGGCTTTTCCACCGTGGTCGTGCTCGCGGCAGATTCCAGGGGTTTCTTATCGAGAGTCGAAACCAGATCGCGAAGCTTTTGTAGTTTGTCAACGGAACCGGTTGCGAATAGTACGGTTCCCAATGAGTCCATCGAAATGCTGATATCTTCTGCGCGATATTCGTTTTCTTTGATGCCCAGGAGATTGCGGGCAATCCCGAGTATCTCATCTGCGGCAACGTATTCGAGGGGCAAACTCACGATTGAGCCCGAACGGCTCCCCTTGGGATTCTCCGCTTTTTCGATCATGTCGCGAATGATGCGAAGCTTTCCACCGGTCTCTGTAACCAAAAGTTGCCCCGAAGTTGACAACGGGACCACCGATCCATGAGGACCGATCAAGAGTTTGATTTCTCGATCGATATCTTCTACCTTTAATCGTTCAAAGGAGAAAACACATTTGACGATTTCGTTGACACCTCGCGTGTCCAATTCTTTGACGTCGACGAGGTCAGCCACGTCACGGATAAGAGCCTTTTTGATATCGGCTGTTTCACCAGGTGCCAGCTCCAAATCGAGCACCGTTAGCACTCGTTGCTTCTTCATCAAAGTAAAGCCTTTGCTGAGAAGCAAACCGTTCATGACGTCCATGGCTTCGGCCAAGGTGTATCTTTTGTAAGGATCTCGGTAGGTGAACGAACCTTGTGGGATTTGGTCCAGTTGGAGGCTCAGTTCCGCTTCTTTCGCGAGCCACCCGAGAACATCTTTCCAAGGTGCCGCATTGAAGTTGATCAATAACCCATCTTCTGGGCCGGAGGGAGGTGCCAATTCCCCGGAGGCAGCGGCGATGGCCACCGTTGTGTCCTGAGGTGTAACGTCACGTGAATAGGACGGGGCGGACTCGGCTGGGGCAGAGTTAGGGTTGGCGTCGGCGGCAGCAACGGTACGAGAGACCGGCGGTGTCGTGCCCGATTGTGCATACCATTGCGTCTTTTGGGGATCAGTTAGAACCTCAAGCAGTCGCTTGTTGATTTCGGCTGACGCAGCTTCCGCACCCATGGAGCGAACCAGCGCCCCGCGTCCCTCTAGAATGTTCACGAATTTTGCAGACTGATTGCCATCGACTCCGAATTGAGCCGCAATCTCGGGATCCAGCATGGCCATGGGCCCAAGCCTGCCTAGTCGCCACCTTTCTGCAGTCTTTCGTTGCTCATCGGAAAGCAAAGATAGTCCGAGCTTTTCTACCGTTCGGACATTTTCCATCTCCTTGAGCCGTCGGTCTGTCGATGGCAACTGGCGAATTTCGGCGGCGAAATCCAGAGCCTTACCCTCATGCTGCTTGATAATCGCCACCAGCCGTGCCAGTTGATCCTCCGTGAGTCGCAGCTCAGCCGCGTTTGCTGGATCGGTAATGCTGGCTAAGACACCGACGAGGTCTGGATTGCCGTCGGCCAAGGAAAATCCCCCCAATGTGGTGACCACCAACGTATTGGCGAGCAACAAGGAGAAAAATTGGCGACGTAGTTTTTTCGCGATATTCATTTAGGGATCGATAAACGAAGGACAAAGAGTAAAGGTCCCCGAGAGGGGGCTTTCCGCCGCCATGGTGATAAAACCCGTACCAAACGCAAAAGTTCCGAGCAAGAAGTGCACGGAAATGAAGAATTTATTTAAGAATTCAACTTCTTGTTTAGGAAATGGCACGTTTGGCGGGGACCATCCACTTCAGTCACGCTTCCTTTTCGTAAATTTTGCCATGGCTTTTAGCGTTTCCGGGCTCACGTGATGTTCGATTCCTTCGGCGTCATTTTCCGCAACAGCTTCTGGGACACCGATAGAAAGTAGAAATTCGGCGACAATTCGGTGTCGTTTGTGTGAAAACTCAGCCAGACGTTTGCCGTCGTCGGTCAAAACGATTGGTCCATAGGGTTCGCTGGTGGCGTATCCGTCGCGTTTTAGTCGAGCGACAGTGCGATTCGCGGTCACGTGGGTCACGGCGAACCGGCGGGCGATATCGACGAGCCTGCATTCACCTCGTTCGGCGATAATCTCCGAAATTGCCTCAACGTAGTCTTGGGCTTTTTCGCTGGCATGCGCCTCCCTGACGCTCTCAAATTGGTTTTTCGTCATGGTTAAATTCCTGTAACGGGTTGTTCTAGGATAGTCGCATTCTTCCCAAACCAATAGAGCACTGGCGTTTCTTGTTCTCCAATTCGGTCTTTTTGCTTCAGTCGACTTGGGATTTTTAGCACACATAGCATCCTCCATCGCCACAAAAAAGTCCTGGTATCTGGCATTAGTCATGGGGGCATAACCCGTGGGGTCATAGTAAAAAGCGGATGTTTAGAGCATGGAGCCGATGGAATCAGTGGCCAACAGCCAGAACAGAGCAAAAGCTAGAGCCAATCTGAACCAACTAGGTCGAGAAAAAACGACACTGGCGGCCCCCGTCAGGGATCATCGCGCGAGTCAGTAAGCAATACCAAGTAGTAAGCGCCCATCGCAGGGCGATGCCTTCGTTTAACCGCACGCCCATCGATCCTGCGCTGGCGTTTAGGGTCGGAGATGATCGCGCGAGTTAGTGAGTTGCTCTGACTTGTGAACGCTCAGCGCAGGGCGATGCCATCGTTTAACCGCACGCCCATCGGGCTGCGCTGGCGTTCCACGTCGGTGATGATTGCGCGAGTTAGCGAGTTGTTCTGACTTGTGAACGCCCATCGCAGGGCGATGCCTTCGTTTAACCGCACGCCCATCGGGCTGCGCTGGCGCTCAGGGTCGGGGATGATCGCGCGAGTTGGTGGGTTGTCCTGACTTGTGAACGCTCAGCGCAGGGCGATGCCCGTGCTGTTAAACGAGGGGGTGCGCCCGAGAGTGGGCTTGGGCGAGTTAGTGAGTTGCTCTGACTTGTGAACGCTCAGCGCAGGGCGATGCCCATGCGGTTAAACGAGGGGCAGTGATTTGTTTGAGGTTCGTCTTGGCTTGTTTATTCCGGGCACTTAACCGGGCTCCATGTATACCAAGAGCATCACTCAGCAGCGAGGTAACACTCGCACTCTTC
>JALOQS010000088.1 GCA_025459355.1 Pirellula sp.
GCGAGTTGCATGTCGATGTTAGTGGGCAAGCTTTCTTTAAGCCGGTCCATTTCGGCTCGCAAATTGTGGGCGACTTCGATTTCGTTGCTGCCCGGTAGTGGCCAAACCGAAACGTAGACTGCAGGTTTGCCGCCGTAGATTGCGTTCATCATCGGCTCTTCGGAACCTAACTCGACTTTGGCAACATCCCCTAAGCGGATGGTCGCATCGTTCCTCTGTGCGACGATCAAGTCTCGAAACTCTTCGGGCGTTTTCAGGTCGGTATTCGTTAAGAGATCGATTTGGACAGACTCGCTTTTGATGCGACCGATAGCCGCGAGATAGTTGTTGCGACGCAACGCGTTGAAGATGTCTCCCGGAGTGAGGTTCACTTCGGAAAGTCGTTCCGGAGAAATCCAAATCCGCATGGCAGGCAATTGGCCCGCTTCGATACCAATTCGTTGTACGCCAGGCAACGTCTTGAGCTGCGGCTGGATATTGCGGATCAGCCAATCGGTAAGTTGTGAGATGTTAAGATCATCCGAAGTAAAGCTCAGATAAAACGAAGCGTAAGGTCGATCGGCCCGATTCAATTCGATCTGTGGTGGTTCCGCTTCGGCAGGCAGTTCACGTCGGACCTGCTGGAGCCTGGCACTAATTTCAGCCAGCGCGGTAGTGCTGTTGTGGTTTAGCTTTAATCGAACCGTGATGCGACTCACACCGGCTGTCGATTCCGATTCGATGTAATCAATACCGGCGATGGACGAGACCGCTTGTTCGATCGGAGTCGTGAGAAATCCACGCACCGTTTCGGCGGACGCTCCGATGTAGACCGTTGTGATAACGATCGATGTGCTTTCGAGCTTGGGATATTGCTGAACAGGCAACGAGAACATGCCTCGCAATCCGATGAGAACGATCATCAGATTGAGAACGATGGCCAGAACGGGCCGTTTAATAAAGATATCGGTTATAGCTTTCATGATTCGCTTTCTACTTCTTTTGCGAAATGGGCTCCACCGATGCGGGCTCTTTGATTGATTCCGCCAACAAGCTTCCAGGCATCAATTTGAACGATCCGATTGTGACGACTCGTTCTCCTGACTTAACACCACTCATCAACGCCACGTCGTTACCAATCGATTTGATGACTTGAACCATGCGTTGCTTGGCTCGCAATTGACCTTTACCATCGTCTTCCGCGATAAAGGCGAGTGCTCCTTCGGGCGTTCGTCGCAACGCTTCGGCTGGTATGGCTACGGCTTGAATTTCGTCCCCGTATTCGATTTGGACGCGAACGCTGTCTCCGGGCTGAAGATAATTGGGAGCGTCGGCGATTTTGGCTCGAACCATGACGTTTCGCGTCATTTTGTCGGTTCGCGAATCGAGTGCGAGAATGGTGGCGGTCAGGTGAAGCTCCTGTGCGATGAGATTCACACTCTGGCCCGGTTGCAGAGATGGAGCGACGCTTTGCGGAATGGTAAAGTCGACGAATAGATAATTTTCCACGCTCTGCAGGGAGGTAATTTGGGTTCCCGAAGGCAGGTACTGCCCCTGATGAGTATCGGAGAGTCCGATTCTGGCTTTGAAGGGTGCTAGTAATGTTTTCTTTGCGATGACGGCCCGCAACTCGGCGACTCGCGCTTCGGCTTGCAGGACTTGGGTTTGCGCCTCTTCCAGTTCCAGTTCCGTGAGTGCGCGGCTTTGAAAGGCTTCGCGGGTTCGTTCAAATCGAGATCGCGCGATGCTGGCCGCTGCTTGGGCCCCGTCCAGCTGTGCCTGTTCGATACTAATGTCGAGTTGCAAAAGTACCGTGCCTGGTTCGACCACAGCACCCGGCGTTAGATTCGCCAAAACGACCGTGCCCGGTACCTCGTTGCTTAGAAGAATCGATCGAGGGGCGATGATGGTGCCGATAGCAGTCGATGATGCACGAAACGAGACCGAATGGGCTGTCGTCATTTCGACAAAATTCGGAGCCTCCGGTGGCGCCTCTTGTGCTCCCATCTGGGCCAATTGATATTGCTTGATCGCAAACAATCCGTATCCGACGGCCGCGACACCAAGCAATATGGTCAGGGAGCCAAACAGGGGCACTACCCATTTCTTACGGTTGGATTTCGTCACGATGTAAAAGCCTTTAATGAGTTTATTGTTGGTTCTCAGACGCCAAAAGTTTCAGAAGCAATTCGCGGATGAGAAGGATTCGTTCTGAGTCGATGGGAGCTAGATGGGTAACCCATCGCAACCAGATTCCATCGATAACGGCCAGAACCAAGTCAGCCATGGCAGAGTTTTTCATTTCCTCTTTCATTTGGCTAAGAAGCTGTCTGTAGTAGACGTGCAGAGGAGTGTCCTTTTGGGAGCAATGGACCATGACCGAAAGGAGCGCGGTTGAAGTCCGCCGGAGTTGATCGTTCCACTCGGTCGCTTCACCTAAGCAGCAGCTGATCACGCCGCGAACTGTTGGAAACGGACCAGGCGTTTGTTCCGCGATGACTCGATTCATAGACTCGCGCCAACACTCTACGGTTCGAGCAACGAGGGCATCGATGAGGAGTTCTTTGCTAGGAAAGTGGTGAAGGAGGCCACTTTTGCTCAGGCCAGCATGTCTGGCAACCACCTCGAGCGTCAGTTTACCGACCCCGTGCTCCACCACGACCGCTTCGACCGCGTCGAGGATGTGCGACCTAATTTCGACAACATTTGCAGCATTCATGCCTCTATGCTACAGACCGACTGGTCGGTCTGTCAATCAGATTTTCCCCCACCGAAGGGATCGAATCGACGGGATCCGCACAATCCGAGCGACAAACCCAGCTTAATCAGATTCTTTTACTTAGTTTGCCAATTTCGACAAAGGATTGCCGCCAAGCTGGTCGATAGGTGACGAGACGCACTAGCGGCAGGCTCGACGGATCGAGACTGCTAGCGTTAACCGCTAGCTGGATGGTACGCATGGAGGAACAACTGGTGAACAGCCTAACGAAAGATCCCGGCCTTATGCCTCGGACTGCTCGGCGTTCCGCATTGATCCGACGTGTTTCGATGCCATGTGTTTCAATCTCATGTGTTTCATTACCACATTGGAAATGCCAAGCTTTGGCTTCCAATTGGCTGGTAACGCTCTTCGGGTTTTTCTTCATCGCGGCCAGTGTTTCCGCACAGGGGGCAACGCAGAATCTTGGCGATGTCCAAAACGATGCGACCTCGCCCGAGATTATTCGATTAGAGATATTGCCCGGGAACACGGATCGGCCTGTGGTGACGGCGATGGAGTTGTCTCCCGATGGTCGTTTTCTGGCGGCCGCTGGTGATGATCATGCGGTTCGTCTCTTGGAGTTGGGCAAGCTAAGCTCGGAGGGGCCTGCGATGTCTTTCGCCGCCCTGCGAGTCAACAGCAATGCGAGTCATGGATCGAAGAGTACAGGAACCGGTCTAAGCAACGAACTCGAGCCTGTATCGCGACACACATGGCAAAGCCACTCGGATTGGGTTCGATCTGTTCGATTTTCGCCGCTTGGTGGTTTGATCGCTTCCTGCGGGAACGATGGCAAAATTGTCATCTATGATGTTGTTGCAAAGAAAGCGGTTGCTTCAACGCAAGTTCCGCATGCTTTGCACGACCTTTGCTTTATTGATGAAACGACGCTGTATGCCGTAGGCTTCGACTCGAACGTTTATCGATGGGAGCTATCACAAACCGATCCGATCGTTGATCACCAAGCGGACTGTCGTGATTTGCGAAGCATTCAATATTCGCCCGAACTAAAAATGCTGGCCTATGGTGGTCGCGACGGAGTGCTCCGGCTTTATCGACTACTCAGCAATAAAGCGGAATTGTATGACTTGTCGCCAGCCCACTTTCAACGGATTCGATCGTTACATTTTCTCGATGATCAGCAGACCTTGCTATCCGTCGGTGAGGATAGACGATTGATTCAATACGACATTAAATCGAAAGCCATCACCTCGACCCTTGATTTTCCTGGTGGAAAGCTGTTCGGTTTGACCGCGATGGATGCCAATAGACTAGCCGTCGGTGGCGCGGACAACACCATACGACTTTTAGATGCGAAGACAGGGCAATGCACCGCGAAGCTGATTGGGCATGATGGAACCGTTACGTTGCTCCATGTTCAAGATAACGTTTTGGTTTCCTCTAGTTTCGATACCACGATTCGGATATGGAACGTGGAGAAAGCAATCAGGGAGTGTGACGGGCAAAAGCGTTATCACCACCCGGTTGCTTCGCAATTTGAGGATTCCGGCGCTTTAGAGAAGCCCGGCATACTGGTAAGTAGACCAATCGAATAAACACACACAACATCACCGCACTCATTCCTAGCGACCTACCGAGGATCGATATCGTGTCTTGGAAACGACGCATTGATCAGTGGAAAAAATACTTGACCGTGCGGGCTCCGTTCGGTCATGCAGTTCCCACAACTGGGGCTCGCGCTGGTTCGTCCCATGGTTCGCAGCCGTTGCGAGGGAGAGATTACGTGCGCCGCTCGCTCGTGGAATCGCTGGAGGCTCGAAATCTGTTCAATGCAGATCCTCTTTGGATTGGTGGGGTGTTCATTGAAGAGGATATGGGGTCTGACCTGACTCCTGACCGTTTCTTTATCCAATTCAAGGGTGGAGCAGATAATACCAAGCTCACCAAAGTCATTATTGATACCGATCAGTTGCCGAACGGATGGTCTCGCGGAGATTTGTTTTTCGATACCGCCGCAGGGGGCAGAGGTTCGGATGGTTATCACCCCTTTCGTGTCGTACCCAATACCAAGTTCTCTGATTCCAACGTTAGCGCTGAAGTGGTCGATGGGGGCAAGCAACTCGTCATTACGTTTGATAACTTTTCGGCCGGTGATACATTCGAATTCACGATCGATGTTGACGAAGTTCAATACTTAGACGATCCGAACAACATCCCGGCTTTCAATTTAGACGTCGACCCGATCGTATCAGGTGTTGAGTTTGCACGATCTCGTCTTACGGCTCATTTCTCAGCCCCACACTACGAAGATGCTGCTGCCAATTCACTTTATGTAAACGAGTACGATGGGCAACTGATTCCATCGGGGCTCGATCTGCCACGCGACAATGATGGCGGCTTGAGGGACCGAACGACAGGTACTGCGGTTCGAGTGGTTCAAACGCCAAAGCCGATTTCTCTGTCCGGTACGGTTTATGTGGACAACAATCTAAACTTGGTTCGGGAGAATGGCGAGGTTGGAATCGGGAATGTCTTGCTAACCCTGTTTCGCTTTGAAAATGGTCAGTACGTGTCGACGGGACATCAAACGCGAACCGACGCGCAAGGCCGCTACTCCTTTGGGACATCTCTCGGATTGATGCCCGGCCAATATCAGATTCGCGAGACTCAGCCAGCAGATTACTTCAGCGTCGGAGCGATCCCTGGTCTTCTCGGTGGAGCGGGACCTCTCGGGAAAACGGTCGCGAACGATAAAGATATATTGATTGATATAGAAATTCCGCTCGGGGATACCCACGGAACCAATCTTGATTTCGCGGAAGCCCAACCGGTCGAAATATCCGGCTTCGTCTATCATGACCGCAACAACAACGGCCTCAAAGAGACGGGTGAAGAGGGCATTGGTGGTATCGATATTCAAATCGTTTCCATAACCACAATCGGTTCGCCCATCTCGCGAACAATTCGAACCAATGCGGATGGGTCTTACGAGTTAGTCGGTTTACCACCGGGTGTGTATCGCGTGGTCCAAAGTCAGCCAACCGGTTACATTGATGGCAAGGATTCGCTCGGCCGAGTTAACGGACAAGCACGAGGTACAGCATCCAACGACTTGTTCGCCGACATTCGCCTCGATGGTAACGAGTCGGGTCGAGAGTACAACTTTGGCGAATTGCTACCAGCATCCATTTCTGGAACCGTTTATCACGATGCCAATGACGATGGCGTTATCCAATCGAGCGAAGTAGGGCTTCCCAATGCAATCGTTCGGTTGATCTCGGTCGACGGAACGGTCACTGAAAAGCAGACCGACGCGCTCGGTCGATATAGCTTTACCGGCTTGATGCCCGGCACATATTCCATCATCGAAACCACACCAGCCGGTTATCTCGACGGCAAAGATCGTGTTGGCTCGATCAATGGACAGGTCGTGGGTGTTCTAGATGGAAATGACACGATTCGTTCCATCGCACTGGCTTCGGGGCAGCAAGGTGTTAGTTATGACTTTGGGGAAATTCTCCCCAGCAGATTGTCTGGTCTGGTTTACGAAGATGTTGATGGCGATTGTACTCGCGATCCAGGTGAGCCTGCGATCCCAAGCGTAACCATCGAATTGCTAGATCAGAATGGGACCGTTCTTGCTACGACCCAAACCGACGCCCTGGGCCGCTATGAATTTAACAACCTAAGGCCAGGGAACTATACCGTTCGGGAAACGCAACCAGCAGGCTTCATTCAAGGTGGTCAAAAGGCGGGAACCGCCGGCGGGGATGCCTCGACTCCCGATCTGATCCGATCCATTATTCTTGGGCAAGGAATCGATGCACAGGAATATAATTTCTGCGAGCAAAGGTTAGCCTCTTTGTTTGGCTCGGTCTTTGTAGACACTCAAAGAAATTGCACCTGGGATCCAGGCGAAGCTCCTATTGCTGGCGTGAAGATTGAACTCCTCAACTCCACCGGTCAAGTGATCGCAACGACCTTTACCGATGTTAGCGGCAACTACCGATTCGATAATCTAACACCAGGGGTTTACACAGTCCGCGAAACCCAACCAGATGGCTATTTCCACGGTGGACAAAAAGCCCCTGAGGGCGTTGCGCTTACCGATCAAGCGGACTTGATCCGAGAGGTGCGGTTGCGATCAGGGCAGAGTCAAGGACAGTTAACGTTCTGCGAAGTCCCGCCCGCCGAAATCATGGGTTATGTTTTTCAAGACGGTGATGCGATTGTGACACCTGATGGCACACCGCCTCCTAATTTGCAAGACTTCAAGACAGGTATTCGAGGGCAATCGAGCATCGCCATTCCAGGCGTTCGCATGCAGCTTAGAACCTTGACGGGTCAGCAGATTCCTTCCGATCGCGCCTTGCCCGGTTTTTATTCGGGAGAGTTTATCGAAGTCGTGACGGATGCGAACGGTTACTACGAATTCAAAGGGTTGCGACCTGGTTCTTATCACGTATATCAGATTCAGCCCACGGGATTCTTTGACGCCATTGACCGCGCGGGTTCCAGCGTTGGTAGCTTTGCCGTGAATCCATGGTTCGATATGGATCCGCTGTCATTCAGCACTTTGGCCCTTCTTGTTACATCATCAGAAACCAACCCGAATAATGATGCGATCTTGATGATCGATTTAACGGCTGGTGGCAGGTCGATTGAAAACAACTTCAGCGAGATCAAAGTCCTGATCGATGAACCACCTCCGCCCGAGGATCCGCCGTTTCCATTGCCACCTCCACGGCCGATTCCGCCGATCGATGTAC
Source organism: Pirellula sp. (assembly GCA_025459355.1). Classification (GTDB taxonomy): domain Bacteria; phylum Planctomycetota; class Planctomycetia; order Pirellulales; family Pirellulaceae; genus JBKCUI01. Next base: position 7,471 of record JALOQS010000088.1, read on the forward strand.
CCGTTACACCAGGTTCGTATCCTGGACCTATCGATCGCTACATCGTGCTACCACCCATCAATCCTGGCAAAACCATCGAGCCGATTGGGGGCTATACCGAGGAGTTCTCGTGGCAACTCAGCATAATCAATGCGGGGCAGCCTAGAGGTTACAACAAAGACAAAGTCGTTAGTCGCGATCGAGTGCGTGATTCTGCTGTCGTTTTAAATCCAGTTCAATGGACCATCGACTCTATAGATCAAGGGCGATGGACGTTTGTTTCGACAAACAAGGTTCGCGTAACTCGCGATGCCTTTAACGTCTTGGGGGCAAAGCAACTGTCGGGTGACTTTAATGGCGATGGGCGGGACGAGATCGCGCTCTTTAAGGATGGCGAATGGTTGGTTGACATCAATGGCAATGGCGCGTGGGATGACGGCGACATGTGGATCAGCCTTGGTGAAAACGGAGATCGACCACTAGTTGGAGATTGGGACGGCGACGGTAAAGATGACGTGGGGGTTTATGGAAATTCATGGACTGCCACCGAAGAGATTCTTACTAGTGAACCGGGCATTCCTGATGCGACCAACCAGCGACTCACCAAGCCAAAGAACCTACCGCCCCCTAAAGGATCGGTAAGAGAGCGATTGATGCAGAGAAGTGTCGAAGGAACACCACGGTCGGATGAGGTCGATCACGTCTTCCGCTTTGGAACCGACAACGATACTCCTGTCGTAGGCGATTTTAATGGTGATGGTATCTCGACCGTGGGGTTGTTTGCGGCAGGTCAGTGGACCTTGGATAGCAACGGTGATGGTCGGCTCACCGAGGAAGACTCCTATCATGAGTATGGCCAAGCAGGCGACATTCCTGTGGTTGGAGATTTTGATGGGGACGGTATCGACGAGATTGCGGTCGTACGAGGCAGTCGGCTGATCGTTGACAGCAACGGCAACGGCGAAATGGATGCGGCGGACAAGGTCTTTGAAATTGAGGGCGAAGGAGAAGAGGTCATCGCCGGCGATTTTGATGGCGACGGCATTGACGAGGTCGCGTTTTACTTGAACGTACCGGTCAACGATACAGCAGACGGCTACACAGCCGCCCGCCCCTAGTGGACGTCTTGCCGTAACTGTGTAAAGCCTTTATCCGCAACATGGCTGGTCTTGGGGCTGCTCTTCGGGATCAACGCCGGATGTATCAACGCCGGACGGATCAACGCCGGACGGATCTAGGTGCTTGGGGAAATACTGCTCGACGACTGAGTAAAACTGCTCCGGCGTTTCCACCTTGGCTACATGCGTTCTAAAGTGCCTCGCACCATGTTTGCTCTGCGCATAACAGCATGCAAACTTACGCATTAGAAGGGTTCCCTTTTCAGGACCGAAACGCTGCGTTACTAAATCATAGTGACGCATCATGCATTCCTTTTGTTCTTCCAGACTCGGATCAGGCGGTATCGGTTTGCCAGCAACGGCCGCTGCCGCTTGTGCAAACAACCACGGTCTACCCATCGATGCGCGAGCAATCATCACTCCATCCACGCGATAAGTCTTGAACGCATGTACGACTTGTTCGGCCGTTTGCAAATCACCGTTGCCAATTAGCGGAATCTTTTCTAAGTGCTCTTTAATCTCCGAGATACGTGTCCAGTCTGCAGAACCGCGAAAGAAATCTTCCGCCGTTCGTCCGTGGACCGTCAATGCCGATGCTCCCGCTCGCTCGACCGTCTTGGCTACCTCGATATGGTTCATCGTTTTTCGAGTGCAACCTAAACGGATCTTGGCGGTCACCGGCGTTGGGTAACATGCCTCCACCAGTCTCGAAATGATCGCATACATGCGTTCCGGATCTCGCAATAGATACGATCCACTGTGAGCTTTCTCGGTCACTTGTTTCACGGGACAGCCAAAGTTGATGTCTACCACCGACACCTGGTACTCTTCGACCAGACGCTTGCCAACTTTGGCCATTGTCTCCGGTTCGTTGTCCCAGATTTGAACCGCGAGCGGACGAGCCTCGTCTTTGATACCCCACAGCCGATCGGGATGTTCGCAGTCATGCTCATCGAGCCATACAAAGCCGCGCGCGTTGATCATCTCGGTCGCTTGTAGCCCCGCCCCACCGTAATCTCGCACGATCTGGCGAAATGCATAATTGGTATAGCCCGCCATGGGAGCTTGAAAGATAGGTGGATCAATCTTCAAGTTACCGATCCAAATAGGTTTGGCGATCGGAGCGGTAGTGGTATCGGTATCTAGCAGTTTTGAAGCTGACATGTGGCTTGTAACAAAGATTGGCCCAAGGAATTTCAACAAGGGACTATTTTGATTGGTTTTGTCCGTCCCGCCAAGCCGAATCGGGGCGAAGAAACTTATCCAGGAAATCGAAGGATTTTTCCGCAACCTCGAAATCCGCAAAGGTCGCCAAATGCCCTTTTCCTGGAACCTCGCAGTACTGATGATCGACGTTGTTCTGTTCGAGTAATTCACACATTTTCAAAGCGTTTTTGTTGGGCACGAGCCAATCCTTGGTCCCGTGAAACACAAACATCGGAGGGGCATTCTGCTTGACATGGCTGATGGGTGACGCCTGCTCGTAAACCTCAGGTGCTTGAGCGGGCGTTTTGCCAAATACTCCCGCTAGCACTTCGGTGTCACCCGGCAGATTGGTCAGATCAAACGGAGCGCCACCGCACACACAAACTTGAAGTCGCGGTGCTGTTTTGTCGACGAGAGGGGCGTCCATTAAAGCGAGCAGAGCCGTCAAATGGCCTCCTGCTGAATATCCCCAAGCCGCAATGCGATTGAGATCAAAGCTCCTTTTTTCCGCCTGGCTTTTGATCCACGATAAAGCCAGCCTGCAGTCCTCCAGTTGAGCCGGAAACTTGTGAGCAGGTGCCAAGCGATAATTGATTACAACCACAACGTATCCTCGCGCCGCCAGCTTTCTCGCATGCAAGCGATCGTAAGATTTGTCTCCGGCGGTCCAAGCGCCGCCATGGATCATCAAAACGACGGGCCATTTCTCTCCCTCGGACAACGGTGCGGACGGGTAAAACAGATCCGCACGATGCATTGGCTCCGATTGTTCTCCGTAGACGACATCGGTTTCCGTTTTGATACGAACGGGCGATCGGGCGTTTGATCGAACGGTCGGCTCGCCTGACAAGCTCCCGTTTCCGACCCATAGAAACGCTAGACTCAAGAAAATGGCCAAGCCGCGGAACACGAAACCGAGCTCGCGTGCATCGGGGTTAACTCGCATAAGTCTCCAAGAGTTTCGCATCGAACCCTTCGTCCATGATGGCACGAAGGGCATGGTCGGGGTTGGGGGCACCTTTGACGGTGGCCAGCCCTTGACGCAAATCGACTTCGACTGCATCGACACCGGGAATTTCTAAAAGGGCCTTTTCGACAGCGGATTTGCAATGTTGGCACGTCATGCCGTCGACGCGGAATCGGGGATTGTTGATCATTTTCAGTTCGGGAGAATGGATCAAAGAATGGGAAGCTTTCGAATTATGCTATAACATCGCAGCAGATTTGTCACGAAAACTCTCGCGACAATATGCTAGATCAACATACGTTGACCGGTAAACCATGGTCCGTGATCGACATGCCACTAGGTTCGCTGCGTGTCGGCACGCACCGTATTGTACCCGACGATCAATTCCAGACCGATGGCTGCCCCCAAAGTTTGAAGTCATTCGGTTGACGAAACGTAAACCCTTGCGAGCCACACTGCAAAGTTTCCTACCTCAAAAGAAACCTAGATTGGAGTCCCCCGTGTCCGAGATAAAGACCGAGCCTTCGGAAGCAAACCGTCCGTGGTGGACGTACTTGAATAGCTACCACTGGTTCGTTTTCGCCATGGCATCGATGTCCTGGGTGTTCGATTGCCTAGACCAGCAGCTGTTTATTCTCGCACGCAAGAACGCTCTGGAATCGCTGCTATCGGAATCCCAGCAAAAGTTCGCGTATCAATACGGCGACTACGCCACGATGATATTTATGTTTGGGTGGGCGACGGGCGGCCTGATTTTCGGTTCCGTCGGGGATCGCATCGGGCGGGCCAAGACGTTGACGATCACGGTTTTCCTTTATTCGATATCGACCGGGCTATCAGCCTTTTCCACCGGTTGGTTGGATTTCGCGGCTTACCGATTCGTAACGGGGCTGGGAGTGGGTGGTGTTTTCGGATTAGCTGTTGCCTTGGTCGCGGACACGTTGCCTGATAAAGCACGCGCACCGGCCCTGGGTCTATTGCAATCGTTATCCGCTCTTGGCAACATCACTGCCGGCTTGACCTCGATGTTCTTTGCCTACTTGGGCCGAGTCGGAACGATCGAACCGCAGAACTCGTGGAAGTACATGTTTTTAGTCGGAGCGGCACCGGCGGTTTTGTGCGTGTTTATTCAGTTGCGACTTAAAGAGCCCGACAAATGGGTTGAAGCTCGCAAGGCTGGTAAACTGGCAGGGGTCAAGTTCGGTTCCTACACAGATCTATTCTCCAGCAGTCGTCTTCGCAAGCACGCTTTGATGGGCATGATGCTCTGCGTTTCAGGAATCATCGGAGTTTGGGGCATCGGATTCTTTTCACCGGAGATTGTCAAAGGGGTCATCGAGCAATCCGTTCAAGCGGAACGATTACAAGGGCTCGATAAACCTACCGCAGAACAACTCGCTGCCATCAAAGCGGACGTGAAAGTAGCGGCAGACTTTTGGATGGGGGTTAACTCCATCGTTCAGAACGTCGGTGCTTTTCTCGGTATGTTGCTCTTTACGTTCATGGCTCAAAAGCTTGGGCGAAAACCAACCTTTATCATTGGCTTTCTCCTGGCCATGATTTTTACCATACTGTACTTCCAGACGTTTAATGGCTTGGAGCATATACCACTCAGCGCACTGATGGGAGGATGTCAGTTGGGCATCTTTGCAGGCTACGCGATCTATCTGCCCGAGTTGTTCCCGATTCGTCTTCGTAGTACCGGCACCAGTTTCTGCTACAACGTTGGTCGCTACGTGGCGGCGCTGGGCCTGCCTGTCAAAGCCAGTTTGACGGCTTGGTTCGAGAAAGGGGCTACCACACCTGCCGAGAAGCTGGACGCCTTTCGGGATGCGGCGTCTTACATGTGCGTCGCGTTTCTTATCGGTATCGTGGTTATCTTCTTTCTCCCGGAAACCAAAGGCAAACCGCTACCTGAGGATTGATGTGCTGAACCAGTTCGTGCGAAGGGATTGTTGGGTGTCGATTCCACGCTTAGCTCTGATTAGTCGATTGCCCAGTCAACGCCATACCGGAGGGCTAGCAGATCGTACCGCTATGAGGGCTAGCGCCCGTACCGCTATTATTTTGATTTACTTGGGCGAATGAGACCGGGTTGCACGTCTAACGTTAAATCATCGAAATCACCGCGATCGATGCGTTCCCAAGCCAAAGCTCCCATCGCCGCATTGTCGGTGCACAATTCCCGTGGTGCAAAAATCAACTCACACCCCTTTGCGTCACACGCGTTTTGCAATTGCGACCGGAACACCATATTCGCGGCCACCCCTCCACCAACACACACACGCCCAACACCACTCCGACGAACCGCCTGCATACATTTGCCAACTAAACAATCGACCACCGCTTGTTCAAACGATGCCGCAATGTTGGCTTTGTCTTGCTGAGGCAACTTGACATCATCCCAATCCTGCTTACCCGTTCCCGCTATGTGGTACCTCACCGCAGTCTTCAGACCCGAAAAACTAAACTCCAAACGAGTCTTGTCATCCAACAACGGGCGAGGAAATGCGATTGACTTGGGATCGCCCGTACTGGCCAGCTTGGATAACTCTGGACCACCGGGAAAAGGAAGCCCCAACATAACGGCCACTTTGTCAAAGCACTCTCCTGCTGCATCATCGATGGTGCCACCCATGTACTCCCAATCCATGGCCGTTTCACATTTGTACAAACTGGTGTGGCCACCGCTGACGACAAACCCGATACACGGATAGATCGATGTTGGTCGCCCAAGACCGCACGCGTAGATGTGTGCCTGGACATGATTGATTCCG
>JALOQS010000089.1 GCA_025459355.1 Pirellula sp.
GAAATCAATTCCCAACAGGCGACATAAATCGACTGGTTAAAGAGGATGGAATAGAAAAAATGCCGAGGCTTGGTAATTTAGGATGACTAACGAAAAAGGACCGCCTGCCCTTGACGGTTGTAACGATTGCGCCGTCGGTGAGGACTTTTTTCACGGGGCTTCCACCAATCCAATAGATGTAGGATAGGAAGCATCCATGCGCGATGGCTCTACGCACGAAAGAGCCAAAATTTGCTGATAGAGATTAACGATTTCAATCGTTGTGCGGATCGTAAGCGTCATCCGCAGGTAGAAAGCAGGCTGTAGGCTGTAGGCAACTGGAGTATCACTGCACGAATATCGCCGCACGAGTATATCGAGGGCGAATCGCAGATAGATGGCGGTTCGGCCAAATCGGACGAGACTGCCAAATCTGGCGAGACTGCCAAATCTGGCGAGACTGCCAAATCTGGCGGGCCCCCCAAACCAGGCGAGACTGCCGAGTCAGACTAGAAAGAATGTCGTCATGACTCGTTTGCGACGGTGGGCTGGCTCGCTACTTATTCCGCCAGCCCTCGCTAACACGCTTTGATTAACCTAGCCGATCGAGCATGATCTCGAACGCAGCGTTTAGTTTTTCGTCCGTATCATAGTTGCCTGAGGCGATGGCGTCTCTCAGTGCAGCGACCTTGTCGGCACGAAAAACTTCGGAGCTGCCACTTGTTTCGCTCATCGCCAACGCTTCAGGAGATAGCTCCAGTTGGTCAACCGGCATGGCCAACGAGGCTTTCGTTTCCTCATGAGCTGCCTTGATCGCATTGGTTCTCGATGCACCACGAGCCGCATCAACGCCCGAGATAGAAAAGTTACCGGAAATCTGCATAGTGTTCTCCCCCGCAAGGAATAAATCAACTCGACCAACGACGTTGGTATGATGTTGAGATGACAAATGGACTGCTACCTTGCCCAACTATTAAGGACCGACAGCTCTGTGCTGCTGTTCCTTAAGCTCGATCCGTAATCATCATGCAGTCCGTGTCGCAGGAGACCATCCGTAACGGTCATGTCGACTTTGCATAGATATCGCTTTCGAGCGAAAGCTGGTTGGGGTATCGACCCAGTTAACTCAACACCTGAGCTAATCCATTCTCCTTCCTTGAATGACGACTGTCGAAACAAATCCTAAGGTGCTCATCATTCTGATTAGGAATGCTGTGAGCTCTAACAACAACCTTACTACCAAACCAACAAAAGCAACACTCGTGCCAATGGCCCAAGTTCACTCGCGGTGTATCAGCTTTATACTCTTTTTGCTTACCTAATCGCAACCCGATCCACCAAGTTCCTGCCGAGAAAGCTTGGTTTGCGTTGAAAATCCATCCAACGCACACCCCTCAAGATCTGGCCCCCTATTCTTCCAAAAAAGAAACGAAGCCATTGAACTATTGCTCGCATACGAACACGCGGTGCATCCGATTGCAGTTTCTACAAAGTTGGAAAATAAAATTTACAAAGTCTCAAGAAACAGACCAATGCGCTGTTGACCTAAAGGATGGTCCCTTTCTATCTTACGGCCGTCGCACCAATCGCGACGAACAAACGATACAACGGTTGGTTGATCTGTGCACCTAGCACCATTCAACCATCAACCACAGGATGTGGTTTATGGTTGAGTTGTCATCCGACTATTGCGGGCTGCCACCACGGATGGTTCGGCGGCTCGCAAATGAACCATGCTCCCGGAAACGTAGCTATTGTCCTTAGCCCCCCTAGGACTCGTTCACATTCCGGGAGCTTTTTTTATGCCTATTCGCAAAGTTTGCTAGCTAACGCCACAGCTTTTTTACGATTCAACTTTGCTTCTCTGCTCTGATCGGCTCTGCACTTCTTTGCTCGGCTCTCGCGAAGCAGTGGGCCTCTCTGTGCGATAACGCTTTCCATGCGGTCGACTCAAACCAGCGATAATCGGCCAACTTACTACTAGCGATTTTGCTGGCTATCAATCAGACTATTGGGGTCGAACGTGCGGATATTCCCCGCACCAATTGAGCTCGATCACTCCTTGGTCCATTCCTGCCATGTTTCGTTTTGTTGTTTGCATCGCGTTCTTGTTCGTTTCCAGCACTCCAATACTGGCGGCCGACGATCATGCCGATTCCAGTAAAGTGGGATCAAGCAGCCAAGTGGGATCAGGCGGACATGTGGACTCAGGTCCGTCTCCTGGGCATTCGATGCATGGCGAATCCTTTAACGAAGGGCCTCGTCAAGCAGCTTACTTGATGCAAGGGATGGGCAATGTTCACTTTCCCATTACTTCAAAAAACCCTCTCGCTCAACGTTTCTTTGATCAAGGTATCTCGCAGCTGCACGGTTTCTGGTACTTCGAAGCCGAACGCTCGTTCCGCCAAGCAGCCTCCCTCGATGCGGAGCATCCGATGCCCTACTGGGGAATGGCCAGAGCCAATATCGAAAACGAACAACGATCCGCAGGCTTTATTCAACAAGCAATCCAACGCATCGATCGTGCCTCAGACAAAGAACGGCGACTGATCGAAGCCTGGCACGAACGGGTTAAACAACCGACCAAGAAGAAGTCTGCTTCCGAGGCAAACGCAAACGGCGATGCAGCAGCCGACGGCGATGTCGCAGCCGACGGCGACAAGTCCACCGAGTCAGATGATGAAGGCCAAAAAGACAAAGAAGATCGGCTCAAGAAGTACCTCGGCGATTTAGACAGCATTGCCGTCGACTATCCCGATGACGTCGAGATCAAGGCGATGATCGTTCTTCAAGCATGGCAGAATAACGGCGAAGGGAACCCGATCCAAAGCTTCACCTCGATGAACTCGCTTCTTGCCGAAATCTTTCGCACCAATCCGATGCATCCCGCGCACCATTTCCGCATCCATTTGTGGGACTATAAAAAAGAGGAACTGGCTGTTCAATCTGCCGCGCTCTGCGGGTTGAGCGCTCCGGGGATTGCACATATGTGGCACATGCCGGGACACACCTACTCACGGCTCAAACGATTTAGCGATGCAGCATGGCAACAAGAAGCGTCGGCACGTGTCGATCATGCTCACATGATGCGAGACCGTGTTATGCCAGACCAAATCCACAACTACGCCCACAATAACGAATGGCTCGTCCGCTCGTTAATGCTGATTGGTCAACCCACGCGAGCGATATCGCTAGCAAAAAACATGATCGAGCTTCCAAGGCATCCCAAGTACAACACATTTGAAAATCATGGCAGCTCCTTGTACGGACGGGAAAGACTGCTCCAGGCGGTGGTGCAATATGAACGATGGGAGGAACTGCTTCTCGCCACAGACACACACTACCTGCCGGAAGAATCGGACGCGCTTCGCAACGATGAACGCTTGGCATGGCGGTCCATTGCGGCCGATTACTTGGGCAAGTCGGAAATCGCCCAGGAAGCAAAGGCAAAGATCGAAACCGCCCGACGAGAACTGGAAGACGAAGAATCCAAGAAGCTGGAACTCATCGAGCAATTCAAAAAGGAGACGCCCTCTAACGAAGCAGCTACCGCCGAATCAGCTACCGCCGAATCAGCTACCAACGAATCAGCTACCAACGAATCAGGTGCTAACGAAGCAGCTGCCGCCGAATCAGGTGCCAACGGAGTAGCCACCAACGAAACAGGCACCGCCGAGCCTGCTACTGCTGAGGTCCCCCCCGAAGCACCGGAACCAACCGCCCCTCCGGCCGCCCCGCTGACCGCCATCGAGTTGTTTGGAAAGCCGGATGACCCTGCGTTACCCAAGGAATTGGAAAAAGACTGGAAACTACCCGACGGCGATGATGCCAAAAGCTGGTCTGAGGATCGCCGGGAAGCGGAACGTGCTCTTCACTCTCTCCGCTATCGAAAACAGCGACTGTCCTATTGGATTGCGGCTGTAGAATCGCACCAATCGGCGAACCAAGGGGATTTTCGCGAAGCCTTGCGGCACTCTCATGCGGCACGACCTGTTGTCTCCGAGTGGACTCGGTTGGAGTGGTTGGTTCGGAGCGGTGACCCCGCCGAAGCTTGGAAGATGGCCGAAACCAAACTGAACGATAGTCCTGGCGAGTTTTTACCCTTAGTGCGTGGCGCCTGGTTCCTTAGCCAGTTGACCGACAAAACGGAACAACTGCAGGGGCTCATCGAGAAGCACAAGCCGCTTGCAGCCAATTCCGAACCGGGCATCAAGCACTTGGATCGACTCAAAGGGATTCTGGCAGAAAAGGGAATTGTGGTCGATTGGAATGCCCCAGGCCAATCATCCCCAGGCCAATCAGCCCCAGGCCAATCATCCCCGGGCCAGCCAGTCTCTGATGTCGGAGAGCGACCGGATTTGGATTCTTTGGGACCGTTTCGGTGGGCTCCGTCTAACGCCCCGATGTGGCGAGCGGTAACCGCTCGGGGAGATGCCGTTACCTCAAAGCAGTACGCGGGACGACCGTACATTGCCGTTCTCTACTTGGGATCGGGTTGTTTGCATTGCGTCGAGCAGCTAACCAAGCTTTCCCCGCGAAGCCAGGAATTCAAGAGTCTCGGGATTGACCTGGTTGCCATTAGTACGGAGAACGTTGCGCAACTAAGCCAAGGAATTGCGAGCTTCGGGAAACCGATTGATATGCTGCTGTTATCAAACGTGGAACAGGACACATTCAGAGGGTTTCGGGCCTACGACGACTTTGAAGGGCAACCTCTTCACGGCACTTTTCTGGTCGATTCCGATGGCAAGGTCCTTTGGCAGGACATTGGCCATGAGCCATTTATGGATATCGATTTCTTGCTTGAGGAGTCCGAGCGCCTGCTGGGACTAGGCGGCCCGAGCCGCTAAATAGATCAGTCGGATCTAAGAGATCAGTCCGATCAGACGGATCAGACCGATCTCTTTTCTCAAAACTCCCCCGGATGGGGGAGATCCCCCCCGGATGTTTCACGATAAACGACCCTCCGGATTGGGGGGTATCTGCCGTTAGGGGCTGAGTATTGCATTAATCTGTCGGGCTGGTAGAGTTCAGGAGTGGAACCCAGGATCGCCGGTTCCATCCGTACCGCACCAACTCACCGTACCGCACCAACTCACTTAATTCCCAAGATCCTGATGTCCGAACCAATTCGTTCTGAAGCAACCAAAAAACTCTACATTGAAACCGTCGGCTGCCAAATGAACGTCTTGGACAGCGAAATGGTGGTCGCTTCGTTGAGGAAAAAGGGTTACGACCTCACGCAGGACCCGGCCCAAGCGGACGCGATCCTCTTTAACACTTGCTCCGTTCGAGAGCACGCTGAGGAAAAAGCTTACAACAATCTCCATCACCTCAAGCAGCTGAAACTGGCCAACCCTAACAAAGTCATCGGCGTGATGGGCTGCATGGCTCAAAAGGACCAGAACAGCATTTTTCAGCGGGTTCCGTTTGTGGACCTCGTGGTCGGGCCGGGCCAATTACACCGAATCCCCGAAATGATCGAGCTCGCCGAGCAAGGCGAAAAACAGCAGATCGCGGTAAGCCTGGATCGCAAGGGTGGGGCTGTCGACGAAATCAAAAGATCGCACGAGACCTTTGATCCGCTTCGAGACCCGGAAATGCGGCCGACTCCGTTTCAAGCGTATCTCCGGATTCAAATTGGTTGCGACAAGTTCTGCACTTACTGCATCGTGCCTATGACGCGCGGGCCCGAACAAGGCCGCTCGCCCGACCAAATTGTCGAAGAAGCGAAGATCTTGGCCGCCCAAGGGGCCAAGGAGATTACGTTGCTCGGGCAGACCGTTAACTCCTACAAATATGTTGAGGGAGATAGAACCACTCGCCTCGCGGATCTATTGCAACGAATTCATCCCATCGAAGGCTTGGAGCGGATCAAGTTCGTGACCAACTACCCCAAGGATATGACGCGAGAGCTTTTGGAGACGGTTCGTGATTTACCCAAGTGTTCCCCGTATCTGCATGTGCCGGCACAAAGCGGCAGCGACAATATTCTCAAGCGAATGAAGCGAGGCTACACCACGGCTGACTACTATGAAATGATGGATCGCATCAACGAGATCATCCCCAATCCGTCCGTGTCGAGCGACTTCATCGTTGGCTTCTGCGGCGAAACGATCGATGAGTTTCAGATGACAGTAGACTTGGTGAAGCGTTGCCGGTTCAAGAATAGTTTCATCTTCCAATACAGCGTTCGCCCTGGAACTAAGGGTGCCGAACTCTATGCCGACGATATTCCTCAGGAAGAAAAGCACCGTCGGAATCTTGAGTTGCTCGGGGTTCAGAATCAAATCTCGCTCGAAGACAACATGAGGTTCCTCGGGGAAACCGTCGAGGTGTTGGTCGAAGGCCCCAGCAAGTGGTCGGTTCGCAAGAACGAAACGGGCGATTTGCGTCAACTTACTGGTCGAACGATATGCGACCGCATAGTCCACTGGGCAGGAAACATGAGGCAGGTCGGCGAGCTACTGCCTATCCGCATCACCGACGTCTCTGCATTCAGTTTGCTTGGGGAAGTAGAAACGACGGAAAGCCAATGCGAACCGGATCTAGTACAGCTATCGACCAGCACCTAGCATCGTTTGACCGCACGGGCAACGCCCTGCGCTGACCGTTCTAACCCGGACCTCACCGCGCCGCTCAGGCTATCACTTCATCGTTTAACCGCACGGGCATCGCCCTGCGCTGACCGTTCCATCCCGGACCTCACCGCGCCGATCAAGCTATCGCCCCATCGTTTAACCGCAAGGGCATCGCCCTGCGCTGACCGTTCTATCCCGGACCTCACCGCGCCGCTCAAGCCACTATCCCCAGACCTGCCACGTCGGGCCGCTCTAGAGCGATTCAGCGCAGGGCGATGCCCATGCGGTTAAACGAGAGATTCCCCTGCGCTCGCCGTTCTATCCCGGACCTCACCGCGCCGCTCAAGCCACTATCCCCAGACCTGCCACGTCGGACCGCTCTGGAGCGCCTCAGCGCAGGGCGATGCCCATGCGGTTATACGAGAGATTCCCCTGCGCTCGCCGTTCTAACCCAGACCTCACCGCGCCGCTCAAGCCACTACCCCCAGACCTGCCACGTCGGACCGCTCTGGAGTGCCTCAGCGCAGGGCGATGCCCATGCGGTTATACGAGGAACTGACATTTCCTTGAGAGCCGACTCTTCCTTATAACTAGCGATGTGTTTCTCTCCACGTTAACGTCCGCTCCAAACCAATGCGTTTTTGAAATGCCACGAGTCTTCTGCATAGCCAATCAAAAAGGTGGAGTTGGCAAGACCACGACCGCAATCAATCTCGCCTGGGCCATGGCTAGCGCAGGGCAAAAAACATTGCTCGTCGATCTAGATCCACAGTGCAATGCGACCAGCGGTTTGGGGCTTGCACCCGCTGAAAGGCATCCACTCCTTATTGATGCCCCCCTCCGCGAAAGCATCCTGCAAACCGAAAAAAGCCGTCTCGATCTCATGCCAGGCTGCCGCTCCTTTCAAGATGTCGATCGATTGGCTAAGGGTGGAGTCAGCCAAGGGGCTTTACTGCGACAACATTTAGAGGCGGGCCTCGGTCATTACGACTCAGTCTTTATCGATTGCCCACCGTCCTTAGGGGAGCTCACCCAAGCAGCATTGGCCAGTAGCACCGAGGTGCTCATGCCAATCCAATGCGAGTACTACGCCATGGAGGGGCTGACGCAAATGATTCATGTCATTCGAGACGTGATGCAACAGTTCCCGGGTCGCCTGACTTTTGGTGGCATTCTTTTAACCATGTACGATCCAAGATTTGAGCTAACTCGCGAGGTAGATTCCGAAGTTCGGGATTTCTTTGGAGACATCGTATTTGATACAGTCATCCCACGTGACATCGCAATCAGCGAAGCACCGAGCCACGGAACAAGTGTGCTAGCATATGCTCCTCGCTCGCACGGAACGCGAGCGTACATCGAACTTTGCATGGAGGTTTTAGATCGTGACTAAAGATCGTCGTTTAGGTAGAGGGTTGGCGGCACTTCTCGGAACTCCGGTAGAAGAGAACGCGGCCGAAATGTCTGTGGGCACCAACCAGCCGAGAGCTTCGGCGCAGCCTCTTGTTCCAACCAATCCAGCATCGATTCCGCAAACTGCGAACGTCGCGACCAGCGGCAATCGAGCGGACATGATTCGGCAGCTAGCTCAAGAAGCCAAAGCGAATGAAGCACGTTCGTCGGTGTCACCGATCAGCATACCAGTGGAATCCACCGCAGAAGCCACCAAACAATCCGACCGCAGCAACTCGGGCGCGTTGGCGATCCCAACCAACCTCATTGACCCCAACCCGTTCCAGCCGCGTCGACAATTCCAGCAAGGGGAAATCGAGTCGCTGGCCGAGTCGATCAAGCAGCATCAACAGCTGCAACCCATTTTGGTTCGCAAGGTTCAAGATCGATATCAACTGATCAGTGGTGAGCGTCGCTTGCGAGCAACCATCCACGCCGGATTACCCACCATTCGTGCCGAGGTCCGAGTCGCGGACGATCGACTGGTAGCGGAAATCGCGATCATCGAAAACTTGCAACGCAAGGACCTGAACGCTGTCGAAAAGGCGATGTCCTTTAAACGCTACCTCACTGAGCACCAATGCACACAGGAAGAGCTAGCTAATCGAATTAAGATTGACCGAAGCACCATCGCAAACTTGCTCCGATTACTAGAGCTGCCAGAAGGAATCACCGACGCGATTCAACGCGAAGAGATCACCGCTGGACATGCAAAAGCGTTGCTCAGTTTGGGCAGCATCAAAGAGCAACATGTTTTCGTTAAGAAGATCGTTGAGCATGGCTGGAGCGTTAGGGAGACGGAGCGACAAGTTGCCGAGGCGGTCGCTTCTTCGGCAGCATCCGAAGACGGGATCCTCGGCATCGTTCCTAATCGTCGCCCCTCCAAGAGCAGCCAACTCCAAGCGCTCGAATCCGACCTCAAGATGAAGCTGGGTACCAAAGTGGAGATCAGTCAATCGGGTCGCGGCAAAGGCCGAATCACGATTCACTTTACCAGTGTGGAAGAATTCGATCGCATACGCAGCGTACTCGCGAACGAATCGACCAAGCGAGCCGCAGCCTAAGGTACCTTAGATGGACTCTCGATTCTGGAGTTGGTTAGTTTGGGGCGTCGTCGTGTTTATCGCGTTTCGTGTCCTCATTCGAATGTCTCTGGAATTGCAATCGCATCTTCAAGAGCTGCTAGTGGCTTATGTTCGAGAGCAAAAGGAAATCGCCGCTCGAAATCTTAAGATTTTACAAATCCGAGAAAAGGTCAAGAAACTGAAAGAGGCAGCTCGGAAACAGGCGGAAAAGGAACAGGCAGTGAGAGACGCTGCCGTCATGCAACAAGCGGAAAAGGTAAAATCCCGAATCGCCGCCGAACAAGCTAACAGACAACAAAACAACGCTGACGAGCAGCGACGAGCGGCATAAAGATTAGCCGACTTCGCATAGCCTGAATGATTCCATGCGGTATGATGTTGCGAACGTTTTTGTTTCCTGCTTCGTTGGGTGGGACTCGCAACTATTACAAGGAATCCTCTCCGTGCAATGGTATGAAAATTGGGAAGACTGTATTCATGCCTGCCATGCTCTGCTGCCGATGCCCAGCCGCATCGCGATGATTGAGCGACTCCGAGCGCATGTGAATCGATCCACTTACTCGCGACCAATCTTGGCAGCCCGCTCTGCTGGTGGTTCGTCGGGCTACATCGTGCTACATCCAGGTGCGCTCGCGATCATTGGTGGACTCGACTTTCCGGACTGTGAAAGCAACGCTTGCCGAGCTGACACGGCGATGCTTCTCGAAGACTTGGTTGAATGCGCATCTCCCGAGGTGGAGATCGTCCAAGCTGTGATTACTCAAGGTGAACTTAGCGCAGCGGAACAATCTGCCTACGAAGAATGTTTCCGATCAGCTGGGCTCGATGACGTGGCCGAACTCGTGCAGGTTGAACTGAATTCACCGAAGGTATCGTCTAGTATTCCATTGGATTGTAACAATAGCTCAACGATTCAACTCGGGGATGGATTGACGCTTCGAGACGCCAACGAATACGAGTCGAAAGAGTTTGCAAAAATTGTCGAACAGACTTACAACGCTTCTCTAGATGTCCCTGAGTTGAACGGTATTCGATCAACCCACAATACGATCGAGGGATACGCCTCGTGTGTTCAAGAGAGCTATTTGCCGTGGTGGGTCATCGAGCACCAACAAGAATCGGTCGGTTGCTTGCTTCTGTGCCCACACCAAAATGAACTCGTAGAGCTGGTCTATTTGGGATTGGTTTCCCTGGCACGGGGCAAAGGTCTTGGCGTTCGCGTCTTGGACTTTGTATCTCACTGGGCCGCAGTTCGCGGTGCGACCCGCGTGGTTGCTGCCGTTGATCAACGCAATAAGCACGCATTGCAAATCTATGAAAAGGCTGGCTATACGGAGTTTAGCCGCGCCAACGCGTGGATCAAAGCATCGTAACTTCCAATAGCTTGAGCAGCCTACCCGAACGCGTGAAAAAACGCTCTGCCTCGCCAAAGGTAATAGACCATCTGCAATGCGTCGGGATTGGTTTTCATCGACGGACAAACCACTAGCTCCGTGCCGTCAAACGCGAACGGCTGCTTGCGATCTTCCTTTGTACCGAACCCTACGAGCACCTGTTGTTCGAAAAATGTTCCAACAAAAGCTGGTTCTACGAATTCAAATTCATCAGCGAGCGATGTCTCGACCCACTCTCGAACTTGCTCCTGCACCGAAGTTGGCAGCCGACTTGCATCTCGCTCGTAAATCTCGGGATGTTCAATATCCCAGCCAGCAAAGATGGCGAATGCATCATCGGTTGGAACATTAGCCAGATCCTGTGCGAAAGCTTTGGCAACGGGACCCGCCAAACCAACGTTGCTAAACTCGCCGTCAGCCATGCCATACCCGAATCGGAACAAAAAACATTCTTGCGGAGTTTCGAAACCAGGCCATGGCAGAGTGCGTTGCTCCAAGAACTCGATTCGAGAGGGAGCGATCCCCATCTGTTCGACTTGAGCCAGCCACTGAGCTAGCTGCGATTCCGCTTGAGCCAGAATGGTCTTGTACTTTTCGTCAATCTTGTCGGAGCATCCCAATTCGGTCGCGTAAGCGATAGCTCGGGCTCGCGATGCAGGATCGGCAGCCAGTTCGACTAGCAGCTCGGTTCCTCGCGGGTGGTTTAGTTTAGCCAAAGCAAAGGCCGCTTCGGTTCGGATACGACGATGCTTGAGCTCCGACGCTTGCATGAGTTTGCCGATGCACGAGTCATTCTCGAGTAGGGACAGCGTATGGCATAGAGAAACGCACAACGAAACCGAATCGAAGAGAATCTTTTGGACTTCGGACGCTTGCTGCCCGAACTTGCCCGGATTTTCTTCCATCACCCCCAAACGCTGCACGATACCACCCAAGAGTGAGACCACGTCATCGAATCGAGATGCGCAGGGATGTGGGTCTAGCCTGCCGGTTGTGTAAAGATGATTGGCAATATCGAGGGCCGAGGCCAAAATAGCGGGCTGACTACTTTCGAGAATCCTTGGAAAAACCAGTTCGACATCCCAATCTTCATACTGAAGCAGCGGACTTAGGGCCAGCGATGCCGAGGTCCATGCCTGCGGCGGAGCTTGTAAAAGGAAATCAACCCCCATTCGGATTGCGGTCGGATGACCGGAAGCAAACGCAATTTGCAATAGCGAACCATCGAGGTTGCCATGACGGCTATTTCGGACTTTGAGGAATAGTTCCGTGGCAGCTTGAACTGTGATTAGCTTTTGAAATGCGATTTCCTCGGGCGGCAGTTTGCTAACTCCCAGGCTGGATCGAAGCCACTGGGCAACACGCTGGATCAGTCGTTCCAAGGTTGCCCGAGCAAAATTCGTCTCGGTAGCCATGTAGGTTTCCCAGGATTCGATCAGCTCGCGAGCAGCAAAAACAGCCCAAACCGGTTCGGCAGGTTCCGAAAAGGCTGGCAGAAACTGGGATTCCGACTGCAATCCGTTTTCCAACTGTTGCAAAGTCCGGTTCAGCCAAATGCGGGCGTCGTCGGACATTTCAAGGGGAAAATCGCTCATGTACGTCAACATTCTCGGAGAATAAGTTCAAAGCGGCGTATCGTCTTCGCAACTCTATCGTAAAATACGTTTTTGACGACACCAACTGGTCGAAGATGCTTATGGATGACAAATTGCCTGATACCGTGACCGACAACTTACCCGAAACATTCGAAGATCTGAAGCTGTCCAAGATCATGTTACGGGCCTTGAAATTGCTGGGCTACGAACGGCCTTCGCCCATCCAGGCGCAAGTCATCCCGTGGGCCTTGCAGGGCTACGACGTCATCGGACAGGCGAGAACCGGAACGGGCAAAACCGCTTCGTTTGCAATCCCCATTTTGGAACAGCTCGATCCACTGCGATCTACCAAATCACCACAAGCCTTGGTGCTGGTTCCGACCCGCGAATTAGCCGCCCAGGTTTACGGCGAGTTTTTGAAACTGGCCGAGGGTTGCCCTACGAGCGTATTGGAGGTGTCTGGCGGAAAGCATATGCGACGACAAACGAAAAAGCTTGGCGAGGGAGTGCAAGTGGTCGTCGGAACACCTGGACGAGTGCTTGATCACTTGAGTCGCGGAACCCTCGACCTCTCTCGTTTGTGGTGTGTCGTTCTCGATGAAGCGGACCGGATGCTCGATATTGGGTTCCGGCCAGCCATTGAACGGATACTTCGCAGCTGTCCCAAAAATCGCCAGACGTTGCTGTTGAGTGCGACGCTTGCGGACGGTGTGCGAGAGTTAGCGACCACGTATTTGTTTGAGCCTGTGCACGTCGATTGCTCCAAGAAGGATTTATCGGTCGACACAATTGAACAACGTTACATTACCGTCGGCCAAGAACAGAAGTTCGAAACGTTGGTAAGTTTGCTGCTAAGAGAGTTGCCACCTCAAACCATTATCTTCTGTCGCACCAAACTCGGAACGGCCAAGCTTCATAGACAATTGGATAGTCGCCTGCCTCGCATTTCCGAGTTAGCGTCTTATCAGTTAGCGACGATTCACGGCAACATGAATCAAACACAGCGCGATGCTGTATTTAAAGACTTGAGAGCAGGCAAAATTCAGATCTTGGTCGCAACCGATGTGGTCGGTCGAGGTATCGACGTTTCCACCATCTCGCACATCATCAATTACGATTTGCCTGATGATAGCGATGACTATGTTCACCGAGTGGGACGGACCGGGCGAATGGGCCGAGATGGGATCGCGTTTTCCTTTGTCGCCAAGGGCCAAGGAGATCGCTTGACAGAGATTGAGCATCTTATCAATCGATTGCTGGTGATTGACCCCTTATCAGACCCAGTTGTTGCCAAACCCTCCGATGGAAAACTGAAAGTGGTCAAAGCAGAAGTCGAGCTTGGGCAGGCCCCTGAGTCATTTGGAGAAATGCCAACGGGCCCACTTCAAAAACGTCGTCTCAACCGCATGCGACGCCCCTT
>JALOQS010000350.1 GCA_025459355.1 Pirellula sp.
CCCCTCCGACCTCAGGATCTCTCCCCTATGTTTCATGTTCGATTTTGGTCGCTCCCGTTTATTGCCTTGATTCAAGCGGCCTCGGGCGGTCTTGCAATGATTCCCTTCACGGCCCTCGACGGAAACGATCTCGCCGTCGAAATGCCGAAAACCGACGATGCGGAATTCGGTCTCACCATTCGCTCCACTCCCCACAGAACTCCACAACAAGAACTGGCGGGCTTTCATGTGCCCAAAGGATTCGAAGTCGACTTAATCGCCTCAGAACCAACGATTTTCAAACCACTGAATATTGCATTTGACGCTCGCAATCGGCTCTGGGTCACCCAAACGCAGCAGTACCCGTTTCCCACCAAAGAAGGAGATGAACAGACCGATTCGATTATTGTGCTCGAAGACAAAGACTCGAACGGTTCATTTGAGTCCTCCAAAATTTTTGCTAGCGGTCTGAACATTCCGATCGGTGTTCTGCCCGTCCAGGACGGAGCGATCTGTTTCTCGATACCTCATATCTGGCACCTTAAGGATACAGATGACGACGGCGTTTGCGACGAACGCTCGATTCTTTACGGCCCCTTTGATACGACTCGTGATACCCACGGCATGGTCAACTCGCTCAGAGATGGTCGCGACGGCTGGATCTATGCTTGTCACGGCTTTAACAATCAATCCGTCGTGCGAGGCACGGACGGCCACGAAGTCGCCATGACCTCCGGCAACATCTTTCGATTCCGAGCCGATGGCAGCCGTATCGAACCTTACACCCAAGGCCAAGTGAACCCGTTCGGCATGACTCGCGATGCTTACAACAATTGGTTCACGGCTGATTGTCATAGCAAACCAATTTCGCAATTGGTCCGTGGCGGTTGCTACCCCAGCTTTGGGCGGCCCGATGATGGATTGGGATTCGTGCCCGACATGATGGACCATCTTCACGGCAGCACCGCCATCGCGGGCCTCGCTCACACGGCGGATTCGCGGTTCCCAAAAGAAATGGAACACCAATTTCTCAGTGGTAACGTCATGACCTGTCGCATCAATCGAAATCAATTGGTTTACCAAGGCGCCTCCGCAAAAGCAATCGAGTGCACCGATCTACTCACGAGCGAAGATCCTTGGTTCCGCCCAGTCGATCTGGTTTTCGGGCCTGACGGGCATCTGTATGTTGCCGATTTCTACAACAAAATCATCGGCCACTACGAAGTCCCCCTCAATCATCCAGACCGTGATCGAACAAGTGGACGGATTTGGCGGATTCGCTGGACGGGTAACGACGCCATAACCCCAACCAACTCCCGTTCACCAAGCGAACCAGCACCGTTAGAATCATTGACTAACCTCAACCTAAAGAATTCCGACGAGGCATTTCGCTGGATTCGTAACGTGGATTCGGCTAGCGAAACGGCAACACCCCAAACGGTTGAGTGGCTGCTCCAGCAATCGGAGACGATCGCGAAATACAACGATCCAGTACTTTCCCAAGCGTTTTTGATCTCACTACGCCGTTCTATTCAAAACGCAAAACGTGATTCGAACGATACAGTCCTTGGGATTGTTGCAAAGGTTGCGTCGAGCGGCCGTAACGAACAACAGCTCGCTTTGCTGAAAGTCCTTCCTTCCGTCGGAGATAGCCGATACGTCGCTTCGCTGTTAAACCTAATTCAATCGCGACAAGAAACAGGAGTGACGAGCAAGCAGGAACTGCGATCGATTCTGGATCGACTCGCTGGTGTGGTCGACGAAGCGAACATGCCTAGCTACATCCAGTTGATGATCAACTCACTAGATGATCAATCGGCATCGAACTTAAACTCTTTAGCCGATCGTGTTCAGCAACTGATGAAACTCCAACGCGATCGACTAGGAGCGATCTCGCCGACGCTCAAGAAGTACGCTACGGAAGTGTTTGAAAAATTAGAGCGGTCGATATCCAACTCCGCGGAAACCCCAATGATCGCGAGCTGGGTTCCCACAAGCCTGACGAATGATCGCCGAAATTGGTCCACGCAAACCAGGTCTCGCGAAACGAGCCCCAATGGTACGAAAGCAATTCCAGTTTATAGCAGCTTTCCGCTCGGCGAATCCTACACTGGCAGTTGGACCACGCCCCCATTCTCAGCCCCTCGTTCCATGAGCTTTGTTATTTGCGGACACAATGCATTACCAAGTGAACCAGATACACAACTAAATTTTGTGCGTCTTTGGAAATGGAACAAAGCATCAGGTCAGCGAGAAGAGATTCGACGAGCCTATCCTCCTCGCAGCGATATCGCAAAAGAAGTCCACTGGGACTTAAGTGATGAGCATGGGGAAATGGTTTCCATCGAGATCGTCGACCAAGATCGCAATGGTAGCTACGCTTGGATTGCCGCGGGAGATTTCAGTATGCCCGAGCTAAACCTATCCCAGACTAGAGAAAACGCCGATCGATTACTAGCGATAGGTGAAATGCTTCCGTACTCGGAGCTACCGTCGCAATCCCTGCAGAACCTACTAGGCACCACTTCGAAACTGGATCTGCGATCCAAACTTCGTTTAGCTCGTTCCCACATGTCTTCAACCGGCGCCATGCAAACCAACTTGGTTGAGTTCGCGATGGAGCAGTCTCAATGGGACCTTATCTCCACACTACCCGCTGTCGATTTTTCGTCGGACATAGGCCGTACTAGTTGGCTCAATTCGGCACAGGATCTTTTTCCAGAGGTGCTAAAGCGGCTCACATCCGAACAGCAATCCCAGTTACTGGCCAGATTATCGAGTCTTCGCGAAGCACCAGACCGCGTCGTGCAATGGTTAGACAAAGGGTTAGTTGGAGTCGATGCGTTAAAGTCCATTCCCACGAGCTGGTGGGATTCGCTCTCTCCCGATCAACAGCCTCGGCTACAACCCTATCGTGATCGATTAGCGAAACTGGTCGACAAGAGCCAGATCGTGAAAGACAGACTGGTTCAAACGCGCGTTGCCAACGTAGATGAAGGGCTCGGAAAAAAGGTCTACACCGAAAAGTGCTCCCTATGCCATCAACTCGGCACAACCGGCAATGTGCTAGGACCTCAACTGGAAGGGGTTGGCAACCGAGGCGAGGAAAGGCTCTGCGAAGATATACTTTGGCCAGATCGCAATGTCGATGAAGCCTTTCGCGTGACCCTATTCCTGCTCAGCGATGACACAACCGTGACCGGATTAGTCACCGAGAGAACCGATTCCACCGTTACCGTTGCCGATCAAACGGGCCAAAAGCGGTCGATCCGGTTGGACGATATCGAACAGGAAAAACGTAGCGAGGTTTCTTTAATGCCCGGCAACTTTAGCGAGACCTTGACGGCCGACGAGCTGGCTTCGCTATTGGCATACTTGAAGCAAAGCACAAAGAAAGTTCCGTAAGAACCAGATGACAATCAGTCTTTCCCGATGTTAACGAAAAAACCTTGGACAGGCGAACCCCGTGGGATTCATGGCCTATCCAAGGTTTCATTGTATCTCCTGCAATCGGAATACCCGACGCAGGGTGGGAACGACAGTATTCTATCCGCGATCAACGCCCCATTCGATTCTGGAACGATGCAGACCTTGGATTTCAATTAGTTATGAGTGATCTTCCTTGAGGCCGCGTAGTTCGGCCGGTTGGATGTGACTCGCTTTGCGATTTTCACGTTTGATCGCCTCGTAGACTTCCTGTCGGTGAACAGGGATGTCGTTTGGGGCTTCGATACCAAGCCGCACT
>JALOQS010000351.1 GCA_025459355.1 Pirellula sp.
TCAGAACTCATCCAAACGAGAAACCCGGTCGAAAGCGACGATACCAAGATGGCGGTTTGAAAATTAGCGGCCATCGCCCGAATAAAATGCGAACGGCACAGGAGATAGGCGGCCGTTAAAGCAGGAATCGTACAAGCAAAGCCCGGCCAGTAGGCGCTAGAATTTGCAAAGAACGTAAACATCAATGATAGCCAGATTAGGAACGTAACTATCAGGAACAGCAGAAAGATAAACAGCTTTTGACTAGGCGTAACACTTGTTATCGATTCACGTTCCGACGAACCTGCAGTAGTCATATTCACGGAGTAGGGATTTTCTTTATCCATCGAACACCTCCAAAACAGAAAGGCAATGTTGACCGAGCCCACGCCAAAGAAGGCCTCCAATGCGAAACGGACCGTCGGGGACTTCGGTCCAACATTTGCTCCGTCTAAGGCTTTGTCTGGAAGGTGAGCAAAGAATTTAGCGAAATCGCAAGTCCCTCTTCATGATATTGTTCTACCTCCTGTGTTTTCAACGCAATCACACGATTGTCGTGAATCCCTACCAACACGATTCCGAATAGCTTTCGATCCGAATTTGGTGCCATACCAACCCAATCTGCTCTCAGAAAACTGATTCCGTCAATTTTTCCTAAACGATAATTAGACTGCTTCCAACTGGTCCTTTTTGATCTGATGTCTTTGAGCACTGTTTCCATCAAATCTTCAAGCTTTGAGAGTCTCTCGTTCTCTGGCATCTGTACGACGTTTATTTGAATAACAGACGCGGTTCCGTCGTCTCGCGGAGGGCCCCCCCACACTGCGACCTCGGTACCTTTCGGGTGAGCGCCAATGGTGGGCATGCTGATAAACGGTGGCGGTGCCGCGTTTGGGCAGCGTTAGACCGACGGATCTGTTTCGGAAGAAGACTTGGCTTTCTGCAACGCTTCGCGACGGCGTTTGTCACGGCCTATCTGCCTTCGATCGGCTACATAGCGGGCTTCTTGCTCGCGATATTGGCGAACATGCTCTGGGTGCGATACAGCCCAGTTCTCCGCTTGCATCGATTCATAGTCCCTGCTGCCGGATAGTAACAGATCGGCTACACCTTTAACGTATGCATACACATCGAGATTGTGACGGTGCGCCGTCACGCAGATCGTCGTGAGAATCGCCGCCCGATAACCCGCTTCTAAACTACCAAGGAACAACCAATTCTTGCGCCCCGTTGCAGTATGCTTCATCAGCTGCTCGCATTCGTTGTTGTCGATCGGGCAATCCCCCTTACGCAGATAAAGCGTGAGCTGATCCCAGTTGTTCTCCAGATACCCAATCGCTTTGCCAAGCTTGCTCTTCGGCAGAACGTCTCCGCGCTGCCTTAGGCTGGCAATCAACTGCTTGATGCGATCGAACAATGGTAAAGAGAACTCTTGGCGTTTGGAAGCTTTCTCTTCGCTCGATAGACTCTTGATCGACGACTCGACATCATAAAGCTGCCGATAGATCGCTAGGAACGCGGCACTCTCCTTGGGATGATCTTGCATGCATTCGCTTAGCTTGCGACGCGCATGCGCATTGCATGCCGCGAGATCGAACTCGTGGTTTCTGGCAACTTGTAGGCTCTCAAAGCCAGCGTAACAATCACCCAGTAGCGTACCTTCACGGAATGACTCCAAGAATCTTTCCGGGCCATCGCGATGTCGAGAGATCGTAAAGTCGAATACATCCCAAGGGCACGCACCTTCACTTCGGTAGGCCCACATCCTGGCATTGAGACTTTGTTTATCTTTTTCGAATGCTTCTTGCAATACTTCGTGAGTTCTTTGACTCCATTTGTCTCCTGGTTTGGGAGGTGGAATGTAGTCGGGTAAGATTAACTTGACCACCGTATCGTCAGTCGCGATCAAAGATGCTTTGGCAGTCATTTGGTTGCGATAGTGGTAGTAAAGCCCTTCGAACAAGTAAGCCATCGCACTCAAGATATTCAGCAGAGTGCCACGAGCTACAGTCCAGCCACTCGAAGCGAAGAGGTCTTCGGTTCGGTATACCGGCACATGGAACATGTACTTCTGAACCATGATCTGTGCACCGATACTGGTGTCGATCTTGTTGCCTTTGACTAAGCCTTCAGGAGCGGGTTGTTGTTGGATTCCGCACTCGGGATGGCCATGGCATTTGTATTTGGGGACCTTCACGAACTTGACATAGAATCGTGCAGGTTCCATGACGGCTGTCTCGCGGATGTCGTATCCAATAATCTCACGTAGGCCATGCTCGGGGCATACAGTTCGATTCGGATTGTCTTCTACGTAAGGGACTTCGACGCGGGGCCAGTGGCTCGGGAGCTGGTAGTTACGCCTTTTACGGTTCTTGGGTGGTGGTGAAGGAAGTTGGTCGGCAAGAGTATTAAGTCCGTCTTGTACTTCGCATATAGCTTCGACGATCGCCTCGTCTTGGTCTTCCTCTTCACCGGCTTCATTAAGCCCAAGTAACCCAAGAAGTGGTCTGGGGCGATCGAATCGCTCTCTTCGCTTTTGATAGATTCCTAGCAATCGCTGGATCGTTGCGGTATGCTCATCGACTTTGGTTTGCAACTCATTCTGCTTCTTGAGAGACGCATCAATGGCTTGAGCTTGCGTGGCAATGAGAGCATCTTTTTCGTTGATAGATCGCAAGAGAGACGCGATCAGAGCTTGGCTTTCTTCCAGCGTTTGGGGCGATGATTTGTTGGTCTTGTTTGCCTCTTGCATGATGCTGGAAGTGTATCGCCTTGGTGGAAAAGCGCGAGAGGCATCTGCGAACTATTTTATAAAATCATAAAAGTTTTTTTTGCAGCGATCGTAATGGCTCAGCTAGCTACTCGCGAGTAACGCTTTCTCATACGAATGGAGCCTGTTTCGATGCCTCGAAGAAGCAACGCAAGAGTGGTTGCATCAATGGCTAGTTCCTTTGCGGAGTTGTTATGCTTGGGTAGCTCAAAGGTGCCCGCCTCAAGACGTCGATAATAGAGTGAATAACCATCCCCTTCCCACCAAAGAATCTTAAGTCGATCGCGTCTCTTGCTGAGGAACAGAAAGACATCGCCCTCGAGGACTTTGCGCCCCAGGTTTTGATCCACCCAAGCTGCCAGGGAATCGAAGCCTCTTCGCATATCGACGGGCTCTATGGCCATGAAGATTTTTGTGTTGAGTGAAAAGCTTAACATGTTCGCTGCAAGGCCTCCGATTGGAGGATTTGCTCGATGGCTTGGCGGATAGTTTCACTGGGGGCTTCGATGGACGCGCCGCAGGCGAATCGAATACAAAGAGTTTGGATACTGCTGGGGTGCACGACGCGAACTGGAACTA
Organism: Pirellula sp.; assembly: GCA_025459355.1. Taxonomy (GTDB): domain Bacteria; phylum Planctomycetota; class Planctomycetia; order Pirellulales; family Pirellulaceae; genus JBKCUI01. The sequence continues at coordinate 3,329 of JALOQS010000351.1, forward strand.
GGCCTGAGGGAGTAGTGCTAGACTCTACAGAGGGTTCTTTCGGAGTAAACTTCCTTCGCCAGAAGTAGAAGGTGTATGGCTGAATATTGTTGGCGTTGCAGAACTGCTTGACGCTAAGTCCGGATTGGACCTGGGATTCAAGAAGGTTCTTCCAGTGTTGAATTTGATTTGGATCAGAGGTTCGTGCCACGGATAGGCTCCTTAAGGCTAAGGGATGAAAACCCTTAAGCCTACCGCTTGGCAGCAACGAAGCGAACAATGGTTACCATTGGCGCTCACATCCAATTCTTGTCGTTCTAATGCTCGAAAGTCTCTGTCTGCTGCCAATAGTCGTCGTGACAGCACTGCGAGGATTGGCTGTGGTTCGCGAGAGAAAAA
>JALOQS010000352.1 GCA_025459355.1 Pirellula sp.
GGTACCTAGAGTAGGATGCCCCGCAAAAGGTAGCTCGCGACCCGGGCAGAAGATGCGGACGCGATAATCGGCACCGGCGGCTGCGCCTTGCGGAGTGGGCGGGAGCAAGAACGTGCATTCCGACAGGTTGGTCCAGTTGGTGAAGTGCTGCATGGCGGCCGTATCGAGTCCCTCGCCATCCATGACAACAGCCAACGGGTTACCGAGATAAGGCACATCCGTAAAGACATCAATCTGTTTGAATCCGCGCTGCACCATCTAGCCTAGCTCCTCAATCATGAAAACGTTCATTGTAGGCTTTGGTATTGCGCGTCAATAAATAGCCTGACAAAACCGCCATGCAATTCCGATTCTATTGGTCTTCTAATACCAGCCCGAATGCGCGAGATGAGGGATTGCCCTGTTCTAACTCCGGCCTAAATGGCGCGAACCGGCGATGCGTTCCTTCGCATGCGATTGGGACCTAGGGGGATTGGAGGTCAGGTTGCTAATGCTTCGGGGACGTTAACTGGCGTGCTGACCCCTTTGCTCGCGCAGCGGGCTGGTATTGTTAGGCTATCGACCCCTCTGGTTGCGCAACGGGTTTGTGTTGAGGGCGATTCAATGGTTCGCTAAGTAGCTCGATCCCTAAAGGTTCAAGCGGCTCCCAAGTCGCACCGCACTTCTCGCAATGCTCGTTTTCGATGCGACGCATGCGTCCACAGTTCGCACATCGCACTCGATAAACGCGCGGATAAATTGCCAACATCGCAGCCCAAGTACCAAGCCCAAACAGACCACCGAGTACGAACCATGTCAGCGAACGACCTCTGGATAAACATCGGTATCGCGCCGCTATAAAGCACAGCATCCCGGATACCACTGCTTGCAGTAAACCTAATAACCAAATGCTGTTCCAAAGAACGGTTTCACCTAATAGAAAGTGTGCAATGAATGATGCTCCCGAAACTAGAATCGGCGGCATCAGCAACATCACTCGAAGCATTTCCTGATTCTCACGCGACGAAAAATCGTTGAATGCAACTCTTGGATTGATCGGCGATTTGATGGTCGATTGTGCAATGGTATCATTCTGTGAGCGAACCACTTGGAATTCTTCTTGATCGTAGTTGCCTGAGAACTTTAATGGCACAAAAGTCCAATTCTTGGCATCTTGGAACCATAACATCCCTCCCTGACAGTTACTCAGATCTAAATCGCGAGGCAGTTGTATTTTCGTAATAGGTTCAGAAGCAAATACTTCTCTTTGATTTCTGTCATTGGCCTCATAAATGCAGATCGAATGTCCGTTCATTACGAAGAGCGTAATCACAGATTGGTAGTCCTCATCTATACGCGATCCCGCAGTACGAAATGCGATTCTCTGAATCGGTTGTTGTGAAATGTGCTGAACGTTACGGGATTGAATGTCGAATCGATAGACTCCATTTGAAGCTATCCAAAAACTCGAGTCGATGATTTGGTTCGCGTTCGAAGGGTTTTCTTCTGTTGGTAACAAGACGGGATACCCTTTAAATCTTTCACTCGGTAGATTTTGGAGATTCCCTACCGTCTTTGGGCCAACAACTGCAATGAGTTGACTTGCCGGAATCGTTGTACCGCCCACTTTACTGTACACATAAACCAACTCTTGGTTGCCATAATATTGAAACTCGGAGTACTCGCCGAGTGAAGTCATATCCCATAGATCAAATCGATTGGCTAACGTTAAGAATCGAGAGTGAAACTCATAACCGTATTGAAGATCGATTGCTTCAGGCTTTCTCTCATCAGAGCTTTCGTTTGTCAGACGGGCAATCGTCCGCGTATGTTCGTTTGGATTCTCGTAATCCCAATAATTCGTAGGTTGCTCGACAAGCCATGGTGTCCCGTCGGCTGCAAATCGTATGGCAACTCGGGTCGTTGACCACGATTGATGCTGCGGCATGGTTGCCATCATAAACAACGTAAAAGCGACCAAAGTAGCCACCACTGTCGATAGTAAAATCATCACACGTTCCACCATTGGTAGGTGGAAACTCTGTGATGGAGTAGGTTGACTACTCCCGCGAACGAATGCCGATCGAGTGCTTACCCACTGTAAGATCAGGCCAAGTACACCAAGTCCTCCCGTCAAAAGAAACACAAACCATTGCCCAGGAAACATGGGGATCATCGCAGTCGGTAACGCTAATGCCCCTAGCAGCGGAAGCAAACGCGAACCAAACCAACGACTCGCACGGCAGGCTATCATTGAACCCGCAAAAAAGAACCCAAAGCAGTAGACAACAGCCACGAGCGCTGGCACTATGGCGTACGGGGTTACGGGAAGCGTTGCGGGACCAATCGTAGAAATGTAAAATCCACAGCAAAGTAACGGTATCCACATGGCTATCATATAAGCCATGAAGCCAAAAAGCGTCCGTATCAAGAATATGCGCGATAACGAAACACCTCGGTGCACCAAGTATCCTCGCGCGGCACCGTTTGCATCGAACCAAAAAGTGACAAATCCCAAAAACAAGCCAAAGGCACCTGATGCTATGACGGTTTGAATGTAGAGATTAGACGAGAGCTCTGAGAACGTGTAGGGACCTAGAGATCGTATCGCACCCCACAACGCAAGGCTTAGTATCACCATCCCTATCGGGGTCCAGCGAAGAATATCTTTCGCTTCTTTTCGAATCCAAGCATTCATCATGTTCTAGCCTCTCTGCAAAAAGGATTCGGAAGTTCGCGAACGCGAAAGATAGGCGACGACTGCCTCGTCAAACGATGACTCCGTACGAGTAGCCTCACCACCGCCAATCGTTTGGATCACTTGCTCCGTTTCTTCCATTCCATCCACAACGGTAAACAACCAACGCTTCCCAACCCGACGCTTTGAGATCAAGCCCGGAATCGATACGCCATAAATCTCTTCGGCGCCCTGGCAACTCCAAGTGACAATGCGAGAAAGAAAATCGGGCACGGTTGTGTTAACGACAATACGTCCCTCCACCATGATCATTACCCGATCTGCAACGCGCTCAATGTCATCGAGCATGTGACTACTCAAAAGCACCGATCGATCCCCAGGTTCTATGAATTCCAGGATCGTTTCGTTTAAGGCTCGACGCGCGACGGGATCTAAACCTAGAGAGGGATCATCTAGTACCAAAAGCTCGGGCTGGCTGCTGAGCGTTAGCGCAATCGACACGCCAGCTCTTTGCCCACGACTTAAATGGCGAATGCGATCCGTAGGGCTGATTCCGAATCGATTAATGGTTGACTGGAAAATAAGAGAATTCCAGCGAGGAAAACAATCCGCTTGAACTAGCTCGGCATCTCGAACCGTTAACCCCGAATAGAGATAATGTCCCTCGATCGTGTAACCGACGCGAACGCGATCTTCGGGCTTCAAGTGTCGCGAATCCACCCCGAGTAGAGAACAGGAACCACGCGTCGGCTCTAGCAACCCCATCAGCATGCGAATGGTGGTCGATTTGCCCGCGCCATTGAGGCCCAGAAGTCCCGTCACACTTCCAACGGGAACGGTAAAGGTCGCTTGTTGAACGACCGGCTTATTGCCAAAGTATCTCGTCAATCCGTTGGCTTGTATCGCGTATTCTGCCATCCATCATCTCCTAAGATTCGCATTAATCAGCAATGGGTTTCAAGCGACGAGTAAAGAGTTCCTCGACACGTAAGAAGACTTCTTCTGGCGTGAAGTCCAA
>JALOQS010000353.1 GCA_025459355.1 Pirellula sp.
TTAGAATGGGTCATCATCTTCCTACTGGTCATTCAGGTGCTATTCTACTCCTTCGAAATTCTAACGAGCACCGAAGAATCGGCGACCACACCTCCGACGAACATAAATAAACCCGCAGAATGACCGTTTTAAAAATGGGATTCGGAACTCTTCAAGCCTCATAGCTACGGCCAAGTTGGAGCATCCATTGATAAGATACTTGTCGATCGACGTCATGCGAATGGTTGCCATCTTCGTGATGGTTTGGGTTCATTTTGTCGAAAATCTGTCTGGTGTAATACCCAGCATCACAGGATTTGGGGCTCCGCTTTTTTCGTTTCTCGCAGGAGTCAGTTACTGCTTGTGGATTGAGCAACAAGGCGAGCGACTTTCGAGTGAAGCAATTTCGAAGATATCGATTCGTCGTGGGCTGTTTGTATTCGGTGTTGGAATCGCCTTTAATGTCCTGGTCTGGTTACCAGAGGACACTTTTAACTGGGATGTCCTCACGCTGATCGGAACGGCATTGTTGATTCTGAATGCCTCGCGACACATGCCTGACTACGTTTTGTTGATGGCCGCAGGCAGTTCCATTTTTGTGACTCCCATGCTACAGGGCTTGGCTGACTATAATAGCTACTGGCCCGAAAACTACTACGACGGTGACCTAACCCTTTCCGGCATTTTGATCGGATACTTCGTGGTTGGGTACTTTCCATTCTTTCCATGGATTTCGTATTCTCTGGTGGGATTCGTTATCGCGCGTCGGCTCTTTACTCAGGAGACGGCATTACGGATCGATTGGAAGCCAGTTTGCTGGATCGGCTTGGGGCTTTTGCTGTTCGCCTTTGGACTGCATTGGCTTTCAAGTCAATTGGGCGGTTCATTCGCAGCCTCGGCAATGAAGCGAGTTGCATTTTATCGACGGATCCAAGCACCCGGAGCGATGGGAAAGACGATTGAGTCTTACTCGAAGTTTCAGCCGCTATTCGTTTTCAATCTACATCCTCCATCACCTTGTCCACATCTGGCCACTGTGGATTTTCGCGACTCTACGGGGAGAAGAGCCAACTGCATATTGGCGAGTGGCAATGACCGTACCCTATTCGGCAGGACTAGCGACACTGTTTCTGATGGGACTGACAGTGTTTCTTTATTACCGCGGTGAACGAACGCCCGTCGGCATGGAGCGAGCGATGCGGTGGCTGTGCGATTGACACGAATGGCCTCGCAAAGAACTAGACCATCGCCGCATCGCCCAGTCACCGCCTTTAGCCTAAAAACGGTAGGTATCCGCATCGGCGAGGTAGAGGACATGATCGAATTGGAACGCTGCGAGCATGGAACTCCGCTACGGATAAGCTAGATCGGATGAGCTGGATCTCTAGAGTCGACGTCTGCTGTGGGCAACCAATCCTAAACGTTGTCTTTTATCTCTGCAGACGCGCTTTGCCAAGTTATTCTTGATAGGATAAAGCGTACGGTCGCGGAATGCGTTTCACTTTTTTCTGATGCTGGTGTAGACATGAAGCAACTTATGTTTGTTTATCTACTTTCGATTTTCGTCTTAACCACAACCACTGTTCACGCTGCTTCACCGAGTCTGCCTGATCTATTTGTGGGGCCGTTTTCTCACTGGCTAAATGTTAAAGCTGACTTTGGTGCGATCGGCGATGGAGTGGCAGATGATACAACTGCCCTTCAGAAAGCATTCGCCGCAGCTCAGGAAACCCAGGGCTTTAAAACCATCTACTTGCCCGCTGGGATCTATCGTATCAAGGACACACTAAAAATGAATGCCGCCGGTAATCTTCGGATTGTCGGCGAGTCACCCGAACAAGTTGTCTTGAAATGGGACGGCCCAACCGACAAAGATCTTTTGTTCTTCAACGGTGTGCGATATGTGCAGTTCGCGCGAGTCACACTCGATGGAGCAGGAAAGGCTGGAGCTGGGTTGCATGTCGGAATTGACTATGGCAACAAAGGGAATTTGTTTCCCACGGGTTGGGGTGTTTATGATATTCAATTCAAAAATCTCAAGATGGGCGTCAAAGCGGGCTCGCCCAACTGTCAGTCCGAAGCGACTTATGAGCGATGCCTGTTTCAAAATTGTGGCGTTGGGTTCTCTCTCATGGATGCGAATACTGCGAACATCTGGATACGCCACTGCCTATTCGAAAAATGCGACACGGGAGTAACCGGTAGCAACCATGCGACGATCCTCAATTGCATATTTCGCGGCTCTCGAATCGTCGATATCGGCGGTGGCGAATTAGGCTACTTTGCCGTCCGAAATTGCTACTCCATCGGTTCTCGCCGTTTCTTTGAGAACACCGATAACCTCGATGGTCGCCCAGCTGTTTTACAAGGCAATCGCGTGATCGACCCGACAGACCCACGTCCCATTCTTCTGACGGGAGCTGGCCCATTCACGGTCTTCGATAACATCATTCGGTCGCCTGTTGGGTCTGTTGGGCCGGTGATAGAACGTGGTGCAAAGAACAACACCGCTGCGTTATTCCTTGGGAACACATTTACGGTTGGTCCACCAGAAGCCGCGATACGTGTCCATGCCGCAAACAGTAGCGGCCGTATCATCGACACTCGAGTGGTAGACCATTCTGCAGTAGATGCCACGATGCCAGAGCTGCCCCAAGCACCGGTTCGTATCGCGGCCGACGCCAAGAACGTCTATCAACCCAGCGAGATGACGGGGCCTGCTATTCAAACAGCTATCGATCAAGCCGTAGCCAGTCACAAAAAATTTAGTGCGAACAGCGAACCGCCGGTGGTGTATCTCAAGGCGGGTGAATACAAAATGGATGCGACGCTTGTGATTCCGCCAGGTGTACCGCTGCATATAACTGGCGATGCAACTGGATGGGGTGGCCCGGTAAAGCTCAAGTGGTACGGTGCAGCTAATCAATCGATGATTCGCTTCAAAGGGCCTGGAAACCGAGCAACCTTCGAAAACATTTTCTTACAAGGTGAAGGCAAGGCTTCTGGAATCGTCGTTGAAGAGGCTGATCAGAAAGGTGGTCGCGTTCTGTTGGAGCGGGTCATCAGCGATATCTTTACATTGCCGGTCCCCGAAGTTGGTGTGCTCGTTAATGGCTTAGATTGGACTCGCGTCGAAAGTTACGGCGCTGCGATAGCTGCGGAGTCATTCTTTCAAGTCATCGGTGGACCCGTTACTAAGGCTGGCGAACCAACAACCGGCGGAATGGTAGGATGGAATTCCTTTTACGGCGGCGGTGGCAGCGCGACCCGTCCGATCCTAGACGTCGATCGAGGAGGAAAGCTTCTCTTAGCCGACGTTTGGTTTGAGAATGGTGGTTGGCCGCACCGCCAACCGATCCTAGACCTGGGAGAGAACAAATCTGGAACCGTGACGCTCCAAGGCTTCAAGATGCAACATCACTCCAAAGGCGTTGGACCATCGACGAATCTTCGAGTGAATGGATTTACGGGCAAAGTATCCATCTTCAACCTATTGCTGCAGAACGTCGTTGTGGAAGTGAGCGGAAAGAATCCGAAGCAAGATGTCTTCTTTGCCACGAACACTTGGGGGTGGGGTGATCCCAATGGTCAAGTACCAGCGGCCAACTCCAAGGTGACGATTGACGCATCGCTCGGAAAGGTTGCCGTCGTCAATTGCTCTCAACATTATGCTGATTGGAACACGAAGCCGGGGCGTAACATTCATGCTCACACGTATCCTTATCAAAACGCAACCGAACAGCCGACAGATGATTGGGTTCGAGAAATGATGGCACATGCCCGCGATCACCTACCCGAGTATGGGCTATCGAGCGTACCGCCGGGCGTGACAGACGTACGGCTTCGCTGGATAACAGCCGACCGAATCGTTGGGACCGGAATCCGAATCGACGCCGATTATGAATAGTGACTCATTTAGTCTTCCTAGTACCCAGCCTTAGCCGTCGAGCGTGTCCCGCCGACTGGGTTTATCAACAACGCGCAGGTGTAATCCCGAGACATCGCCCTTGCATTTTGCCTCGGTCCGGAAACGCTCATCAAGTCGCACAACCGGACACTCGCAAAATGGCACGAGTCGCATGCGCAGCACCATTCCCTGCACGCTGAAACCAAAAACGCCAAATATACCGATCGGTATATCAATTCTTTTTGGCACATCGACTGGTATACATTGCGTCAAGCATCTGCAGGAATATTCGTCGTCGGTCAGACCGTTGCCAATGCTAGTTTGAAGTTTGCCCAAAAACATCCCGAAAGGGGTTTAGCAATCGCCGTTGCGGCGACCAATCGGCAATCGCGAACACAATGTCCGCAAATTGTCGATTGAAGTCGTTAACAATTACCGATTTGAAATCCTCCGCTGTCCGCAAAGGATCATTGCCGAATTTTTCGCAACCCCAGGCTCCTAACACCAAA
>JALOQS010000090.1 GCA_025459355.1 Pirellula sp.
TCCGCCATTTTCGAATACATCAAGGGAAAGCTCGTGATTCACCATGGCAAGCAATATCAAATCATGACGAACTCCCCCGTCTATGACCAGCAGCTAGCGTTAAACGAGTACTGGAAACAGATTGGTGGGACCGTGATGTTGCCAGGTACCAACCGTGCCGCGGATCGGTTCGCACGAGCCAGTTTCTATATCAATGCAGTTAACCAGACAGAGAACCCGAGAGAAGCCGTTGCGTCCGTTTTCAGCGTCATGCGCAATGTGAGCGTGCCGCGAGGAATCAGTACGCCAGGTGAGCCGAACATCTCCTCGACCATTTGGAGAACGGTAGCAGACCAAAAGAACTTAGTGTATTACTTTGAGAGCACCGCCAGCCCCAGTCTGGTTTGGGTGGACCTTAAAAAAATCGATTTTTCCATCGGTTCAGGCATTCGCAAACTGCAGCTTCATGGCAACCCGGATCTCGGAGGAAATCAGACCGATGGATTCAAACCTTCAGAGCCTTTTATTTTTCTTGCTCCCTAGCAAGTCTTCGATCTGGTTCAACGTGGACCATAACATCTCGTATAGATGGATACTCGGCGAAGAGTTTTTCTTTGACTTCATGGGCGATATCGTGGCCTTGGGATACAGAGAGCTGTGGTGGGACCTCGACATGGATATCGACGAAATACTCAAGTCCTGATTTTCGCACCCAGATCTTTTCGACAAGGGTCACATTTTCTGATGAAGCGGCGATTCGCGAGACATCGGCCACGAATTGCGCCGGCGCTTGTGCGTCCATCAATTGACTAGCACTCGATAGAAAGAGTTTACAACCCGACAGTGCAATAGCGACAGCAACCACGAGTGATGCCGCTTCGTCCGCCCACCCGAACCGCTCGCCTCCAAGTCTCACGAGCGATAAACCAATCAAAACAGCCAAGGAGCAGAATGCATCGCTTCGGTGATCCCAAGCGTTGACGATTAGAGAAATGGAACCCGTGCGTCGTCCCACACGAACTTTGTAGTGGTAAAGGGCTTCTTTGATCAAGACATTTATTCCTGCCAGCCAAAGAGTCCACAATGGGGGGATAGAGTGTGATGCGTGAAACCGATTGACTGATTCCCAAGCGATCATGACTGCGGAAATCACGATCAGCATGGCAACATTCGATGCTGCGATCCCCTCAGCGCGAGAATGACCGTACGGATGCTCTTCGTCTGGCGGGCGCTGAGCAACTCGCAAGGCAAAAAGAACGACCACCGTTGCGACCACATCACCGATGGAGTTAACAGCGTCTGCAATCAACGCAAACGAATCACCGACGATACCACCGATGAGCTTAGCTAGCCCGAGAGCCAAGTTGACAATCAAACCGAGTAGCGCAGCGTTAATCGCATCTCGGTAAATCGGCTTTGTATTGCGTTGTCTCACTCTCTTCCCTAACCCAATTCCGTTTGATCATTGCGACGGCATTAGGGATCATAGCGTAATTTGCAAATCGCGATTAGCTCGATTGGATGGAAATTGCGACTCACCTATCAAGTTGATTAGAATCGCAAAAGAAACTCCATGAATCCGTGTCAAAGACGTGGGAAGCAGCTGCAACGTTTCTTCCAAATGATCGCGAGCTAGGGAGTCTTTCGAATGCAGTACAAATGCTCGAGTCCACGTAGATAAATCGCGTTGTTAGCGACCGCAGGTGTTGACCAAAACGTGTCCTCGATTTTGCCTTGGCCAACGACTTCGCAAGATTCATTCGCGTTTACAAGCACAGCGTTTCCTTGTTCATCGAGATAGAGGATTCTATCGTCAACTTGAATGGGGCTAGCGGCGATAGAGGAAAGCCCGTCGATACGACGCTCATTGACTTTTTTGCCGTTGGTCGCGTCATAAACCCGAAGCACGTTGTTGTCGTTGACAAAGACGAATCGGCTTGTCGAAACAGGTGACGACATACCCGGTGCCGCTTTCTTTTCGATCCATGCATTACCCTGAAAAGGCCCATTCTTTTTTTCTGGGCTAAGGTCACCATCAGCACCTGCTAGTAGCGAAAACAAAGGCCCTTTTGACATGGGATCCGATCCACCAAAGTAAATTCGTTCCGAGTCAGATGCGACGGAGCATGCGGTGGGTGCCTTGACATTTTCAAGACGCCAGAGAACGGCACCGGTTTGGGGATCGAGCGACTCAAGGAGCTCTCCTCCAGATACAACAACTTCAGTGCGCAGATTGTTTCTCCAAACAATGGGGGAGGCCCACGAGGTTCCTTTCTTGGCACGCTCGTGAGTCCATTTCTTTTCACCAGTCTCAGTCGCAAAAGCGATGACCGAAGAGCTGTTTTCTGTGAAATGTTGCACGTAAGCAAGCTCGTTTAAAATCGCCACAGAGCTGCCGGTACCAAACCCGCTCGTTGTTGGAAAGACGCCGAGCTCCTGTTTCCAGCGAACTTCTCCGTTGGGGTTCACGCCAGCGACGACGCCCGTCGCACCGAAGAAAACGACAATACCATTATCGTTTGCCGCCGGTGTTTCGGTTGCATAAGTGTTGGAGGGATGGACAGGATACCTGGGCTGTCCTTCGCAGATCGTTGTGCTCCATAACTTTTCACCCGATTGGCACTCAAAGCAATGAAGCTGCCATTGGATGTTCACTTTGGGTGGTGGCGTTAGCCCGCCTAGCCCCATGCTTTGAGGAGTTCGAACACCATTGGCAAAGTTTTTCGGCTTAAGGTCTTTATCAGCAACGGCGGAGGAAACGAAGAGCTTGTCACCAATGATAATTGGCTGAGACCAGCCCGTTCCGGGAATAGGCACTTTCCAGGCTAAGTTCTTTGTTTCCGACCAATCGAGTGGAATGTCATTGCCGATGGTTTTTGCGGCCCCACCGGTACCTCGGAACTGAGGGAAGTCCCCACGCGAGAGTGACTCCGAACAAACTACAATGCTTAAACCGAGAAGCAAACGACGAGGAATATTCATTGTGAGTCATCCGTGTAACTGAAGACAATTCGTAAAGCTGAGATCGATTTCCATCGAATCGATGCCGCGTGGGCGTGGCGAGCATTGTACAGAAAAGTCAATTGCACTGTGACCCGCCGGTTGGCGTTCCCGTAGCATCGCGAACCCGCTACGCAGAGGCTTGATGCGGCCCTGTAGCACCATTATGTTTCGCAAGTTTGGCAAAAAACGCTCCGTTGGATGCACAAATATGTTGCGATCGAATTCAAAATCTGCCACATTGATAGATCGAGGCGGCTTGGTCGCCCCTTTTTTTGCACCTTAACTTTGCAATACAAAGCTTTATGTCAAACCACTCCTTATCCTCGAGTTCGGAGATTCCTGTCGCTGGTTTCTCCCCTAGTTTTTCTGACTTAGACCAAGGTGCAGTGCCTGATGTTCCGCATCCTGTCTTGGGAAACTACCATCCCAAGCTTTGGGAATTGATGCTCGTGACGGTATTGATACTCGCGACGGATGTGGCGTTGCTGCAGCAGAGAGTTGGATACTCCGGATGGAGTTTATGGGGGTTGTTGGTCGGGATTTTTTTGATGTTGGGAATCGGGATTCGGAACGGAGTTGGTTTGCGAAATCGATTGAGTTGGTTTTTGGGGGCCACCGTTTTGATTTCGAGCATGAGATTGATTTGGCAGGGTGATGGGTTAATCGTCGCCCTATTGTTCTTTCAACTGATTTTGTTGGCTCTCACTTTGCATGGGCTGCAATTACGAGGTTTGCCTTTTATGGCATTTCTGGTGGGCTGGCTTCCAAGCGGTTTCTATGCAATGCCCGCTGCCATGTGTAGTTTGTCTGGATGCACAAGTGACCGAGTTCGAAAACGCTATGTAGAATGGGGTGTTCCATTGCTGATAGGTCTCATCTTCGCTGCCATCTTTCTCAAGGCGAATCCTGACAGCTTTAGGCAGTTTTGGGATTTGTGTTGGAGCTATTATGAGGCCGTGACAATGTGGTTCCAAAACGTGACCTTTGCGCGAGTTTTCGTATGGAGCATGGTGTGTTTAGCAGGTTTTGGGGCTTTGCTACCGAGCTTGATGCCTGAATTTAGATACGAGTCAACCGATCTCACTCATGCCAGCACGAGTCAATCAGGTAGTGAAGCAAGTGGGGTCATCGTTCCATACTATTCGATGTTTAGGAATACGCTCGTATTCTTGATCGCGATCTTTTGCGTCTATCTGTTCTTAGAATTTCAAAGTATGTGGTTTCGAGAGTTTCCCGATGGGTTTTATTACTCAGGCTATGCCCACCAAGGGGCAGCGTGGTTGACGATCGCACTGGCGTTAACAACCGTGGTGTTATCCATCGTTTTCTATCATGCCCCCTCAATTCCCGCACAGCAGATATCGAGACAAATTCGTCGACTTAGGTCGCTCGGGTTCATTTGGTTTTTGCAGAATCTCCTGCTGGCTATGTGCGTTTACAACCGGATGTTTGTCTACGTCGGTTTCAACGGAATGACCAGGTTACGAATCCTAGGGCTGCTTGGCATTACCTGTGTTATTGTCGGATTGGTTTTGGTTCTGTTCCGAGTTTATCGAGGCTGGACTTTCATCGATTTAGTCTATCGACAGTTTTGGACCATGGTTGGGTTTCTATTCGCGTATCTTGTTCTGCCGACAGACACTATCGTTTATCGCTACAACGTTCGGTGCATCGAACTGTTCAACGCTCGACCCAGTGTCCAGATTGTAGCCCACACGATTAGCCCGTCGGGCATATTGGAGTTGATGCCACTAGCTGATGCGAGTGATGAGATACTGCGCGATGGTGTTCGGGCTCTGCTAGCGGAGGAGATGGTGAGCTTGGTGAGTCGATCGGAGCTACCCAATCAGAATTGGCGGATGTACCAACACGCGGAGAGCACGTTGCTGGAAAGACTAGAGTCAATCCGATCAGACAAGCTCGCCAAATACATCGCAGACGAGACATTGCGAAACCGTGCGTTGGAACGGTTTCGCGCACACGCCATGCAATGGTATTAGAGCTGTTGTCTCATGCAGCAGTTCTTGTACTTTTTGCCGGAGCCACATGGGCATGGGTCATTTCGTCCTACGCGACTGCCACGATTTCGAATCGGTTGAATAGGTTCGTCATTAGACTGCCCCGCTTTTTCGGCCGCTTCCAGATCCCTCTGCTTTTCTTCCATCATGGTGGGTTGTTGGCTTTGCATCATTTTGCGCAAATCGAACTCATCATGACGAGCCGTCGCCTCGACCCACGAATCGGCGATGATGTCAGCATCCATGGCTTCCATTCTGAAGATAACATCTGTTAGCCGTTCGCCGATCGAGAGCCACATTTGATCGAAAAGCCTCATGCCTTCTCGTTTGTACTCAACCTTGGGATCCATTTGTCCCATACCGCGGAGCCCTACGCTGGAACGCACATGGTCCATTGCGAGCAGGTGTTCTTTCCATGCGGAATCAAGTTGCGTTAGCAGAACGGTTCGTTCCATGCGCCGAATTTCAGGGAAGAACTTATCGTCGATGGCTTGAAGCATTTTGGTTTCGAACTGTTTTTTGGTCCACGTCGAAAGATCTTCTTTGTTCCCATTCCAGAAGACCGTTTCTTTGGCCCAAGCCTCGATTTCGTTGATTCGACTATCACTGTGGTCAAGAACTTCGCGGAGCAAAGATTTTTCGTTTGAGCCGAAGACATCGTTTGTCTTCTGAGCGACGACCTCTCGCATTTGAAGCCCCTTCTTGATAGAGGCTCGCGCGACTTCAACCAGCAACTCAAATGCCTGATCCGGGTTGTCAGACAATTGTTGCAAAACGGTAGTGTCTTCGAAACGAGCGGTTGCCCATGTGACGAGTGCGGTGCCATCGATGGAGAATTGATTTTCTCCCGTGGAGACGCTAAATCGACGAAAGGACAGAATGACCGGGAATTGGCATTCACGTTCCGCGTAGGTTTCCTCAGCGCGTGCGAGAAGTTTGGCGGCTATCTGATCGTTTTCCAAGCCACGAAGCTCATCGCTGGAGACTTGAATATCGAATTTGTTCGCCATCCAACCCACGAGTGATTTATATCCGAAGGCATCATCAAGGTAGGGATAGCCTTCACTCAGATCGATGGAGTCGATGTGTTTCGAGGCGACATCGATCAGATGTTCGTCCATGGAATCGCGAGGGACACGCTTGAGTTCGCTAATCGAGAGCTTGGTATGGAATCGGTTGTTTACCCATTTCGTCATGGCTTCCCAATTCCATTCCGCCTCTTCCGTTTCGCGAGGTAGATTTTCATCGATGGCATCCAAGATTTGCGTTTCAGCGATTCTCTGCGCTTGATCTTTGGCGTAGATTTCCGCGACGTTAGCTTCGACCCCTCGAAAGTCTTTAGGTTCGAGTTGGACACCGAGGCGAGCACCGCACCATTTTGCGAATGACTCAGGCCCAAAAAGTGGGTCCATGAACTGCGCGACGTTGGTGGCGATTTGTTCCGATAGGTGTTTCATGACCAAATCGCGGCAGCTGGCACCCTCGAGGATATCTTGACGATAGCCGTACACCTTTTTGCGCTGGTAATCCATCACCTCATCGTATTCGAGGAGGTTCTTTCGGATTTCAAAGTTGCGTTCTTCGACTTTCTTTTGAGCACCAGAAATTCGTTTAGAAACGTAGGGGCTTTCGATGGCTTCTCCGTTACCCATGCCCATTCGTTTGAATAGATCGCGAACCCATTCCCCAGCGAAGATACGCATCAGGTCGTCTTCGAGCGACAAGTAAAATCGACTTGAACCCGGGTCACCCTGGCGACCGCAACGGCCGCGAAGCTGAAGGTCGATACGTCGGGATTCGTGACGTTCGGTACCGATCACGTACAATCCCCCTTTTTCGCGGACCTTCACGCCTTGAACCTTCATTTGCTCTTGCTCATCGATTTGATTGATGAGTGTTTCCCATTCCTCTTTGGGAACTTCCAGTCGGGTTGGGTAGCGATCTTGGAGTTGGGCCCACGCCATGGTTTCTGGGTTTCCGCCGAGAATAATATCGGTACCCCGACCGGCCATGTTGGTGGCGATGGTTACGGCTCCCATCCGTCCTGCTTGCGCGATGATTTCAGCTTCGCGGCGGTGTTGCTTTGCATTAAGAACCGCGACCTTGACCCCACGTTGGTCTAGTAGCTTAGCAAGCTTTTCGCTCTTTTCGATCGAAACGGTTCCGACCAATATAGGCCGTCCCGAGTATTCGATTCGTTCGATATCGGATTTGGCAATGGACTCGACGCCAGACTTATCGGACTTTTTCAAGACGACTTCCGCGTCGGATTCCGATTGGATATTACCGATCAGATAGCCTCGTTTTTTGTCTTGGAAGAAGATCGTATCGAACTTGTTAACACGTTCTACTTCATCGGCGATTGCATTAAATTTTTCTTGTTCGGTTAGATAGATCGCATCGGGAAACTCGATACGTTGAAGTCCTCGGTTTGAAGGAATCGCGACGACTCCCAATCTATAGATCTTGGAGAATTCACCCGCTTCCGTCATAGCGGTACCGGTCATACCGGAGATCTTCTTATAGAGTTTGAAGAAGTTCTGGAGGGTGATAGTGGCGAGCGTTTGGGTTTCTTCTTTTATGGAAACCCCTTCTTTCGCTTCGACCGATTGGTGAAGACCGTCGCTCCATTGACGACCTTCCATAAGTCGACCGGTGAATTCATCGACAATGATGACTTGCCCATCCTTGACGACATAGTTCACGTCTCGTTTATAGAGTTGGTGAGCTTTGAGGGCATTGTCAAGCAAATGAGGCCACTCCATATTGCCGACCGTGTAGAAGCTTTCCACGCCAGCGAGCTTTTCGGCAGCGCGAATCCCTGCATCGGTCAAGTTAACGGTATGGTCCTTTTCGTTCACGACAAAATGTTCATCGCGAACGAGAGCCCTTGCCACGGAATCCGCCTCTTTGTATTTGCCAAGGTCGCGTGCAGCGCTGCCCGAGATGATGAGTGGTGTTCGAGCTTCGTCGATAAGAATATTGTCAACTTCATCGATGACCGCGTAGTGCAACGGCCCTTGGACCTGCTGCTGAGATGCGGGAAATCGGCTATCTTCTCGCGCGGCCATTCGCATGTTATCTCGGAGATAATCGAAGCCGAGTTCGTTGTTGGTGGCGTAAGTAATATCGGCTTGATAGGCGCGTTGCCGTTCATCACCAGACATGCCGCTTTGAATATTGGCAACGGTCAGCCCGAGCCCCATATACAGCGGGGCCATCCATTCCATATCTCGACGAGCCAAGTAATCATTGACCGTGACAACGTGGACTCCTTTTCCCTCGAGAGCGTTCAAGTAGGTTGGAAGAGTTGCGACCAAGGTTTTGCCTTCGCCGGTGATCATTTCTGCGATGTTGCCACCGTGCAGCACCATTCCCCCGATGAGCTGGACATCGTAGTGCCGCATTTTCAGGAAGCGTCGCCCCCCTTCTCGGCAAACAGCGAATGCCTCGACCAAGATGTCATCGAGTGTTTCGCCAGCAGCAAGTCGCTTTTTGAAAATCGTGGTGTACTCGCGAAGCTGCTCTTCGCTGAGAGCCATCATTTTTGGCTCCAATTCGCCGATTTGCCGAGCTAGGTCAGCGCATCGCTTAATCTGCCGGGAGTTCGCAGAACCAAAAAATACGGTCAAGCCCCGGTCGATACCGCCCAATACTCCGTTGACGGCGTTCGACGTGCCTTCCCAAATTTTCTCGAGCAGTTGCATTTTTGTGACAGTTAAAGGAGGATTCTGGCGTTAAAGCGTTCGGAATAGGTACATTCTACGCATTTTTACGAATTGTTCGCAGGGGAAGGTACCGATTCGAGCATTTCGAGTCAATTCAACCCAAAGCCGAGCCGTCTCTGAATTTCAAGCATAACGACATGGCAGAGTCCCAAAAACCCTCTACAAAGCTTCCGTGGTATTCCGAAGGCTTGTCTTTTGAATGCACTCAGTGCGGAAATTGTTGTTCCGGGCCTCAAACCGGTTTCGTGTGGGTTACAGAGGAGGAAATCGTCCAGCTGGCCAAAGCTATTGGCATGGAAAACGACTTAGAGGAGTTCGAGCGGAAGTTTACTCGCCGCGTCGGCATCCGCGTCAGTCTGGTCGAATACTCGGATGGAGATTGCATTTTCTTAGATCCGACACTTAGGAATTGCACCGTTTACCAAGCTCGTCCGAGTCAATGCAGAACCTGGCCATTTTGGGCTTCGAACGTAAAAAGCCCCAAAACCTGGGAACGAACTGCCTCCAATTGTCCTGGTTGCAACCACGGAACCTTGTACTCGATCCAAGAGATCGACGAGCGAATGGACCGCGATATGTAAGTCGTGAGGCCGCCCCTGAGATTTCTCGTCCTGAGATTTCTAGTCCAGCGAAGTTTGACCCTACAACCGGACCTATGATGTCACCCAGGGCGTGGTTTTTTGTCAGCCGCTCAGAATCGTTTTGTTTTCCGAATCTTTAGGTAACTATCATAGGATTGTGCGTTAGAACACTTGTTGATCGAGTTTTTGGCACGAGTAGGGGCCAGACGCATTTTCCCGTTGATAACATATACATCCGAAATGGTTACCACGCTCAAAGAAGCTCAGAGTGAAGCAGACCAGTGCACCGTGGTGCTCTCCATTGTCGTGCCATGCTTTAATGAAGAGCTCGGTGTAGCTCAGCTGCACCAGCGACTATGCCAAGTTCGGGATAGCTTTATCGGCGGCGTTATTCGAGAAGTGATTTTGGTCGACGATGGAAGCAGCGATTCGACTTGGGAGCGATTTCAGGCATTATTCGGAAATTACCCGTGGGTGAAGCTTGTTCGCCATCCCGCGAATCGGGGTATCACAGCCGCGATCCGTTCTGGAATCGAAGCTTCAAGCAGCCCGTGGGTAGCGACGATCGATGCCGATTGCACTTATGATCCGCTGCAGCTTCAGCAACTCGCGAGCCTAATCGACGACCGAGTGGCGATGATTACCGCATCTCCTTATCACCCAAAGGGGCGAGTCATTGGTGTCCCTCGGTGGCGATTGGTATTGTCCAAGCTGGCTTCGTCAGGCTATCGCCTCTTGTTCAAGCAAAAGCTTCACACTTACACCAGTTGTTTTCGCATCTATCGAAAAGAGGTGTGGTCGCGGTTAACGATCTCGCAAGAAGGATTTGTAGGAGTCGCCGAGATTGCATGGCAGATCGATCGAATGGGAGAGCGGATCTTAGAAGCCCCAGCGGTTTTAACGACTCGCAAAGTGGGCTTCTCCAAAATGAGAACCGTGCCTGTGATACGGCAGCACATAGCGTTGATGACCAGAATACTTATTGCTCGACTGTTCGGTAAGACAGATAGAAAAACCTGATGTGCAGATGATTTGATCCTGATCGACCATGATCCTTGGAACGAAACTTGATAACCAGATAAAACCATGAGTAACACCTTAGAGAAGACCCAAGTTCTGCCCTTGCCCTCGGACCAAGATATTTCTGGTCGAACTTTGGGCCAAGAAGAGATCGAGGCGGTAGCCAAAGCCATACTTTCTGGCACGCTTACATCAACCAAGGGAGAGTTCACGAAAGAATTCGAACAGCAATTTGCTAAGGTTTGCGAGGTGAGCCACGCGATAGCTTGTTCGTCGGGGTCAGCTGCATTGCATACTGCGGTTGCGGCCATCAACCCCGAGCCAGGCGAAGAGATCATCACCACCTCTATCACCGATATGGGCGCGATTTCGGCGATATTGTACCAAGGTGCAGTGCCTCGTTTCGCTGACGTCGATCCTCGTACGTACAATGTCACAGCTGAAAGCATCGAGGCTTGTATTAGTGATCGAACGCGGGCCATCATGGTGACCCACCTTTTCGGAAACCCATGTGATATGGGTCCGATTATGGAACTCAGTCGACGGCACAGTATCCCCGTCATTGAGGATTGCGCTCAATCCTTTATGGCTGAGTACAAAGGGCAACCCGTCGGTTCCCTCGGTGACATGGGTTGTTTTTCTTTGCAACAAGGAAAGCATATTACAACCGGCGAGGGTGGGATTGTTACCTCCAACCATGCGGACTTCGCGCGACGTTGTTTCTTGTTTGTGAATAAAGGCTGGGGCTACGGCGATGCCAAACCAGATCATTATTTTTTAGCGCCTAACTATCGCATGAATGAGCTCACTGGCGCGGTCGCTTTAGCTCAGTTGGACAAGCTGGATTTCAGCGTCCATTCGAGAGTACGACGAGCAGAGGAATTGTCGCGACTATTGGCAGAAATCCCAGGCATTCATGTTCCCAAAGCCAAGCCGGGTTGCAAACATACCTATTGGAAGTATTCCCTCGATGTCGATCCGGAAATCATACCGGGTGGGACGGTTGGCTTAGGTCAAAAGCTCAAGGCTGCGGGCGTGTTCTGCGCCCCTCGCTATATTCAAAAACCTGCCTTTCAGTGCGAAGTCATCCGCGACCAGAAAACGTTTGGCAATTCTAGATTCCCCTTTAACTTGGCTGCAAAAGAGGCTTTGGATTACTCGCCGGAAAGATTTCCAGGAACCTTTGAAGCCCTCGCGAGAGTGCTCGTGCTGCCATGGAGTGAAAACTACCAATCGCAACACGTTGAGTACATTGCCGAAACGATTCGAAACGCAGTTAAAGGTTGAGACGCAGCATGATCGATTCTCCCATTCGTTTCGCCTTGATCGGCAGCGGAGGCATTGCGCAAACGCATATCCAAGCCTTTGCCAAGAACGGTTTGGCCAGACTGGTGGCCGTCGCCGATTTGCGGAGAGAATCCGCCGAGGCGGTTGGCGCTGCGGTGCAATGCAGAGCTTTCGGTTCCGCAGAAGAACTGCTTTCCTCCGATTGCGAAGTTGATGCCGCGATCGTATGCACCCCTCCGAATACTCACGCAACCATTTGTGGTCAGCTTTCGGATGCTGGGGTTCATGTGCTTTGCGAAAAGCCCATTGCGCTCGATCTTGGCGAAGCCACCAAGATGATTGAACATGCGGATCGAAATAACACCATTCTCACTATGGCGTCCAAGTTTCGTTACACCAGCGACATGATCTATGCTAAACAGTTAGTCACGTCGGGTGTGTTGGGGGAGGTGTTACTTTTTGAAAACACCTTCGCTGGCCACGTCGACATGAGCAAACGATGGAATAGCAATCGTACCATTAGTGGCGGCGGAGTGCTGATCGATAACGGAACCCATTCTGTTGATATCGTTCGTTATTTGCTCGGTCCGCTATCTTCGATTCAGGTGATCGAGGGAAAACGTTATCAATCGATTCAAGTGGAAGATACCGTTCGCATTCATGCCAAGACCGACTGCGGTGCATTGGCCGCTATGGATTTGTCATGGAGTATCAATAAGCAAACGCCTTGGTACGTCAGCATTTATGGTTCCCAAGGAACGGTGCTGGTAGGCTGGAAAGAGTCCAAATACAAACGAGCTATCGACAGCGAATGGACCGTTTTCGGTTCAGGATACGATAAAGTCCAAGCGTTTACGTCGCAGTTAAACAACTTCTGCAACGCATTGCGAGGCATCGAACCATTGTTGATCACCTCACAAGATGCGTTAGCGTCTGCTGATGCAATCGATAAAGCTTACGAATCGATGAAGACCGATGGATGGGTCGCCGTTGACAACTACCCGCTTATCGCAGGTCGAATCGCGTCATGAATGTTCGTATCCACCCAACCGCGATGATCGAAGATGGGTGTCAGATTGGAGCTGGAACATCGATTTGGGATCATGTCCATATAAGACACGATACTCGCATCGGAGAAGAGTGTATTATTGGTGGCCGGACGATCATTGCATACGGCGTATCGATCGGCAATCGATGCAAAATCAATTCGAATGTATACCTTTGCACCGCCGTGACTATTGAGGACGGCGTCATGATTTCTGCTGGGGTCATTTTTACGAATGATCGTTTCCCTCGCGCGGCTAGCCCCGATTTGAAGAGTTTGCGATCGAGTGAACCTGATGAATCAACCGAGAGCACACTCGTTTGTTGTGGTGCCACGATTGGTGCTGGGGTCATCGTTGGCAGCGGCTTGACGATTGGTCGCTGGGCCATGGTGGGAATGGGGGCGATCGTTACCAAGTCGATTCCCGATTTCCATCTGGCTATCGGAGCCCCCTGTCGCAGCATCGGTGCAGTCTGTCGATGTGGGCAACTGTTAGCGATGTTTTCGGAAGCGCAAAGCCAGAGTGAAGATTACACTTGTCGGGAGTGCAATCGGCAATTTCATCGTTGCGGCTATGACATCATTGAGCGAGAAAGCGGATGTTAGCCAGCATCTCACTCGATCTCGATAACAAGTGGTCCTACATGAAGACCCATGGCGATGCAGGTTGGGAGTCGTTTCCCT
>JALOQS010000091.1 GCA_025459355.1 Pirellula sp.
CAACGAGTTCGAGTGAATCTCAGATTTGCATTCGGGATGATTTTGATTTTGCTGATTGCTTCGTTTTTCGACATGCCTTTGTGGCTAGGGGTCTTGGGACACGAGGGGAGCACATTGTTGGTCGTGTTCAATGGCGTCCGACTGCTAGTATGGAAAGACAGACACAGTCAGCCCGATGCCAACTAGCAATGCGAACGAGTCATAATCAAAATTTGGCGACGTTTGGGAATCTTCATGCACACGACCTGGGCAGCGCAACGTATGCTGTTTTGCAAAAAAGTTCGTGAGCGTTAATGGTGACCATTGATAGCGTTGGTCCCCCGAATCTTTCGGGAGGGTGAGCAAGGATGCAGTTTATTGGCCGAACATGCACTAGCACGCGTTCGGCGTTGTGCGCCAGCACGCGGTTCGCATGGCTGGCCGACGTGCGCTAGCACCGGTTGACGCGCCGTGCGCCAGCACGTGATTTCACTTAGGTGCACTGTATTGATCGCAGCAATGAGCAAACCGCCGAGAACATTGCAATCCACATGCGACCGAGCGGATCGTCTGATCGACAGTGAAGATCACTCTTAAGACGCACCGGTTCGCTGCAACAAAATGCTCAAAAACGGTCTCTAACAGCACGCGTAAGCCTCGATCGGAAGAATAGGAAATCCAAAACACGTTTGGAAATCCGTCATCTGAAAAGATGAGTCTACTTTCAAGCTTCACCCCTCAAACTTCTGCCGTCCGTGCACTTTAGGCGGAAGCATTACTGACTAAGTCAATCTCATAATCTGTGAACGGTGCCGCAACTCGGACCGCAACAACACTTGGCACGGTGATGGCTTGAATCACTGAGAATCAGTATGGAGAATTCGATAGACGCAATATTAGGAATCGATATCAAAAAGTTCCCAAAGTAACAGCTTTGCATTATGGTGGGAAAGAGGAGAAATCGTATCACCCTTCTCGAACGATTGGATTGAGTTATAGCGTCCATCCTTAGGTGATCTGTGAACATGTACCTTTTCGGATGGTATATCAACAACCCAAAACTCCTGTATGCCATGACTCGCATAAAGTATGCTTTTTTCTCCCATATCAAGCTCCAGGCTACTATCAGAAACCTCAATGAGCAAAAGGATGTCAGCGTGAGTTGGTCGAACTCGTTTGCTTTGCAGTTTGCGAGCCCAAATGATATCGGGTTCCGGTCGATTATCACCGCATTCGATACCGGACTGAACTCGAATTGATACTTCTTGTCTCGCAGTATTGGCGTAGGACCAATTGGTTAAAAACTCGAGTTCACCGTCATGAACAGGCCCAGCTGGATTCATAAACCGTAGATCTCCATTAATCAGTTCTACTTTTAGTGGACCGATGTCAACGAACGCGCCACGCCGAACCATACGGTCGAAATCTTCTCCGCGGAGCTTTGCTGTGGTACTCATCGTTAACCTCTAAGATATCCATGAGGGTGAAGCCATGGGTGGAGTGAGCTATAACCAGGTTATTGTACTGAGTACTCAATGGAATGGAAGCCTCAGGGGTTTCCGTCGTAACCTTGGGACGCAAAAGAAGGAAGGTTGCATTCAACCTGCGACCGCGTGGATCGTCTGATCCGACAGTGAAAATCGCTCTTTAGTCGCACCGGTTCGGTGCAGCAAAATGCTCGAAAACGGTTTCTAACAGCACGCGCAAGCCTCGATCGGAAGAATAGGAAATCCAAAACACGTTTGGAAATCCGTCATCTGAAAAGATGGGTCTACTTTCAAACTTTAGGTTTTCACCCCTCAAAGTGGACTGTGTTCGACGCTCGGCTAAATCTCAGATTTTGGCCGGACGTTTGGGATTACAAGACGTCATTTATCAATTAAGTCGAGAGGGTCGATTGTTTTTTGCGCCTTCGCCTCTCGCCTTTTGTTAAACTCATTTACTTCTTCCTTTCTTCTTTTATTAAATTCGTTGACAGGTTCAAGACGCATTTCGTTTATAGAAGCGACCAATGGGTACTCAGTTTCCGATGACCAAACTTTCCAATTTCCTTGTTCTGGAAGCTCAAGAATACCATCGAAAGCGGGACCAGGCCGCCATTCAAATTCATACTCACCCCACACAAACTGGCCCCGATGGTAGTCTTGGCCGAGAAGTTCGAAAAGCTTTGACTTTTTAAGATCGACCACTTTTCGATCTTCAGACGATTTTATTTCCGATGGACTGAGGTGTTCTTCTAGTTCCCGAAGCGAGAGGAACTCCCAAAAGACGAGCCATGTGCGTCGGTTTGGAATTATGGGGTCTGATATCGCGTTGATTACAAAATATCTTCCACTTGTTGACTCATGTATGACGTGGGTTTTCGACTTGTCAAAAATCAACTCCCTGTCTTCAGTCGAAAAGGAAAGGGAGGACGGGCAAATTCTAAATAAAAAGCAAAAGACAGAAACAATGATCGCAATTTTCATAGTAATCTTCTCACGTTAACATTTGTTGCCGGATCGGACTGGTCCGATGAGCAAGTTTTGAAGTACAAATTGGGTTTGGCTGCGTGCAAGGGTGCGGCTCTAGAGGTTCCTATTGCTTCCACATCCCACACTCACAGCAAGTCATAACCATAGGCCTCTTGTTATCTACTGTATCACCAAGGGAGCGTTGCGGTGGCATGCTGGCCTAATGTTTCGTCCCATTCCCTACCTGTATACGTGAGGCGATTTGAGATTGCCGATTGCCGATTGGAGAACCGGAAGCATTTAGGATCGTTGGTTGACTGTAGGTGGTGTAAGCGTACTTCGCTGACACTGCGCCAATGGTGGTTAGCGAGTCGATAGAATCACACAAGGCATCGGGTAGCGGCGATGCGAGTGATGGGCTGGCGGGTGTCGTGACGGGGTGAGTGTTCATACCGAAAATTGTAAACGGTTGAAGTGGCGGATTGCTAATGCTTCGGGGGTGTTAACTGGCGTGCGATCCCCTCGGTAGAGTTGTTATCCATGAAGTGAATAGTGGAGCGAACTCCACTTTTCTGCATTAATCTACAACGTCGCGATATTCGAGAATCGTTACTTCCAGTCCAGCGGTGCGAGCCAGCTATCTTTTAAACTTCGCCAGCTTACGTCGATGAGACTCTTACCATCGCAACGGACCTTTACTTGATCGTCAACCGTTACTACACCAAGTTTGTAGCAGGGCAAGTCTCTGAAGTTGGCTTCGAAAGCCGCCGCTTGCGATTCGGGAACCTCGCACAATAATCTGCTATTCGATTCTGAAAACAAAGCGAGTTCAGGACTGATGAACGACCCTTCTCGGAACTGCGATAGATCGACATCTACTCCCAGTTCCCCAGCGAACGCCATCTCAGCCAACGCGACCGCTAACCCGCCTTCGCTAAGATCGTGGCAGGATACAATCTGCTTCGATTGAATGCTTCGGTGCACCGACGTGTAAATTCGCATCGCGAGCGATGGATCGACTTTTGGTACCGAGCCACCTTGGAGTCCGAGTGCATCGCAGATGTAAGTCCCACCCAGTTCGTCGCGAGTAACACCGAGCAAGTAAAGCCGATTGCCTGCTTTCTTGAGGTCCATCGTGATGGCCTGATTGCAATCGTTGATCTGCCCCATGGCACTGATGAGAAGCGAACAAGGGATTGCGATGTTCTTCTTTTCTCCTGAGTCGGTCGTGTAGGAAAACTCGTTGTTGAGGCTATCCTTGCCGCTGATAAACGGAGTTTTCCAGGCTACAGCCAGATCGTGACATGCGATGGCAGCTCGGACCAAGGTGCCTAGCGTTTCTGGTCGTTCGGTATTTCCCCAGCAGAAGTTATCGAGAACGGCGAGACGGTTTGGGTCAGCACCGACAGCAACTGCGTTTCGAACCGCTTCGTCCATGGCTGATGTCGCCATGTGGTATGGGTCGAGATCGCCTAGCCGAGGATTCATTCCGCACGATAGGACAACCCCTTTGTTGCTTCGCAGTTTCGGTCTCACGACTGCTGCATCGCTCGGCCCCGAGCAAGCTGGTCCCACCAATGGTTTTACAACACTGCCCGCTTGGACTTCGTGGTCATATTGTCGAATGACCCAGTGTTTGCTGGCCACGTTTGGATTCGAGAGGATTTTTTGTAGAGCGGCTTCTATCTCCGGTTGGGACATAGCAGGTAGCTGAACATTTTTTTCCGGAGGCGCTTTATAGATCGCTTGTCGAACGACAGGTGGTCTGCCGCCGTGCAAGAAGCTCATGCTAATCGAGCCAACCTCTTGGCCGCGATACATGAGTCTCAACATGCCCGTTGGGGTGAAGACACCGAGAACAGCAGCTTCGACCCCTTCGCTTTCGCAAAGTGATTTGAGACGATCGATCTTCTCAGGAGGAACCGCCAGGATCATTCGTTCTTGAGCTTCGCTGATCCAGACTTCGGTGTAGCTAAGTCCATCGTATTTGAGTGGAGCTTGATCGAGCCAAACTTCGGCGCCGATCTCTTCTCCCATTTCCCCTACAGCGCTGCTAAAGCCACCTGCACCGCAGTCGGTTACCGCGTTATAGAGACCTTGATCGCGTGCCTGAAGCAAAACATCTAGCACCATCTTTTCGGTGATCGCGTTTCCGATCTGCACCGCGCCACCCGAAATGGTTTCGCTTTCTTCGGTGAGTTCGACGCTACTGAATGTGGCACCGTGAATTCCATCGCGACCGGTACGACCGCCGATTGCCACGATGAGATCACCTGGCTTGGCATGCTTTTCGATTTTGTTGTTCGGAATGATACCGACATTGCCGCAGTACACGAGTGGATTGCCTAGATAGCGATTGTCGAAGTAGACAGCTCCGTTGACCGTGGGGATGCCCATTCGGTTTCCATAATCGCGGACCCCTGAGACAACGCCCGTCATAACGCGGCGTGGATGCAACACACCCGGCGGCAGTTGTTCCGGCGCAAAGTTCGGATCGGCAAAACAGAAGACGTCGGTACTGCAAACAGGTTTCGCGCCGAGACCGGTACCGAGTGGGTCGCGAATGACTCCACCGAGACCCGTGTTCGCGCCGCCGTAAGGCTCGATAGCAGATGGGTGGTTGTGCGTTTCGACTTTAAAGACAACGCAATCTTCGTCGTCGAACTTAACCACACCAGCATTGTCTTTGAACACGCTAACGCACCAATCGTCAGCACCCAATTCTTTTCGAATCTGAACGGTCGCTGCGAAAATGGTTTCTTTAAGCATCGATTGGAATTGACGCGTACCATTTTCGTCGGTGTATTCGATTTTGCCACCGAGTGTTTTGTGGCTGCAATGTTCGCTCCAGGTTTGCGCGATGGATTCGAGCTCGATGTCGGTTGGTTCTCGGCCGAGATCTCTAAAGTGCTTTTGAACCGTTTGCATTTCCGCCAAGGACAGATAGAGCTGTCCGACTTTGCTTAGCTTCATCAGCTCGTCGTCGGAGAGTTTGCAAAGCGGAACGATGACTTTCTGGAATTCGTAATGCGAACCGACCCCGAGATCATTCAGCACGAGAGGGCCGACGTTTACTTGTTCGATCGAGTCATTAGCAAGAACCTTTTGGCACATTCGGTCGAGCACATGTTTGTCGACACCGCTGTTGGTATTAGAAGCGATCCAATACTTGCGAAACGTTCGAACCTGTTCGACCTTAAGGCCAATATCGTTCAGTAGTTTGTGAGTGCTTTGCGCGACGGGGTCCATGACGCCTGGTTTGGGCATCGCATAAACCAGTGCAGGTGCCGACTTATTCTGCGGGGGTTCAGCCAAGCAGGGATCGCCCACTTTGGCAATTCGGCACCGTTGCGCGATGGGATCAGACAGAAGATGTTGGCCGATTCGCTTAGTTTCTTGTTCGGTCAACGAGCCGCTCAATAGAAAGCCGTAGGCTCCGCTCACTAAGAGATTTTTCGCGATTCCCATATCCGATGCTGCACTGGCAGCAGAGGAGCCCAAGGCATCCGGTTGGCCATCAGCCGGATAGATGTCGATTTGCCACAGCGTCACGTGTTGCTTTTCCTGCTTGAAGGAGTTGTTCTACGCGGTCGAAATCACTCCCCTCGAGAGCCTCGATCCACGTTTGGCAAATTGTGGCAAACTTCTTCAATGCTTGTAGGGCTGGCGAGTGGTTTTCTTCCAATATCTGTCGCCAGAGTTGAGAATTACTGGAGGCGATTCGGGTCGTATCCATCCAGCCTTTACCGACGAACTGCAATATTTCTGCTGGTGTAGAGCTAGCCAGAGCGGCCGAAACCATGTGTGGCAGATGGCTAGAAATTGCTAGAGCTTCGTCGTGTTCTTTCGGCCCGAGCAAACAAGTCCGAGAACCCATAGACTCCCAAAACTTGATCGTTCGATCGACAAGAGACTGCGGATTTTGCTCCATGGGGGTCACCACGACCAGTGCCCCATCGAGCAAATTGCCTACCGCGTGCTCCACACCGCTATGGTGCCCGCCGGCGATTGGATGGCTACCGATGTAGTTATTGGGAGAAAGTTTTAGCACCGCATCACGGATTATCGTGCTCTTTGTACTCCCAACATCGGTAAGAATGGCGGTCGGGGATGCAACAGACGAGGCGACCAACAGCGAGTCGACGATGGATTGAACAGGCGTGCATGCGATAACCAGATCGGCATCTTTGGCTCCGACCAATATATCATCGGTCGCTTGGTCAATGGCTCCCCGCTGGATAGCAGTATCAAGCTTGGTAATAGAGCGGCCGACACCGACGACATGGTTAGCCAAGCGTTTCCGTTTTAATGCGAGACCGATCGATCCGCCCAAAAGCCCGACACCTATAATGCAAACTCGCTGCCAAACCATATCCAAACGTCACCCAGTACATCCCGCTACCGACTTGCTGCCGTCTGTACCGAGTTCCAACTTTAATAGAGTCAAATCAAGTGAATTCGGGCCTAGTCTAACGTAGCGTGCAGAAAAAAGGGAGTGAGAGCAAGCGTCTTTTATCTCAATCTAGGAGGAAGCGGATCTGGGCTATCGATCAAGAAGCATGAAACGAAGAGACCGACTTGAGGATGGTGTGATCGTCGGGGAAGGTATGAAAGGCTTGGATAAGAAGCTGGCTTTCGCGTTCTTCGACGTGAAGAAAGCTGACTGCACCGTATGCAATTCTTCCGCTCGACTGAAAGACATGGAGCAGTTCGTTTTCGCAATCGCTTCGTTGCAATTGGGACTGGACCATCCAGAAAAGATCGGGGGAGACGGTTTCACGTTCGCATTCGGTGGTGTAGCGAATGGCGGAATGTCGATCGATAGTTTGGTTATACTTGCCTCGGATAGACGAGGCTGCGATTCTTCTGCGTTGTGGAAGCTGTTGATTGCGAGAGCACACAACCTCGGATAGTACGGAATGATTTCGTACGAAAGTAATCACGTGACCATCGGCTGTGATGTCGATTCGAGCGGCGTATTTTGTTCTTTGGATGTGTTTGGTTCGAAAGACTTGGAAGAGCTCTGGGTGAATGGACCGTCCGAAGAGATGCAACGAATGTTCTGCGATAGCGGGACGGATCGAAAGCACGTTGGCACCTTTCGTAGAGGGATGAGTTGGGCGGGTCGCGATTATAGTACGCGAATTATGGGACAACCAATATCAACTTTGCAACTTTTATATCACGAATTTTTTTCCTTTGCCGATTTTGTGCCCCCTACTTTTTTTCGATGCAGGGCTATTCTCCTATTGACATCATCATTTGATGGGTTCGGCAAACAAATCGCTCTTGCTCTCATTCAATCTGGAAACTCGTTATGCTATGATTACGGCCGTGTAGCTATGTTCAAGTGGTTGCACGACCAGTTCCCTTTTGTGTTCTCCTCTCCATTCCTCCATGCCGATGAGCCAAAGGCTTAACCAATGCACATTGTAATGGTTACGGCGGAAGCAGTTCCGTTTGCAAAGACCGGTGGGCTCGCAGATGTTTGCGGCTCGCTTCCCATACAGCTTGCCACACGCGGGCACCAATGCTCCGTATTTTTGCCTGGCTATCGACGGGCGTTGCAGTCAGGGCTTCCGATCGAGGACACACATGTGTCGTTTGTGGTCGACATGGCGGGTCGTCAAGTTTCGTGTCGCATCCTCAAGTCCACGCTGCACAATGGTGCCGTTAGCATTTATTTCGTCGATCAGCCACACTATTTTGATCGGAATGGTTTGTATGGCGATGAGCACGGTGATTATCGCGACAATTCCGAACGATTCTCTTTCTTCTGCCGGTCTGTAGCTGAAGCCGTCGACCGATTGCGATTAAATCCCGACATCGTTCATTGTCATGATTGGCAGAGTGGATTGATACCTGCTTATCTACGAACTCAGTTTGGTAACAAGCAGTGGTATCAGCATGCTGCATCGGTCATGACCATTCACAATTTAGCTTACCAAGGACGCTTCTGGTCGCATGACATGCCATTGACCGGGCTGGATTGGCAGTACTTTAACTGGCAGCAAATGGAGTTTTTTGGCGATTTGAATTTGCTCAAAACGGGCATTACCTTTGCCGATTTCATCACGACCGTAAGCCCGACGTACGCTCGTGAAATCCAGCAACCGGAGCATGGCTGTGGGCTAGATGGGGTTCTGCGGAGCAAGCAGCAGAGGTTGATCGGGATCGTTAACGGTGTTGATTACAGCGTATGGGATCCTCGTCATGACAACCATATTGCTCAGAATTATGGGGTCGAGAATTGGCGATCAGGCAAAGCTGCCTGCAAGCTCGATTTGCAAAACATCATGAGGCTTCCCACATCTGAGGCCGTACCCGTGATCGGTTTGGTCGGTCGATTCGCAGAGCAAAAGGGATGGGATCTTCTCAAGCCCTTTTTGGAAGAGTCGATAGAACGCCTCAACGCTCAGTGGGTCATTCTAGGTAATGGGGAACAGCGTTTTGCATCCGCACTGAGCGAATTAGCCCATCGCTATCCATTCAAGATTTCGGTCAGGTTTGAGTTTTCGGATTCGCTCGCTCACAAGATCGAGGCAGGGGCCGACATGTTTTTGATGCCTAGTCGCTATGAACCGTGCGGATTGAATCAGCTTTACAGTTTGCGATACGGAACCGTCCCTTTAGTGCATCGCACGGGTGGACTTGCCGACACTGTCACCGATTGCAATCAACAGACCATCGAATCGGGCTTGGCAACTGGTTTCGTCTTTGGGGAATATTCCTACGATTCTCTTAAAAATTGCGTTGAATCTGCGCTAAATGTCTATTCGCAGAATCCATCGCTCTGGGGTACACTGGTAGAAAGAGGCATGCAGCAGGATTGGTCTTGGGCCAATAGTGCTGCTCACTATGAAACTGTTTACAGTCGTGCTCGTGAGCAGGCGGCGATCGAAGGGCGGCTCTAACCCCTAGTGCTGAGGGAGCCCTGTTTTTATGCAAGAAACCAGGTACGACTGGCTGGAAGATCGTTGGGTGCTGTTCGCACCGAATCGAGAGCAACGGCCTAACGAGTACATATGTAAAGAAAACGCTCCAGCTAACAAGCTGGCCGCGTGCCCATTCTGTGCTGGTTTTGAGCAATCAACCCCCGCCCCCAGTCTCGTTTTACCGCTCAGCGAGCTTGAGTCGACGACCATCTTGCGTCGCGATGAGGTCAACAAAAACATAATCCGAACTCGCTCTAAGTGGAAAGTTCGAGTCGTTCCGAACAAATATCCCGCCGTGCAAACCCACGCTGCCGCCACCGATCATTCTCAGTTGGCGATGTTGGCTGGTGGTCTAGATTCGTTTAGTTACCAGCTTGAGCATCAGTCGGACGAAGGGACTCGCAGGGAAGCTGACGTAATGATTGCGTCAGCCGATTTGTTTCGTAAAGAGATCCCGACCGGCGTTCACGAAGTGGTTATTGAGTCTCCTGATCACGATCAATCACTGTCGGGGCTTTCTTTATCACACGTTGAGTTGGTCTTTCAAGCGTACAAGATGCGGCTGCAGCATTTTCGGTCCAAGCAAGAAATCAAGCACGCGATCATCTTCAAAAACTATGGACCTGATGCTGGTGCGTCCCTCTCGCATTCGCACAGTCAACTCGTTGGATTAGGGTTTGTGCCCAGCGAAGTGAATCGCCGAAACCAGCGACTCTTGGAATACTTTGAAAAGCACGAATCGTGTTACCATTGTCAAATCGCAGCCGAAGAAGAACGTGTCGGCGATCGGCTGATATGTGCGTCGGAGCACTTTGTTGTCTATGCTCCGTTTGCAGGTAGGTTTCCGTTCGAGTTCGTAATCCACCCGAGGACCCATCGAAGCCATTTTGACGAGCTGATTCGATCTGAGCTCAAGGATTTAGCAGGCATCGTGAAATCCAGCTTGGGGGCACTGGAAAGAACACAGCCGCATCTTTCCTACAATATGGTTCTCAATACCAGTCCGTTTAGCAACTCTCATTCGCTGGCCCATCACTGGAACATCCAGGTCTTGCCGAGGTCGGCAAAGATCGCGGGATTCGAACTGGGGACAGACTGTTTCATCAACACAGTGAAACCGGAGCACGCTGCTGCCGTGCTTCGCAGTGCGATTTAAAAACCGCACCGTTAAACGCTCAAGTCCGTTTGGCCGTCTTAGCCCTTTTTGCCATCGCTGTCCGTTTGACCGCTTTAATCCGTTTGCCGTTCCAGGTTCATTAGTTTTGACCTCAACAGATCTAGCTAGGGGTACTGATCAGCCCCGATCTTTTTCGAGCAACACCATCATGAGCAGCGAGAGCAGAGCTCGCAGTTCATCGTCTTCGTCGATCTCCGTTAGTTTTTCGATAACGAAATAACGTTCAAAGATCGATGGCTTTTTGGTGGCTCGCAAAGCGGGCGTGCCATCAGCCATGGTGATCAAATAGGACGGATTGAGTAGATAGATAAAAAGGAATCCAACAATCGGGATCTCTCCCAATAGGCCTTCAACGAGCTTCTTCCACGGTTCTTCTTCGTTGATGTGCATATCTACGATGCCGTTTTCGTAAACTTCGTAGTGAGCAGACCAAAGGGATCGCATCCCTTTACGTCTTACAGCTCCCCAATCGCTCCCATCAGCTGCCGAGAAGTGATAGCTTGCAGAAAAATCGATCATGCGATCCGCATTGATTTCAAATAGTTTGCGACTCAAGGTCGAATCAGAAAA
Source organism: Pirellula sp. (assembly GCA_025459355.1). Classification (GTDB taxonomy): domain Bacteria; phylum Planctomycetota; class Planctomycetia; order Pirellulales; family Pirellulaceae; genus JBKCUI01. The sequence goes on from JALOQS010000091.1 coordinate 11,115, forward strand.
CACCTCGACCCGCTCTTTGAATCGGAACATTTTCTGTTTGATGTGGAGAATCGGGGCTTTGTTGGCATCAACGACAGAAATCTGTTGCGACAAGCTGAGTATTTTGAAACGCAATTCAAGCGGGTATTGCATCTTGGCATGTTCCTGATGTTAGAATTGGAAAAATCGGTGGCACTTAGAATAGCAAGTTAGATTTTCCAAATCTACCAGATATGCTGTCTGCGGAAACGGTGGCTGCTGGACCGATGATGGTCACAACGGTTTGTTCCTCTCTAGACTTTAACTCGAACGTGTAGCAGATGCTTTCGATATGACCACAATAGATTTGCTTTTGGGCTCTCCATAATGAACCGATCGGCTAACGGCTTGAATTGGATATTGCTAGGAGTTGTAGCATGCGTCACCGCGACAGTGATGTGGGCCAATCGTCCCCTATCCGATAATCGTGCGGCTCAGCAATTCCAAGGCCCATCCGGAAACAGAACCCATGCCCAGGGTAGTGGCAGTGCATTCGATTGGAAAGCGGTTGCGGCTCCTCATCTGGCGGAGTGTACCAAGCGAATTGAGAAGGCGATCCCGACTCACTTTGAGCCGCTCATTGATCTGCTGAATCGAGCTCGCAATCGTGTTCCAGAGTTCTCCAAGTCGGCCTTGAGTTTTAGCAGTAAGTGGCGCGTAGCTTTGGATTATGTCCCGTTTACCGACGGTCAAAAAAGCCCAACATTCTTGAACGAAGCGTTTCAGTCACAGGTGCTTAGCTCGGAAGACTTGGAGAATGTGATTGTCGAGGTGGTTCAGAACTATCTCAAGGAGGTAAGAGCAGCGGAGAGCCAAATGTTGGTCGATATTCGTGCCGACCTAGAAGATTTCCCAAGTGTCAGCTTTACCGATTGGAAAAACGATGATGCTTTACAGGCAAGATTTGAGCAAGCGATTGCGGTCGCTCTAGCATCTAGCGGCCAAGATCTACAATCGAGTGTTGGCGGGCAGCTTGTTTCGTTAGTTGCTGGAGAAGTGTTGGCCCAGGTTGCAGTAAGGATGGGAGTCTCGGCCGGTATTCTCGGCGCAGGAGCTGCATCGGGGTGGGCAACGTTTGGTCTAGGTGTTGTCGTCGGGGTCATCATCGATCAAATTGTTTCTCACGTTTGGAGTTTCGTGAACGACCCTGAGAAGGAACTCACTCATGAGGTTCAAAAGCAGATCGATTCGCTGCAGACGCTTTTATGCGATGGCGATGATCAAGTAACAGGTTTAACGCAACACTTTCACCGAATTGGGGTAGAACGAGCTCAGCTAAGGTTTATCGCCATCGAAGGTCTGTTCGCCTCGCCGCCTCCGCCCACCGCCACGCCATAAAAGGGTATTGGATATGAGATTCCGCTTTTTTGTTCATAGCAATTGTTCGCGAGCCGCAGTACTGATTGCGTTCTTGATCACGTTGACACTGTCCATGCCGACTCATGCGGGCGTAAGCGCTGCCGCGATTAAAGAATTGATCGAGCTTGTTTCCAAGAAGTTCGGCTCGGAGATGTCAGAAGATGCGGTCAAAGCGTTACCTCGGGGAGTAGAACAAGCGGTAAAGGCTGGGGGAGCTGACGCGGTACAAGCCATTCAGAAGCTTGGACCCAAAGCCATTCGATTGATCGACTCATCAGGCGATGAGGCCACTTTGGCCGCGAGGCTTTTAGCCAAGTATGGTGATGATGCCACCGAATTGGTTTCTAATCCTGGGCCGATGAATCTGGTCAAGAGTCTAGGAGATGATGCAGCCGAAACCTTCATCAAACATGGGGCCCCTGCGGAAGGTGTGCTGAATGTCGGAGGGCTTGCAGCTTCCAAAGCAGCGAACCAATTAACCTCTCGGCATGGCAGGCAGTTGATCATGCTGGCCGAAGAAGAAAGCACAAAGCAACTCGTACGCAGCGAAGCATTGATGGGTACGATTGCAAAGCTCGGGGACAAAGGGATGGACTTTGTTTGGAAGAACAAAGGTGCTCTTCTAGCGGTGGGTGCGATTACAGCGTTTGTTGCTAATCCTGAACCATTTATTGACGGGACCGCTTCGCTCGCGCAAGTCGCCGCAGAGTCAGTGGCAAATCCGATCGCCGATGGGATTGCTAACCGTACCAATTGGACTTTGGTAATCGTTGTTTTAGCCGCGCTCATTGCGGCTTATGCTCTTATAAAAAATTGGATCAAACGTACGTTGCGCGCGGCAAGTTAGTTGATTACGCTTTTGAAGAATCAAGAGGACTATCTCGATGCGTAATCGCGCGAGAGACGATTGTGATCAACGAGTTTTCTGATTGCACGCAGGCGATGTATTAGACTGGGATGGGTCCAACTCGTTCGAGGTGTTCCGTTTGAGCCGTAGAGTTTTCGCAATACCGATGCGTATTCGCGGCCCGCTGTTGCCAAGTCAATTTTGTGGAATTGGCTTCCTCGCTTAATTGCTTGGGCATCTGCGTCCCACTCGGTCCACCAGCAGGTCGCGACGATGAGACCTGCAAAGGTCACGAACAATGCCAGGCTGCTTGCCAACAAAGTGAGCCCATCGGTTTGCGACAGAATCAAATAAAGTGCGGGCAAGGCCATCGCGGTTGGCAACAATCGAATGATCTGGTGATGACGAGTTACGTGTGCCAGTTCATGAAGGGTAATCCATTCCATTTCTCGCTGATGGAATGTTAGCAGCAGCCTGTCGGTGAGAAGCAGCTTTTTGCTGATCATGCTGCCTACCAAAACAGCATTGGCTGATCGGCATCCAGTGGGCCAGAGATAAATCTTGGGAGCATACGGATAAAAGCTGTTCCAAAAGATCTTTAGTTTCAAAGCGCGATCATCAAGCAAAGGCTCAGACTTAGAGGACCAAAGGAACCAATGCGGGATAAGTAATGAGCTAAGCCAACCAGAGACAATCAAAGTCAAAACGAGCCCCCAGGGAATCGATGGGCTTGAGCCTGACTGGATCAAAAGAGTGTTGTGGTTAAGCCCGAGGACTCGCTGCAGATCGAAAAGCAAACAGAGGACGAGTGAGACCACTAGGATCGGCCAGTATAACCCCGTGGCTCTTACGTTGCGAAAGGTTTGAGCACAGATCGCCAAACCAGGCATAGCGTAAACGACGACCGTTAGAAACAAAGAATCGGTGTAAGACCAAGTGTTCGAAGCCAGCACAGGCCAGCGAAACATTACGAGCAAAATAGGCTGTGCAACCAAACAAACAAAGAAAACGCAATAGAACGTTTTGTTGGAGATGTTGTTCAGGTTGGGAATCGCGAGAGCAACTAAGGTAAAGACCAATAATGCTAGCAGCCAGCATTCCGAATCAGGTCGACCGATCTGCAAATAGCTGACGATCGCTTCACCCGCCGGAGCGTTCCCGGAGACCAAAAGCAAATGGAGGGGCCACGATAGGAGAGACGAGATAACAAGGAGGAGCCCCATTGCAGCGGAGTGATCAAAGGCTTGCAGGTCGACGATCCTCTCGCAAACTCTGACAAAGTTAAGTAGCCAGTGCTCCGCCTGGAGTCCTTAAGCTAATTACGTCCTCCCGATTTTGATAGCGGAGTCGGCAAGAAGGTTAAGTTTCCTAGCATGGAGGCAATCGATTTTGCGGATCGCGACGAATCTACTTTGCTTTTCTCGACAGAAAGAGGGTCGCAATAAAGGCCGCAAAGCAGCAGCCACCGACTAAGAAACAAGTCTGCATGGTGGGGCGTTGTGCCTCGACCATCCTCTTAAAAAGGAAGTAATCGGGAATTTGCATTTCCGCGATTCCGTCAACTGCGACCTCGTTCCAGACATCCCAAACTCCCGATGGAGGGAGTTGCTGCATCGACAGA
>JALOQS010000092.1 GCA_025459355.1 Pirellula sp.
CTCGACTTTGGTGGGAATGACCTATCGTGGCGAGCCAACGATCGGAGTCATCGCGATCCCTGCGTTGAGAGAGATCGTGATTGCCGCCAAAGGTCTCGGCGCATGGTATGGAACGGTAGACCTGCAAAACAATCCCCTCTCGATGAAGAGGGCAAGTGTCTCCAAGCAAGCTGCTCTGCAGGATGGTTTGTTGGTGACATCTCAAGTCGACAATTTCGAACGAAGAAACGCGTCTGCTGCTTACTCCAAGCTCGAGGAAATGGCTTACGTTACCAGGACGTGGGGGGACGGCTATGGATATCTGTTGGTCGCCACGGGACGTGCCGAGGTTATGATCGACCCCATTGTCAATCCGTGGGATGTGGCAGCTGTCGCGCCCGTCATCCAAGAAGCGGGGGGACGTTTCAGCAGTTGGGATGGGCGATACGACATTCGCGCCGGGCATTGTGTTGGGAGCAATGGCGCCGTCCACGATGCCGTTTTGTCCGAATTGCGGCCGTTTGCCCAGTAAATTGCCCAGTTAGTTGCCAAATAAGTTGCCTTGCAAGTTTTAAGTGTGAACCACTTCGAAAAGGAGTCTTTTTTGACATGGCTCATCCGTTTCAGGTGGGATTTTCCGAGCGCACGGGGAGCATTCCGTTTGTAGGGATTGGTAAGATAAAAGGGGCTTGGTCGGGGTATTTCTTTAATGGAGCTGGGGAGCTGGTTCATCTGGCTGGGCAGTTTGCGTAGAATGGGTAGCTTGAGCAGCCTTGTCTTTACCTTTGAGCAGCAACGGAACTTAACCTGTGTTTCCCAACCAACCATCGTTCAGCGACCTAAGGAATAGGCCGATTCGATGGGCGAGTTTGCTGATTCTTTCGCTGTTTCTTTTTTCGAGTGGATTGCTTTCTAGTTCGTTTGGTCAACCATCGCAACCGCCGACGCCACCGTCCGATTTGGATAGCCTGCCGCCCGGTCTATTGCCCGATACACTGTATTACCAAAACGAAAACGGGGACTGGGTCCGATTGTTGGTGGATCGCGTCAAGGAGTTTGAGAGCTTTCTTCGATCAAAAAGCGATCCGACGCCGGCGGTAATTCCATCGTTTCGCCTTGAAGACACATCGCTTGAGCTAACGCTCGATAGCAAATTAGTTCGCATCAAGGGGACATTGACCGGAGAGCTTGAGCAATCGACAGATAAGTGGTTCGAGATCCCGATAGCATTTTCTAACGTTCAAGTGTTGCCAGGGGAGCAACGCGAGATCTCGCGAATCGTGCCCGCAACAGGGAGTGGGTATGTATGGAGACACGGGCCAGCATCTCCGGGACGGCTAACGCATTCTTTTCTCGCTGTGTCCAATGTTACTCCGTCGACCGATGGTGGTTCCGTTCGGATTGATCTACCTAATTCTCCGTCGCGAATTCGTTTCCCGCTTTCCCCTGAAGATTGGGATATCTCTGTTTCAGGCTCAGGTGGCGAGGTTGTTGAGCCACGCTTGGAAGACAAGAGCTTTGTCGTTCGGTTGCCAGGTGGAGCAGCGGTTATAACGTGGACGCGCAAGGCTGCGACGGATAACGTCCAGGCGACCGAGGTGACTAGCCAATTGCGAGTTGGTTTAGATGCTAGCAAGAATGAGTTCACGGTGAACTGCCGCATGACCATTCAGGGGCCACGTCGCTTGGGCGGGCGAAGTTTCTCGATTGAGTTACCACCGGAATGTATGTGGAAGAGTCGGTTATCGTCGACGGCGTTGCTGACGGGATACAAGTTGATTCCGGTCTTGGATTCCCCTAGAGAGCAGATCGTCGAAATCGATGAATCGATTTCCCAAAGTGAATTTGAAGTCGCGTTAGAGTGGATCGGCAAACTCCCCCAAGAGAACTCGCCACTCGCGATCGAGTTGCCGCGCGTGAAGGATGCAACGAGACATTCCGGGAGCATTTTGATAAGCTTGAGTCGATCGCAATCTCTTCTTTGGGAGCCCCAAGAGGGGATATTGTTCAGCCGAACGACTGCGACCGATTCTGCTGATTCTCTTTCGAACAATTTCTATTTGCAGGATGCATCGCTGGTCCTGAAATGCCGCATCGCCAAGGAGCAAGCCTTGCCCGCGATTCGAGCCGACCATCGCGTGCAAGTGTTGTCGGATCGGATTTTTTTGACCGCGATTATTGAATTCAAAGAAGATGTAAGAAATCTGCCTTTTCTTCAATGGGAGGGCAAAGGCTGGTCGCTCGTAAACTCGGTCGTGTTGTCGTCGGGAAAACCATTGACCGGTAATCAACAAGCTGCACCGGGTGACGATTCCGCTATTTTGCCGATACCCATCGCAGATTTGAACGATGGGGTGGACACCACGGCGAGCTCGACAGTCAGCGAGTCCATGATCGGTAAACGGGTATTGGTGCAATGCGTTCGGTCTATTGCCAGTCTCGGGGGGGCGTCGATGAGTGAATCGGCTAGTCCATTCGATATCGATTTAGAGATCCCCGTTATCTCTTGGTTGGATGAGACGACTCAGACTCGCCGCATTTGGAGTCCATCGGGAATCGCTCGCTTCGAGTCCTCATTCTTTCAGCTTCGCAATCGAGATGCTGAGGTTGATAATGTCCCTTCGGTCAGTCTCGGCGGTACATCGGCCAACTCGTTGTTAGATGGCGTCACGAACGATTCGCGAATTATGCCTTTGGGACGAATGACTCCTCGGTCGACGCTCACCTCTTTTGCACGAGGGGATCAAAACTCACAACGCTGGAAGATTTCGTTAAAGCCGTTGCAACCAGAGATAGAGTCGAATGAAACGATACGGATCACGGCAGGGAGAGGAGTACGAAGGTTTGAACAAGAGTGGTTGTTAAAATCAAAAGGCGGCTTTCCGGATCGTTTACTGCTCGCATTGCCCAAAGATTGGCTTGAGCCTGGATTGAACCCATCAGAAATCGCCAGCTTTAACGCTAAGTCCAACGGTCGTGTGTTAGAGTTATCGTTAAAAGAGAGTCCGCTCGATTCTTTTCAGCTACTGTCTGAGGAAGATGCAGCACGACTCAATTTTCGGCTGCCCGCATTTAAACCGGACCACATCTGGGTTAGCGTCAGTATTCCGGAATTCTTAAGGTCGCAAATTGCCGAAGAGACGCCATCGCTGTTGGCCTTGCGCAGGCTCGATGATTCTGCACCCGAATCGGAGGGAGCGGATGCTACGGAGATTGTCGACTACCAACTGGCCGCACTCGATTCAGGCGTCTCGAAGTCACAAATTCAGCAGCAGTCATGCGTGTGCCTCATTCAGTCCGAGCCTGACAAAGAATTAGTGGTTGAGAACGTTGCCTATACGACTAGCGCAACGGAGATTCGAATCGGCAACGAAATCTGGAAGCAAACTCGATTGGATATCCCGTTCGACAGCGTGAGGCTAAATGGATTGCTGGTTGCACAAGATCCTGAAATGACCAATGGTGTTCGACGGGAAAAGACATGGGTGCAATCTGTCGTTCAGAGCGATCGAGTGCGGCATCGCGTGGTATTGCGCATGGTCACGCAGGAACCAACCGTGCGTATTCGATCCAAGGTGCCGTTCGATTCTGAGGTTGAGGTCAGTGTCAACGGGGTGCAAGCAACGTCGAGCATTTCAGGCCAGAACAATGACGAGTTGTTGATAGGGGTGAACGTCAGCAGTTCCGCACCGGGCCTATCCAGTGGCGGTAATAAACCAGAGAGCGAAAAGGAAACCTCGGCTGTTGTTATCGAACTTTTTTATTGGGAGCAGGTGAGTGGCGCATTCTGGCAAGTTCTCAGAATGCCCGAATTAGAGGTCTTGGGACAGGGGGAATTGAGTGCTCCCGTTTTATGGCAAGTGTTAGCCCCTACGACCGAACATGTACTCACCTCCTCCGAGAGTCTTGCTAGCCAGAATGAATGGAGATGGTCCAAGTTTTGGTTTACGAGAATGGATTCACGGGATCAATCCGAGTTCGAATCTTGGATAGGAGCGTCCAAGCAACCGCTATTGGAGTTACCTCTGGCTCAATACTCGATCGCGGCCATCGATGCATCGCAACCGCGATGGATCTATCTGGTGCCTGTGTATGTTGTATGGTTTCCCATCGGATGTGCGACGCTACTTTTGTCTGGATTGCTTTTTCATGTTCCTTGGACGAGAAGTCCGTGGGTTATTTTGGCCTACGTTATTTTCTTTGTTGGTTTGGCCTGTTGGTGGCTAGATATTGTGGTTTTGTTTGCTCAAGTAGTCATTATGACCGGTGCCTTTGCGGTTGGTGCGATGTTGATCGCGTGGATGCTCGACCGAAGCACGCGGCGTAGAACCGTGCTTGCGGGGCGAGGCACGACGATTGGTTCGCTGCCGCAGAGATCGAATAGCAAGTCGGATTCGAAAATCGATTCCAAGCAAGAACCGAATTCGAACCCCATCGACAATCTGCCTACGACGATATCCCCGAGCGCTGATTTGCTGCGTAGTGCCAACGGCGATCACGAGAAAAGCAATCGACCCGCAGAGCCGATTAATGGTGGTTCCAGCGTAAGGGGAACAGTGAGATGATTTCTCGCTATGGACTATACGCGTTTTGGATTGCCTTTTTGTTTTTGCAAAATTCGTTGGTCTGGTCGCAAGAACTAGCTGAGCAACAAGAGCTAACTGAACAAACCTCGCAAAAAGAGCAAACCTCGCAAAAAGAGCAAACCGAGGAATCGAATGCAGAGCGTAGCATTGTTCCTTACCAGAGGGTTTTCTTGCCTTTGGAGTTACTGGATCAAATCTCAAATGATCTCCAGAACTACAACTTTCTTGGTAAGCCGGAATGGGAGCAAATTTTCAAGCCCTTTTTGGTTGATGCCGAAACCGCAAAAGTCTTTGAACGACCACCCGAGGTCCAGCATGTGTACTTATCTGCAAGACTCGATGGTTCGAATTTGGTTTCGAATTCTTCGCGTGTACGATTTTCGAGAGGATCGTTAACGGCGGAATCTTATCGATTGGATCCATGGTCATTAGCGATTAACTCTAGTCGTCCGGGAGAAAATCCCGTTTCGAGTCGCGTGGTTGGACCAGGAAACGATCGCGTCTGGGGACATGATCGAAATGGTACTCCGGTCATCAATCTTCATCGGTCGACTGTTGAGAACGCGATCCAGCCGTTGGATGTCATCTTTCCGTGGACCTTGAGGAGTTTGGCGACTAGTAAACCGACCAATTTGCAGTTTAGTTTATCGATACCGCGCGTCAGTAATTCCTGTTTGGTTCTGTCATTACCGAAACAGGCCAGCATTATTGACGCAGATGCGTTAGTATCCAAGATCGATGACTGGGGAGCATTATCGGAGAGGCTCGGTGAGTGGGGAGAGCAGGCAGATTTAGAATTGAATCGTGTCAATCTCGCTGGCGACTCTCGATGGCTCATCGAGTTGTCTGGTTTGGATCGGTGCCGATTTACGATAAGCTTTGAAGAGGCCAGTGGAGTAGGAGCCAACGCCAGTAATTCGCTCGATTATCTTGTTCTCGAGCATGCAACCGATCATGAGTTGAATCGATTCGCCATTACGAGCACTACCAAACTGGAAATAGGAGGAGACAGAAGCCTATGGGATCGGCCTTTAAAGTTCCTATTGCCCGCAATGTCTCGCATTCGTTCATTGACTGTGGCTGGGCGTGAGGTGGGATGGCGTTCGCAAGATGGCATGATTACCGTGTTAGCGGATGACTTAAGACGAATTCCGGCTACTCGCGAATCGACGACGACCGTTAAGATTTCCTATTTGACCATTCTTGATGATTCTGCATCCAGCGAAACGGATTCGACAGTGCTGGACGTCGACAAAACCAAAGTCGGGGCGACCAAGTTGACGTTGCCGCTTATGCAGCTAGAAAAGTCCTTTGTCATCAAAGGGCTGACGACTGTGAAGCGATCAGCAGATTTACCATTCGCAAAGGTCGAGACATCGGCCAAGTTAAGACCGTTTGAGAAAGAGCTTGAAACACAGTGGGAATGGTCCGGTTATGGTGCCGATTTCTTAGTTGAGATTGGTCGCCCAAGTTCAAAAAGTGAGATTCGTGCAGTCACGAAAGTAGCGACCCAAGGTAGCGAACCAAAGATTACGGTCAGGCTGATCATCCCTGGTGATCAGAAACTCCCGCTCACGGTGGAATTACCAAAGTCATGGGATAATGTTTCGGTATTGTCGGGAGTATCGGCGGGCAATGCCGCGTCGAGTGCTTGGAACATTGTTAAAGATCTACAATCCAACGCGAATCGATTCTACGTTTATGGCGGCACGGTTGAATCGGCAAGCACTTTAGATCTACAGGTGCAGCATATTGCAAAAGAATCCGTGTCGCAGTTAGATTTCGATGCGAAATGGCTCTCCATTGAAGGCAAACCGGTCCCCAACAAACTCGTTATTGAATCACTACCAACAGATTGGGAGATACTTGGGCTTCGGTCGGGAGATATCCTGGCGGCAGGCCAGTTGTTGCCAGACGAGAAGTCCTTTGCAACAGCTGGAGATACCGCTGTCGTTTGTCCGTTAAAGAGCCATGTACTGAGTCTGGTTAAAGCACCGCCAAAACAGTCAGCCCGAGCATCAATAACAGCCTCGATAAAACGAATTGGCGAAACGCTGGTAAGAGCCGAGTACTTGATGAAAGTTGACAGTAGTTCCTCTGGAAGCTCCATTCGGGTTAAGTTCGATCAATCGCAAGCCAACGTAGCAACGCTCAAGCTGCTTGATAAACAAGGCGAATTGATCAAGTCCAATAGTTCATCCAGCTACAGCGAGCTGGATCATTCGTACAAGGTTTTAATGACTGAGCCGAATCAGTCCATTAGGTTGACCGCAGATCTGTCGATTGTTGATGGCAAAGTGGGAGTGCCGGTTCCTCGAATTGTTGAAGCCGGGGCGTCTGGCCTTGAGCTCACGATAGATAAGTCGCTGGAGATGGAAGATTGGGCCGTGGGGGTTTGGTCCTATCGAAGCGATGGTGAAATGATCGTCACCGTGCCAAGTGAAGTCGAGAGCTTGTCAATCCTTGCCGATAGCAGGACGGTTCATCTTAGAGCATCGGCCGACGAATCTATTGACGCCCGATACGATCTGACCGTTGATGGTCAAGGAATTCAGAGAGCGTTTTGGTTGCTGAGAATCTCTTCGTCGATGGAGAAAGAGTATCGTATTACGGCTGACGAGGGTTGGGATTTTGAGCTTGCGGGGGATGATTCTTCAAGCCGCGGTTTGACCTCATGGATTGACAGGAGTGGCAAGCAACCGGAGCTTTGCATTCGAGCTGATCCTGCAACATCGCAAGGGAGTTATTCCGATATCGAGTTCGCCACCAAAAGGAAAGAGGCGGTCATGGCCCCCGAAGGTTGGAAGCCGTTGTCTATCCGGGCTCCTCAACTCTACCTAGCGGAGCATCAGGCTGTTGATCGACAGGCAATCGTGTGTCAGGGAGCGATTTGGTTTCCTAAGGGTACGAACTGGAAAGCCAGAGAGACTACGCGTTCCATGGTTGGTGTTTCGCCGTTTTCCCTTTTCGAGGAGGACATGTGGGTTTGGCGTCCGTGGAGTGACGCGGTTTCGAATCGCGATCCTGTCGAGATAGAAACCAATCGCGAGCAAAGCGGTCAAAATGTCGAGTCGATTGGAAAGTTATCTGCGACGGAATCGATCGGCGTAAAACTTGAGGTTGGTTGGGAGAAGTTGATCGACCTTACGAGTGATGGAGAGAAGTCAACTCTCGTGCTAGATGATGTTTCCAAACTGAGGAAACTGCAGATGTTCGCATACTGTATTGGAATATTTTTAGGTGCATTGCTTGTTCGTTGGTCGAAGTGGGTATTCTGCCTCGGCATTGTGGTTCTATTCTCTATGATGGTTTTGTTTCGCGAATCATCGTTCGAATACGTGCTCCTGATGGGGAATGGTTTAATCTGGGGAGGGTTGCTGGGAGCGATCATCTGGCAGATACGAATGGCGATTCGCCGCGACACAGGGGCACCGATACGTCAATCCACGAACTCGACCATTTGGGATTTCGCAAAGGGCGTGCGGAGCGAGAGTCTTAGTAAAACGATTCTCTTAATTGTTAGTGCGAGCATGGTGATTGGCGGTTCGTATCGGGTCACTGCTCAGGATAGCTCGACGACAGGGACCTCCTCGATTCCCAGCATCTTTATTCCGTTTGATTCCAAAGCAGTTGATAACGTGGATCAAGTTCTGGTGCCTGATGAACTACTCCGGCGAGTTCGCGGCAATCCAGGAACGCCGTATACATTAAAGTCGGCCAAGCACCAGTTAAAGCTCAGTTCTCGTGGCATGACGGTTGAGGGAGTTGATCAGCTCGTTTCAACGTATGAGGTTTACGTTAATGAGCCTGGAGCTGTGATCGAGATACCGTTCAAGCCGAGTTTACAGAACTTTAGCCGACTGCTGGTAGATGGTCGTGAGGTGACTGTTGTTCCCGCGCTGGCAGCGGTGCGAGAGTATCTCACTTGGACGGCGGATCGAGAGGGGGCACGGACCATAGTGGTTTATCAAGTACCGCGTTGGGTTAGTCGCCCTGCCGCCACGGTTGGTACCATATCGCTCGATTCGCGCGAGGTTGATTTGTCGATTCTGCCCGCTTCGAATGCAATTCTCGAGGTTGATTCCGATCCGACCGTTGCTTTCGATGTGGAATCGCAGGGCGCGGTGCTCGATAAAGAGTCTGGACGAAATGTGGTTCATCTAGGTGCACTGCCTTCGATACGGGGCAAGGTGAGATATGAGCCAAGCACAACCGCTGCGATGACAACACGATCGCAGTCGGATTTAACGTTCGATATCGAATTGCTCCTGCAGAGTAAAACGTTGATTGCCAGAACCGTTCTCAAAGCGGGAGCGGGTAGTTCGTTGGACAAACGACTCACGATCGAAGCGGACAAAATGTGGGAGCCCATTGGATCGAATTGGGGAAACTATCGGCTTGTGGAAACGCGGAATGGGCGTTTGCAATACTTGAAGCGATATGTGTTTGAATTGGCAACTACCAGTACCGAGCGAGCGGAAACAGAATTCAGCATTTATTGGGCATTAGCCGACAAAAAGGCAACTGAAGCAAGATTGTTATTTGCAGAATGCGTTGAGCCAGTTCTACGACCCAGAACGCTTAGGTTCGCCCGAGTTTCTCGTTCGGAGTGGAATATTGAGCAAATAACGAATTGGATCCCTGCCATTAGCGAGACCGAGTCTCTGAATTGGCCTGATCTGAAGTTGATCAAGGCGGATCAGCGCGCGACTTCATTGCGAGTGCCACAAACCGGAGGGGGGAGTTTAACGCGTTCGATTGCAAGTAAAAGTCTTCAAGCCAGAATCGCATCGCGTTGGGTAATGGAAGCCGATAAGCAGTTGCTAACCAGTCGCATTGAGTTCTTTGGTGCGTCCAACACCGATTTGTTAGAACTGGAGTTACCGAATGGATTTTATGTGGATGAAGTTACCAATAGAAATGCCAAGGTTAAGGTCAACGAGCGAGAGGAAAACGGTATTCGCTACGCGCAGTTGATTGCGGAACGCACCAACTGGGAGAACTATGACTTTGCCATCCGTCTAGTTAAGCGAGAACTACCCATCGAGACCGATATGCCTATTCCGTGGTTGGGTGTGTCTGGTTCTCAGATTATGGCGCAGACGGTCGAAGTTGCTGCGTCCAAGGTGTGGAGGGTGGAGCAACTGTCTGCTTCCTCAACCTCGAAAATGTTGCTTGGGCAAGGCGAAGAAACCGGGCTGACGACGCTCATGCCGGGAGATCAAATTCGATTGGTACCGAGAAGTCAAACCGCGAATGGTTCATTCAGTGTAAGTCAGAGGGGAACGCAAAACGAAGGTCGTATTGAAGTCGTCATTAACGGCGTTTTTGATGTTCAACCTGATAGCATGGCGGCCGCAATTCTCGAAGTGCCCCAATTGTTGGGCAATCGATGGCGTAGCGATGTCCAGATTCTCCCCGTGCCGTGTCCGATAACCAATCGAGCTTGGTTAAAGATCCCTTTAGATCGCCGCACTGAGTCCACCTTGCCGGCTCAGTGGGAAGTCAGTTTTTCCATGACGCCTGAGGAGTTTAAGCAGTTTCAAGCATCGGCCGATTGGTTGCGTTTAGTGAATGCTTCAGAAATTCAATCTACGAATAACCTTGCCGATTTGCTCATCCAGCTAGGGCGGGAGATTCCATCGAATCGTCTTGCGCCTCCAGCCGATCGCGGACATTTTGTTTACGTCGAGAACCGATCCGCCCCGAACAAAAATGGTTCTCGTGTCGTGCGTTATTGGTTCGATTCCGCCAAGCCAACGCTGCGGGTGAAGCTAGGACAAGATGATCTTGTGCAAGTGATTCGTTGGAATGGGCAACTGATAGGGTGGAGTCAGGATACAGAATCGATCGCGATTCAGCCGCCTCCTTGTCCCGCTGGTCAATGGAATGAAATCGAAATCGTGATGAATTCTAAGGATGGTTTGAGCGATGAAATCGGCCGCTTATCCTTTGAAGTGGTCGGGCAAAATGTTCCCATCTATAACATCGGTGCAACGAATGGTACGGAGTCGAATGTGCTGGAGCGATTCGCCAATTTCGGCCTGAGCGTAAATACGATATTGGCTTCGGTGAAGACACAGTTGGGAGAAAGCGCATCCGTCGGATCAGCTTCGATGGTACACGCCGAATTTTGGCTGCGAAGATTGCTTCAAATGGCGCAACTTTTGCGAGATCTACCGAAAGAGATCGAAAATGGGCAACTCGCGGAACTGCAGGCTACGATTCAAAATGCCATGGAGTCGTCACCTCGCGAGATTGAGCTAGGCATGTCGGAGGTTGATGCTTCGGTTCCGAGTGCGGTTGACGAGGAAGCAACGCAGTGGAGAACGTTGGCCGGTGCATTCTTGGTCGTGCTCGTGATAGTTGGTGTGTTGTTACTCACCGATAGCACACGTTTTCCGCTGGTTACGTTGGCATTGTCGGGCGGAGCTGTTTGGTTTTTGACAGGTTTGTGGCCAGTTTTTGCATTGGTACTGATTGTGGTTTGTATTGTCGCTATCGACACGATTTGGATTAATCGTTTGAATCGTCGGTTGGTGCGTTGAGCTATTTTCCAGGGATGGTCAGAGAGGGAGCGATCGAGATGGAGCGGGACTACATAGAAGTAAACATTGATGGCATGATCGGCCCCTCGCATCATTTTGGTGGTTTGGGGGTTGAAAACAAAGCCAGCGAAAAGAATGTTTCGCAAGCATCGAGCCCGCGAAATGCTGCATTACAAGGTCTCGCGAAAATGGAGTTGCTGGCGAGTTACGGCGTTCCCCAGTTTTATCTGCCACCACCAGCGAGGCCAGCATGGAAATGGTTGGAGTCGCTCGGTTACCGGGGTGATAAAGCAAGAGTGCTGCGAGACTGCTACGACGAGCAGCCGAGACTCTTGTCCGCTGCCTATAGCTCAGCCTTTATGTGGACTGCCAATGCAGCCAGCGTCTCGTGCGGCAGCGATACGCGGTCGAAAAGTGCAATGATTAAGTTAGCCAACTTGAATGCCAACTTGCATCGGTCGATTGAAGAGTCGGAGCGATTCCCTCAGTTAGAACGCATGTTTCAGAGTGTTGAACGAGTCGAGGTTTCCAGAGGCCTGTGTTCCTCTCGTCCCTTAAGTGATGAGGGAGCGGCAAACATCATGCGGTTATGTAATCGGGAGGGGAATCGTGGCGTTTACGTTTTTGTTTATGGCGAAGAGGCATCGGCAATCGAGTTCGCCAAACCGGATAGCGAAAAATCAAAGAGCAAGCGGCGGCATCCCCGGCAGACACGACTGGCATCGGAGTTGGTCGCGAGGTCGTTGGACTTGGAGCCGAGCGATTGCTTTTTGATCCAGCAAACCAACGCGGCAATCGATGCGGGGGTCTTTCACAATGATGTCATCGCAACGAGCCACGAAAACTTGCTGTTGTATCATGAGTTGGCATTTCAAGATTCCGAGGAGGCCCTAGAGCGGGTCAAGCGGCGATTTTTGGAAAAAACGGGGCTCCCGCTTGAGACGCTACTCGTCACATCGTCGGACATCGGATTGGACGAAGCGGTGGACATGTATCTGTTTAACTCCCAGATATGCACTGACCGAGAGGGAGGTTGGCGAATGTTGGTTCCGGATGATTGCAGGTCGTCCGAATCAGTTCGACGGACGTTGGACCGGCTAAGGTCGCAGCATCCCCGATTCCGTTCGATCGATTATTGCCCGTTAGGGGAAAGCATGAGAAATGGCGGGGGGCCCGCGTGTTTGAGGCTCCGGATCAGCCTAACACCGGCTCAAAGGGATCAGATTCCCCGTTCGATGGAAATCAGTGCGGACACCTTGACACAACTGCAAAAACTGGTGGAAACGGAGTATCCAGAAAAGCTAGAACCATCCGACTTCCTAAATCCGGACTTTGCGGAACATTGTGAACGAGTATCGCAGCAAATTGCTCTACTCTGGGGTGCAAATTCAGGTGTTAGCCGATGACACTTTTGGCGCGTTACGATATGCTCATGGTTCCCGAGAGGGTGGCTGCGACGAGTGATTTCATAGTTAAGGCGAACCGTTCAGCTGGCACTTCTCTTTTCAACTCCCTGAAACGTAATTCCGTGTCCCTATGATTGATATTGTAGTTCCTTCGGTTGGTGAGAGCATTTCCGAGGTTCAGGTCAGCAAATGGCTGAAGAGCGAGGGCGAGTGGGTCGCCAGCGGAACCGACATAGCGGAGCTTGAGACGGAAAAAGCTTCGGTACAGGTATCAGCTCCCGAAGATGGTATCTTGGTCAAAATTACCAAGCAAAGCGAGGAATTCGCGATGGTTGGTGAGGTCATTGCAACGTTTCAGCCAGCGGCGAAACCAGCAGGCGGAGCCCCTTCGGCTGCATCGGCAGCTGCTTCGGCAGCATCTGCACCTGCTACAGCCGCAGCAGCCGGTGGCGATGCGACCAGGGTGATGCCAGCCGCACAGCGAGTTCTGTCCGAAAACCAGTTGAACGCGTCTCAAGTTCCAGCGTCGGGCCCTGGTGGTCGATTGCTCAAAGAGGACGTGACCAAGTTCGTTTCTCAAGCAGCCAATGCCATTGGGTCTGCGGCTACGGCCGTGGGGACTGCAGCGCTGGAAGCCGCGAAAGCGATTGTTCCGGAAGTGGTGACTGCTGCCAAGGCGCCGACTCCAGCACCGACAGCAAACACCGGTTTGATGCAGAATGGAACTCCGAATCGCAGCGAAGAAGTCAAGCCGATGAGCATGATTCGCCGGACGATTGCATCTCGGCTGGTGCAGGCTCAG
>JALOQS010000354.1 GCA_025459355.1 Pirellula sp.
AATAGAGTTAACGACCAAACCAATGGCAGCCACTCGCATGGAACGATTTTGTCGGCCCTGCGCAAACAAACAGTGACTTAAAAAGGGGTTTAGGAATTCAAAAAGAAGCACCCAAATCAGAACCTGCAGCACCGTTGCCGCGTCAGCATATTCCGCATCAAAAAACAAATCTACCGTGCGATCTGGAATGATCATGACGACGGTAATCGCGGGCAATGCCATGGCGAACATAACTCGGATCGTATGGCTATAAAGACTCTTGAACGATTCTTTCGAATGAACGTACAAACGAGCCATCACTGGAAAAACCGCTGTGGTATAAGACTTTGCAACCACCGATCCCAACCGCACGATCTTGCCCGCCGCGCTATAGATACCGGTCGCAACCTCGCCTGAAAGCCAAGACAGAATGATGACGTCGAGGTTGGTATAAATCGTGGCCATCCAATTCTCAGCCGCGAAAATTCGCCAACGATTCAAAAATCTGAGAGTACGTTTTCCGTGAAATTGCCATCGAATCCCACCCATGCGTCTTAGTGCAAACAAGTAAGCTACCAACAAACCGCAGCGGACCCCCAAAAAGACCCACATAATGGCAATCAAGCCGAAATCGTTGTGTAGCAACCAAACGCTTAGTCCGATTCGAACGAGACTTTCCACTGCAATACCGCTGGTCAGGTACTCTGCTCGTTCGCGAGCCACAAAAACCGTTTCAAAAACAGCGCAGACCGATGCTGGTATCAAAGTCACGGCACCAATCAGCAGAGCATGATGAGTATCACTCGAATAGCCGAACAAGCTTTTCAAACAGCTCATCGCTCCTATGGCAAATAAGCTTACTACTAAGGCCAGAACAATGGCCGAAGTCACTAATTGATTCGTATGCCTCGGCCAGCGGGACATGTCGCGCGTGAGGAGGATGCCGACGGCGGTAGCCGTAAGACTCAGAAAGAGTTCAAAGTAATGGACTGCAATGGAGTACTTGCCAAAACCCTCAACCCCTAACTGGTCTGCGCAATAAATTACGAAAACGAAACCGGCAATCATGCGGGTCATGGAACCCGCCAGCAACATTACGGCATTCTTGCCCGTTCGGACAAACGAACTAAGTGCCATAAGATTGCCCTCCCATGCCTTCTGCCTGAGAAAGCTTGTAGACGGCAGCGGTTAGGCCCAAAACACACCAGAGCATTTGCACCTGCGTGCGCGAGTTAAATATGTCGACCGCCATGTGGAGCGAATGTCCCGCTATCGCGGCCAAGGAACGAAAGCAACCCAATCAAGCCGGTCTCAATCCAAACCAGCAGATACTTGCTATGAATCGTAAAGTACCACTCGGCCCGGTAATCCGATTGGTCAGCGAACTTCTTGCCTGCTAGATGGCAATTCCCAGCACCATGTCCGAGCAAAGGTTTCTTTTGAATCATCTCGAGGGCAATTAACGACAGGTGCTTTCTCGCAATAGCCGAGTCCCCGTCGCCGTCTTGGATTCGCTTTTCATAAACAATGTAGAGTGGATACAAGCTTAGCACCGCGAGAATGCCAACCATCGGAAACACCCACTTGGGCAATGCACCTCGGGAGAGTAGTCCTAGACCAATAATGCCCGCACCCACCGCAGAGGTCAGAATAGCCCCACGTGTCTGAGTCAACAGAATCGCGAGCAATCCGCAACCGGTTGCCAACATCACATAAGACCAGACCAATCGGTTTCGAACAAACAGGGATGTTGCCGCCACGGGTAACCAAATAAGAGCCAATGTGCTTCCTGCGAGCACAGGCGAATGCATGGTACCGCAATGTCGGCGACCTTCATGAACAGCGAGATTGAGAGGTCCAATGACAACCTCCGTATCGTCCAGTCTCAAGATTGCAGCAGTAAAAATTAAGCCAGCCTGAATCAGTATCGTAGCACCCAGCACCAACACCAAAAAAATGATGTCAGCCCGCGTTTGTAAACGGTTGGCCAGATAGAAAAACAACAAATACGCTTGTATGAGCAAAAAGCAATCGCATAGCGTCAGAAACTTAACCGAGGCTGACAACGAACTGAGTAAAACCGATGCTAAATAGACTAACATCGGGATTCCGAAAAGCGGACGCATGGCAAGTCGTGGCCGATGCGCTCCGAAGTCGAGCAACCAAATACCATAGAGCATCACCAGGGCTAGCGTCGTCGAGGAAATATTGAGCCCTGCCACAGCACCTAACGAGGCATCCGCTTCGCGAAATCCAATGTATTTATCGATCTGAAGGGGAATTTCTGCAATTCCCAGCAGCAAAGCTCCACGTTCAACCCATGTGAGTTCTTTTTTTGCAACTGAATGCACCGAACTTACACCGTTAATGCTGGAACGAATCCTGGATTCAAAGGGATGCAGCGTTCCTGAAGATGAAGCAGACATGGTTCTTAGGTCGAGCAACTAGTTTTGTGGCGCGACGAACCTCCTGATCCAACTGGGCAAATAGGAGCGAGTCTTGTTAAGAACAACACCGATTATCTTGGCGTTGCTTTCGTTCATGCGTCGAATCAACCGCATTGCCGCTTCAGCACTAGTGCGTTCGGACTCGATGACGATGACCACACAATCGAGATGCTGGGCCAATGCGACCGCTTGATCCGGAAGACTAGCAGGGGGGAGATCCACAACAACTAAATCAAAGTCGTTTAAGTACGGTTGCAAGGCTCCGGAGATTTCCTCTGGACTGGCGGAAAAATCCCCTTGTTGCGCATCTCTCGAAACCGGAAGCAAACTGATAGGGGTACCATTGACTCCCTGCAAACACTCTTCGTGGCAAGCATGACCGTGGACCAATTCAAATAGTCCAGGGCTGCTATTAAGCCAAAACATTCGCGAAATCGATCGATTGCGTGCATCTGCATCGACCAAAACGGTTTTCATTCTGCAATCCACGCCACTGGACATCGCGAGATTGGCGGCCAGCGTACTCGCGCCTGCCCCTGCGTCGACACTCAAAATCCCTACCGTTCGGCCTCGCTTTTGATTCGATTTGGGAGACAACAAAATCTCCGATACGACTCCTTGGCAGCTCCGACTAAAGATAAAGTGCTCGTTCAACGGAGCAGAATTCGCCTTGCCAAAGTTCGGAATCTGCGCGACGACATTGCAACCCAATCGCGATTCGATTTGCTCAGCGGTCCGCAACGTGGGGGATAGCCCTTGTCGAACAAAGCATAGAGATAGGCCAGCGAACACACCAAAAAACAAGCACCCCGCTGCGAGTAACTTTTTGTTCGGGGTCGCAGCTCGTTCGACAAACGAAGCGGGTTGGAAGATATGAATGTTGGAGACCTTTTGCTCTTGTAAGCCTTCGATAACGCGGGCCTCTTCAAGCTTCTCTCGCATGACTTGGAACTTCGTTTCCAATACTCGTATGTCACGATCCATTTGCGTCAACGAGCGTTCGTCCTCTAGGAGTCGCTCGATCTGATTCTCCATCTCGGTTTTCTGCGATTGTTTCGTCTCGATGATCGAATTCAATCCAACCAGTTTGGTCTCCTGTCGTTGTAGCTCCTGATAAAGCGCGGTCTTGACCGGGTTCGGTGTTTTATTCTCATCAACACGTTCGCTTCTCAGATTTCCAAGAATCTCTCTCGCTCCAGAAAGCTGTTCTCGGATTTGAATCAGCTTGGGATGATCCGCTGTCAGCTGAGCAGCTAAGTTCTGCTCTTGCAACTCAAGTTCGTAGACCTGTTGCCGCATTCCACTCCATGTCGTATCCGAACCGGCAACCTTAGCTGCAACAACCTCGTCGTCGGTATCCTTGACCTTGCTACCCAAATCTTCGATCTCGGATTTCGCTTGCTCAAGCTCACCGGTTGCAACGACGAGATCCCGATCTATTCCGGACAACTGCTGCTGGAGTAACTCTTTGCCCGCTTCAATGGAAACCATTTGGCGATCTTGCATAAACTTAGCTCGCTTAGCTACAAGTTCGTTTAGCAGCGATTCCGCTTCCATGGTTTGTTTTTCAAAAAATGTGAACGAGCCATCAACTCGCGATACCTTGAGATGTTCTTCCATGAAGGTCTCTGTTGCGGTCCTTACGATCGCTTGTGCCATCTCTGGCGTTTTAGAGGTGGCGTCAACGACGATCACCGTGGACCGCTTAGGAGAATGAATCGAAAGTGTTTTTTGCAAGACCATGACTGCAAGCTCATGGTCACTGATATCGTCCTTGATCCCCGTGGCCCAGAGAACATTCCAAAGCCAATCTGATCCCTGCTTAGCAATATCGCGAAATAGGCTACTCTTTTCTTCGGTTCCCGCTCCTTCTTTTGGCAGAACGCCTTCGATAATTGCGTTCGCCCCAAGCTTCTCTGTGACCAAGTCGGCTATGCGTCGACTACCTAATACCTCCAACGCTGAGATAACTTCTTCCTCTTGCGTTTTCTGGAGCATTAGAGTCGCGCTCGTTGTGGCCGAGGGATCTAACGAAACACTCTCTCGTCCCACTCTCACCATCAGCTTGGCTTGTGACTCATAGCCGCGAGGTAGAACCAAGATTAGCAACCACGCTAACATCACTCCCAGGAGTACAAAACCAAGAATCATGGTCTTATACATGAACGGGATTTCTAGATACGAAGCGACGTAGTTCGTGCGCTGCTGAGGGCGTTCCACCAACGAAGTCCCCATTCCGCGCAGGGCAGGAATTACGGTGTTCGAGGAACCGCGAATCAAGTTACTGTGTGGAGGCTCCTGAGAGGGGTTAG
>JALOQS010000355.1 GCA_025459355.1 Pirellula sp.
GCTACATGAGTGAAGCATGCGAAGTAAAAGCTGGATGTACGTCGCTTTGTCGACATTGTGCCTTTCTTCAACGTTAATGATTGCCCCAGTCCGGGCTACCGCGCAAGACTCCGATACTCCGAAGGACGAAACCCCAGGCATCAATTCTGGCTTGGTCTCTCCTCTACGATTCCGAAACATCGGACCGGCCTTGATGTCGGGTAGAATCTCCGACCTCGTAGTTGACCCAGCGGACACTTCGACATGGTACGCTGCCGCAGCATCCGGCGGGGTTTGGAAAACCGAAAATGCGGGCGTCACCTTCCGACCAATATTCGATGGTTACGGTTCCTACTCTATCGGCTGCTTGGCCATCGCTCCTACCAATCGCCACACGATTTGGGTTGGCTCTGGCGAAAACAACTCGCAACGAAGCGTTGGATACGGCGATGGTGTCTACAAATCGACGGACGGCGGCCAAAGCTTCGTTAACGTCGGACTCGAAAACAGCGAGCACATTGGCAAAATCATCATCCACCCAACCGATGAGCAAACCGTATACGTTGCCGCACAAGGTCCACTGTGGAAAGACGGTGGTGACCGTGGTCTCTATAAAACCATCAACGGTGGCAAAACCTGGAGCAAGATTCTCGATGTGAGCCCGATGACTGGCATCAACGAAGTGCACATGGATCCATCTAACCCAGACATCCTTTACGCTTCGTCCTATCAACGTCGACGACATGAGTGGGTACTCATCGATGGCGGTCCTGAGTCGACGATCTATAAATCCACCGACGGCGGCGCGACCTGGAAGAAGGCTAATCGCGGACTTCCTGGCGGTGACATGGGCAAAATCGGCTTGGCCATTTCGCCGGTTGACCCCGAAATTGTCTATGCGATCGTCGAAGCTCTTGGCGAAGAAGGTGGTTTCTATCGCAGTACAAATCGTGGCGAAACGTGGTCAAAGATGAGCAGCTACGTGTCGGACAGCCCTCAATACTATAACGAGATTGTCTGCTGCCCACACAATGTCGATCGGGTTTATTCGCTCGACACCAACATGACGATCACCGAGGATGGCGGCCGCACCTTTTCACCACTCGGTGAAGCGGACAAGCACGTCGACAACCACGCGATGCATATCGACCCACTTGATCCCGACCACTTGATCATTGGTTGCGACGGTGGTATCTACGAAACATGGGATAAAGGCCGAACCTACGACTTCAAAGCCAACTTGCCCCTAACGCAGTTCTACAAAATCGCGGTCTCAAACGAAAAGCCTTTCTACTTTGTCTACGGTGGCACCCAAGATAACGCCACGCAAGGTGGACCATCTCGCACCAATAATAATCATGGCATTCGCAATAGTGATTGGTTCGTAACTGTCTTCGGCGACGGCTTTGGTCCAGCGGTTGATCCCGAAAATCCTGACACCGTTTACTCGCAATGGCAATACGGTGGACTCGTTCGCTTTAATCGCAAGACCGGCGAAGCAGTCGATATCAAACCACAAGAGTCCAAAGAAGGTCCAGCCTTGCGATGGAACTGGGATTCACCTCTTTTGATCTCGCCTCACAACTCCAAAAAAATCTACTACGGTTCCCAGATCCTCTTCCAAAGCGACGATCGCGGTGACAACTGGAAACCGATCAGCGGAGACCTCTCTCGTCAAATCGACCGAAACCAACTCAAGGTCATGGGCAAGGTATGGGGTGTGGACACGATCGCCAAGAACGCTTCGACCTCGCTCTACGGTAGCATCGTCGCTGTCGACGAATCACCACGAGTGCCTGGCTTGATTTACGCTGGTACCGACGATGGCTTGATTCAAGTCACCGAGAACGGTGGCGAGACGTGGCGCAAGATTGAAAAGTTCGGATCGCTGGATGTTCCTGAGTTCGGATACATCGCCGATATCGAAACCGACTTGCATGATGACAACACGGTTTACGTTGTTGTTCAAAACTTCAAGCGAGGTGACTTCCGACCCTACGTTTTGAAGTCGACCGACCGCGGTCAAAACTGGAACTTGATCACCGGCAATCTGCCTCAACGAGGTAGCGTCTATTGCCTTAAGCAAGATCACGTGAATCCCAAGTTGCTATTCTGCGGCACCGAATTTGGTTGCTTCACAACCGTCGATGGTGGCGAAAAATGGTTTGCACTTCGATCCGGCTTGCCAACTATTGCGATTCGCGACATGCAAATCCAACGGAGTGAAAATGATCTCGTGCTGGGCTCGTTCGGTCGCGGATTCTTTATTCTCGACGACTATTCACCACTCCGAGACCTCAAGCCTGAAATCCTAGATGCGAATCATGTCTTCCCGATCAAGAAGGGTGAGATGTATCAAGTGGTTAGCGTCATGGGTGTTAACGGTCGTGGCTTTCAAGGAGCAAATTTCTATACCGCGCCAAATCCTGAGTACGGTGTAACATTCACCTTCCACTTCAAAGAAGAATTGCGTTCGAAAAAGTCGCAACGCGAACGCAAAGATCGCGAACTCAAGTCCTCGGGCCGCGATGTTCCCTACCCCGCATGGGATGCCCTCAAGGCTGAAGATCGCGAAGTGGCACCAAGCCGCTGGCTTACGATTCGTGACATGGAAGGTAAAGTGGTTCGCAAGATCCCAACCACCACTGGTAAAGGCATGACGCGAGTTAATTGGGACTTCCGACATGCAGGTTCCGGCGGCGGTAGCGGACGTCGACGTGGCGGTGGATCTTCTGGCCCCATCGCGGTACCAGGCAAGTATACGGTCGAAGTATCTCAAATGGTTGAGGGTACGATCACCGAAGTCGTTCCAAAGGCCGAATTCGTAATCGAGCCAATCACTTTTGGCGATACGACGGAGATCAATCGACAGGCGATTATGGAATTCTCGAAGCAGGCTTTCAAACTGGCCAACGCAGTCAACGCAGCCAACCAATTGGCGACCGAAGCGTCTGACCGTTTGGCAGCGATGGAGTCTCTAACAGCGACAGCGGCAGAAGTGGATCCTGCACTTTGGAATGAGATTCGTGCCTTGCAAGTTCGATTGCTCGATATTCAAGAGAAGTTCGCTGGCGATCCAACGCGTACCAAGCGAAATGAAGACGCGATGCCTGGCCTGCAACGAAGACTTTCGACTGCGATCATGGGAGCCATGAGCAGCACCGAGGGACCAACGGGAACGCATCGTCGGCAGTATGAAATTGCTGGCGAAGAGTATGAAGCTGTCTTGGTCGAGTTGCGTAAGTTACTCGATGAAGACATGCCTGCGATCTCCAAGAAGTTCGATGAACTCGGAGCTCCGTGGACCCCAGGCCGACCTATTCCTGCTTGGAAATAGCCGGTAGATTTGTTTTCTCAACCACATCGCGGTTCAATATCGGGCCGCGATGCTCCGTAACCGAAGTAACCAGACTTTGGATAGCGTCACAGCAATGCGTCCAATCTCTTGGCGAGATTGGCTACATCCGGTAGCCGGAGGCACCAGACTTTGGATGGCGTGCCTGTAATGCGTCCAATCTCTTGGCGAGATTGGCTACATCCGGTAGCCGAAGTCGCCAAGACTTTGGAAAGCAGGCCAGCGATACATCCAATCTGTGGCCAGATCGGCTACAGGTCGGAGGACCCTCACTCTCGCCGTAACTGCGCAAAGCCTTGTTACGGCCTACTTGCTACAAGCCTTGTTACGGCCTACTTGCTACGTTAAGAACTCTTTGTTGCACCGAAGGCGATGGGAACCAACAAACTGTCAACACGCCGGTTGATTACTGGCGTCGTTAAGTGGGAGATAACGATCTTCATCTCAGCCTCTTGATCTGGATTCACCGACCAAATTCGCATAATCCAATGAACCGAAAAGAGCTTGCCACTTAAACTGATTGGCCCCTCAGGTAGCGTCCATCGAAATGCTTCTCGACCTGAAGGTGATTGTGGCGCCCACGATTGTTCGATACAGACCTCGCCGTTTGTGTCCCCTTTCCCTTGCGTCTCCCACTCTAACGAGATCGCAATCAACTTGGGTGTAGCAGGGAAATCCCAGACTGCCTCCCCCTCCAACGTATCACCAGGTGAGAATCGATTCTTCTCAGACTTGAGTTCGATACGAATCATGATGCAGCTACCTCATTGGTTGGTGGATAAACCACAATGGTGAAATCGTCAAGAATATCGGGCCAATAAGGAATCTCGCCGTGAATTTGCAGCGTCCAAATAATCTTGTTGCTACTGGCCTCGAACGTATGCATCGATTGGTTAGGAATCTTGGCGTCCCTAAATCCACTGGTAATATCAGCGGTATCACTCGTTTCCAAGATTCGCTCCGAGAAAAAGACGCTGGTTTCCGTCCGTGTATTGGTCCCCTGGCGATAGGAGACTTGCTCTTTGCCTTCGAGTGTAATGGTGAGTTTCTTGATCTTCTTCGCATTCCCTTTTTGCAACCAACTGATTTCAAATTCGGAGCCTGGTTGTAGATAGGAGTGACTGCAGACAGCAACCGTTCTCGGATTAAAGAGCTGAAGAAAACTGTGCACCGCACCTGCGAGAATGATCATGCCAATAACGAAGAACAGCCCGATGAACAGCATTGGTATAATCTGAAAGTTCTTCAAAATCGAAAACCCAACTACTCCGGTAATACCGTTCCAAAACAGAGCCAGAAAGATGAGCCCACCCGCCTTTAAGCCGCGCGATACGGTCTGCTCTAAGATCAACGGTTCATCAGGACCTGTGCGTGATTTAGGAAGACAAGTCGGAGGGGTGTAAGTTGCTCCTGCGGTCGGAGCCAGAGATTTGCGAGTTTGTGCGTGTTCTTCTCGGTGAGAATCGTCACCAAAAAGAGCCGATCTTTGCGAGGTTTGTGGCCCACCCGATTCAAACTTATCAGGTGATAAAATAGTCGCAGCATGTCGTTTGCGTCGTTCGGCTCGAAACATTCCAAAACCCAGGGTCATGCCACCGAGACCAACGACGGAAAAGATCGAACCGAATAGGAGGGCGATCCAAAGCCCCGGCGCGGCCTCCCTTAACAAAACCGATTCGTACGGATTATTGGGGTTTACGTAACAGACCCCTTCTCCACCGGCTTGAAAGGGTTTCAGCGTATTCTCAAGACTCACGCGATCCGATGATTTACCGCCGCCGAACCAAAATCGTTCGCCAAAGTACTCAAGCTCATCAACGGTGTAGCTAAATTTGACTTTGGGATAGTACGAGCTTTTGCCTTTCGACGTACTGACAGAAACTTCGCTCGTCATAATCACGCAAGGAGTTTCCGTCCACGACTGCGATCGATAAGCATCCAGCCATGGTTTGAGTGCCGCGAAGTAAGAAACTCCGCACCCCGCGATCAAAAAGAGGCAGAAAAAGAACATTAAGAAACAACCACCGCCGTTGGTGGATTTGCTCCGAATTCGCACTTTTGATGACATTCTCTTTTGGATCTCCCTGGTTTCGTACAGCCGCATTGTTTCTAAATGTGAGATCCACGCAAGTAAGGGCAGTGTTCGGGAAACTTTTATTCCGTGATCCTCGCATCGTTTCCTAGAAGGCTGCATCTGTTATGATGTTAGCGTGTGGTAAACCGCAGGTGTGGTAAGATCCCGAAGGAATCGTTTTTGGAGTTGGAATGAAGAGTCGATCACCAGTGGTGCGATTGGCATTGATTCAAATGTCTTGTACCAGCGATCAGCAGCAAAACATCGAAAAAGCCGTAAATCGCATAGAGCAAGCGGCCCAGTCGGGAGCCAATCTCGTTTGCTTGCAAGAGCTCTTTAACGCCCACTATCCATGCCAGAGTGAAGATCACGATCGATTTGCGTGGGCAGAAGAAATCCCTGGACCTACCAGCCAAGCAATGCGAGATGCCTCAAAAAAATATGGGGTGGTCGTCACAGGTTCCATTTTCGAACGCCGAGCCCAGGGTCTCTACCACAACACCGCTGTTGTGTACGACCGAGATGGTTCGCAAGTCGGTTTCTATCGCAAGATGCACATTCCGGACGATCCGCTGTACTACGAAAAATTTTACTTCACACCCGGTGATACGGGATTTTCGATTGCCAAAACATCGCTGGGCAAGATAGGAGTCGGTGTCTGTTGGGATCAATGGTACCCTGAGGCAGCTCGACTGTTTGCATTGCGTGGTGCCGAGATTTTACTCTATCCGACCGCCATTGGTTGGTTGCCCGCCGACAAAGCTGAATTTGGTAAAAGTCAACATGAAGCCTGGGAAACCATGATGCGATCTCATGCGATCGCCAACGGCGTTTTCGTTGGAGCAGCTAATCGTGTCGGATTAGAAGGGGAACTGCAGTTTTGGGGAGCATCATTCGTCTATGATCCTGCCGGTAATTTGCTCAAACGTGCCTCTCATGAAAGCGAAGAAATCGTGCTCGTTGACTGTGACCTCAACTTCATCGATACCCAACGCACCCATTGGCCGTTCTTGCGAGACCGCCGGATTGATGCTTATCACGACCTAACGAAAAGATGGATCGACGAGTGAACCAAGAGTCCAGCAATCCCAATCCAATAAAGGATCAAAACACGAGCGACGTCCATCGATATCGTTGGGTTGCGGAATGGGAGCCGCACGAAGCGACATGGATCTCGTGGCCGCACAACCAGGAGACTTGGCCAGGTCTCTTTGAAGCGATTCCGCCCGTGACCGAACGAGTGATACGCACGCTTGCCGAGGTTGAAACGGTCCATGTGCTCGGCGGACCAAACTCCTCGTATGAGATGGCAGTTAGGCAAGTCGGAGATGTTCCGAATGTAGAGGTCCATCGC
>JALOQS010000093.1 GCA_025459355.1 Pirellula sp.
AACGTCACTCTTTAGCGAGCTGCTGCCGCTGCTGGAGAGTTCCATCAACTTACCGGACACACCACCGATCTTTGCTGTGTTCAAGCTTCCGATGCCCAATCGAGCTTGTTGGTTGCTAACAACGTCTGGACCGAGCTGGAACTGAGCACCACCACCGGTGATCGTGAAACCGATCGCACTGCTCGCACCTTCTGCAACGTTCAAGCTGAAGCTCAAGGTTGCTGTGTTGAGGGTGATTCTATTGCCTTTGCCCGTTGCGGTCGTACCGTTGACGGTCGCTTGCACGTCCGTACCGACAGCTCGCGTTGCACTCAAGCTAGAGCGGAACGTTCCTGCACCACCTTCGCTCAAGACTTCCACACCGACGATACCTTCGGCACCGTACTGCGAGCTTCTGAATTCTAGCTTGTTATTGGTGCTGTTGAGGGATGCCGTGATTCCGGTCGAATCGCTGAGCAAGTTGATCGATTGAATCACGCTCGCAACCGTTGCACCCTTTTGGAACTTGAACACTTCCGAACCAGATCCCCCAGTCAATTGGAAGGTGAGGTCATCGGAGAGTCCACCGCCGGTGATACCGCCGGTGAGTTGTTGTGTTGCGGGAGGAGCTTGTAGAGCACCCTTGTAAACTCCCTCTCCGTTGCTATCAGGGCTCAGTGTTGCAGTGTAAAGTCCACCAGCCAAGCCGCTGATTGCCGATGCTATCGCAGACAGCTTGGTAGAGCCGGTGTTGCTGACGGTGATTTGGATGTTTCCACCAACCAAAGCAGCTTGGGGTGATCCTGCGGTTACTGATCCGGATTCGACGAAGCTGATCTTTACACCATTGGCAGTCGCACCTGGGGTATTAGCGGTGATAACCAATCGGTCTGCTGTTCCGGCTGGATTGGTTGTTCCACCAGACAACGGCGTGTTCAATGTACCGAGGTCGGCTGCGTTGAATACTGCGTTTCCATTCACAATCGAAGAGGGATCGATTTGGAAAACGGTACCAGCACCGGAGTTGATTGCATCGACAATGTTTTGGATCTTCGCACCTGTCGCTACGTTGACAGTCAACTGGTTGGTTGCTTCGTCGTATGCTGCAGTCGTTGCTCCGTCGGTGGCCGAGACAAACTTGATCTTGGTTGTGTTGCCAACCGATCCATCGGCCAAGCCTCCGTCTACTGCCGAGAGCTTGAACGAACCAGGCGAGGTTGTTTGATTACCACCGCTAAACGTAGGAGCGGCGCCAGCAGACGTGAATCGAGCGTTACCAGAACTTACGTCAGAAACGGTGAAGGCACCTGTGGTATTGATAGCTGCCGCTATATCGTCAATCGTTGCGCCTTGCCCAACGGTGATGTTGAGCTTGTTCAAAACAGTATCATAAACTGCCGATGTGCCCTTGGTTGCCGAAGTGGTGTAGTTTAGGGTCGTCGAGTTACCAATCGTTCCATCAGCTGGGCCGCCATCGACGGCAGTCAATCGGAAACGAGCAGGATCCAAACCGCCAGAAAGCTGGTTGGTGAGTGTTCCGGTTGTGGCGCCGGTAAGAGCAGTGGAGCTGTTGTCAGCTAACGTGAAATTGCCTGCCAAAGCTGTGTTGAACGCTGTGAGGTTGGCTGCAACTGTAGCACCGGTGTCTATCGTCAAGGACAACGTGTTCGATGCCTTATCGTACGATGCTGCAGCAGCTGCAGTACCGTAGGAATAAGTAATCTTCACCCCATTACCCTGCAAACCATCGGCAAGACCACCAGCATCCGCACTGATGTTAAGTTTCAAGCCACCGGTACCGACTTCCAAAGCGGTATTCTTTGCTTGCGCGAAGGTCGCCCCGAGCGTATTGTCATCACCACCCGACAATACGCCTGTCTTGATGCCAGCATCGCCAGCTGCGACAGTACCATTGCCCGACGCAAACGTGAATAGGTTTGCTGCAGCTGACGTGCCCAACGCTGTAACAACAGCTGCGCCCGTCGCACCTTCTCGCAACACTAAATTCAATGTGTTCGAATTCGCATCGTAGGTTGCTGTGGCTGCATCAGTCGCGGTGCTAGCAACCGTCGTTACATTGACCTTGACGTTGTTGCCGACAGTACCGTCAACAACTGTTCCGTCTCGCGCCGAAATCTTAAACGCGGCACCACCATCCAAGGTGAGAACGCCGGATGCTTCTCCCTTGCCTGATGCTGCAGCAAAGTTGACCAGACCGGAGGCTTCAGTCGTAATCGCAACGGAGTTAGCCAACGTGATTGAACCGGACGCTTCCGCACCAACAGTCGAGCCAGCAAACGTGAAGGTGGTAGCTGCCTTGGCAGATGCACCAGCGGCTGGAACGTCGGCGGTAACCAACCCTTGGGTTGCAGCTTGGCTGATTTCGATGTTCACACCGATGCTGCCGGTTGCGCCGAGGTTCGCTGAGGTGATTTCGAGGTCGCGTACCGAGCCGAAGTTCGCACCTTGGCTTACTTGGAAGTCGAGAGAACCGTCGAGCAATCGTCGACCTTGGAACGTGGTCGTTTGTGCAATTCGGTTGATCGCTTCGAGGGAGCTGTCGATCTGCAATTGATTAGCAGCGATTTCGTCATCGCTGAGAGCGCCTCGGTTAGCGGCTTCAGTGACTAGTCCACGAACGTCGTTTAGCAACGATGAGACTTGTCCGAGAGCCGAGTCGGCGGTGCCGATGATTTGGTTAGCTCGTTGGGTGTTTGAGAGTGCTTTGTTGATACTGGTGATATCGCTTCGCAGCACTTCGCTTGCGATCAAACCTGCTGGGTCGTCCTTGCCCGTGTTGATTCGCAGACCCGTGCTCAAACGGGTCAAAGAGGTTTGAAGGTCCAGGTTTGTTCGGTTCAAGCGGTTTTGTGCATTGAGCGAACTAACGTTGGTATTGATACGTGACATTTATGTAAATCTCCCGATTGGTTTATTTGTTTCGCCCACGAGGTTGGAAAGTGGACAAGGACTAAGTGGAGTCGCCTAAAGCAGGCTGATCAATTGAAACTGGACTTCCATTTCATCCGATCGCCTGGTCGCTCGCTCCCTGTGTACCTTCGTGAGGGATCTTCTAGCGGCAGGAACAGGCGTGGCAAAACCTAGCATCGGATATCGTGTCACGATTGCTCAAGACGTTCGGAAAAGGAGCGAATTATTCCTGCAAACATGCTAGGTTGTTGGTTTCAATCGTTACCGTCGATACAAACCAACTGGTTTAGCTAGTCAAACCAGATTCTCAAAAAATAGGCATGAGTTTTTGCGCCATCGGTAATCTTTCACCATATGCTCTAAGGTTTCCACTTACAGCAGTGGCTCGAAGTGGCCTTGGGCGTCGCATATTTGTGCGTCAGGGGAGTGCATGCAGATGTGTCAGAAGAGTGCATGCAGAGCCGATGCCTCGGTATCGAATTAGGGCTGTCGAGGTGGTTGAGCCGGCCTAGCTGCCGCTCCAGGAATCCGTCGACGCACGGCTCCGAACGCATGCTGAGCGGAGTAGGCGATCTCGGAAACCAATTCATCGATTTTGTTGCGGAAGACTGCGAAAGCACCCAAAGCTGGAATGGCAATGATCAGCCCGGCCACGGTTGTAACGAGGGCTGAGTAAATTCCGGACGCCAGATCAGCAGCCCCGGCTGATCCAGATGAGACGGCGACTTCACGGAAAGCCAGAATCATACCCGATACGGTACCCAACAATCCGATCATGGGAGCTAAGTTGCCGATCACGGAAAGATATTCGAGCTTTCGGTATAGCCTGGCCGCTTGTTCAGCCGCTGAGTCCTCTAACGCTTTCTCGACGGCTGGCCAACCGTATTCGACCTCCGCAATCCCACTGACAATCACAAAGGATAGGGGACATGGTCGTTCGCGGCACGCTTGGTCTGCCTCCTTGAGCTTACCCTGCGCTAACAGCGTACGGACGTTTTCAACCAAATCATTAGGGACGAGATCTTTTTTGCGAAG
Source organism: Pirellula sp. (assembly GCA_025459355.1). GTDB lineage: Bacteria > Planctomycetota > Planctomycetia > Pirellulales > Pirellulaceae > JBKCUI01. The sequence goes on from JALOQS010000093.1 coordinate 3,946, forward strand.
TCCCATCGCTTGGTCGAACACCAAGTAAGCTGCCAGCACCGACAAGGCAATGAGAGTACTCATGATCAGAATACCCAAAATGCCACCGCTAAAGATCACGCTCCAAATCGAATCGGAGCCGGGCGACGCAGCGGTCGTTGCCTCGCCGGAGACAGTGGTTTGAGCGGAAACGAAAGAACTCAGGCCGATGAGCGCTGCTCCCATAACCATTACATGAAAAAGTCCCATGTAATCCCTCGCTCGATTGCTCTTCGGTCTTTTCTCGTTGATGGTGTTGGAATCGGTGGTCATTTCAAGATCTTCCCTGCAAGCGACTCTATCTGGTTCGCCATTTCCTCTCGATCTGTTGACCTCAATAGATCCATGGCAGACCTCTTTGCATGATATGCCAGTGCATGCTGTTCGGGATGAATCGTAACCACCCTTAACCATTCCTGCAGCGCCAATTCTGGTTGGGAACCGCGATTGCATCGCTCGGCGAGCAGCAATGTCGGGCCTGCTTGGGCTGGCAAAAAGACCGAGTCCCTCAGCAAGCGAGCCGATTCGAGTTGGCGCTTTACGAACTCGGTCGGAGGCATCGTCCTCCAAAGTTGCGCCGAGGCAAACTGATTCACCAGCGGTCGCTCGGAGTCGCGAGCTAACTTTTTCAAAGTCGCGACCGCGTCGCCCCTCAATTCTCCGTCCAATAACCAGCATGCTCCCAACAGTTGAATCAATTCGTTGGGATCTTTAAGCCAAAGAGCCGCATTGGTCCGGATCTTATCTCGATCGCGAATCTCGGCAACGCTATCGAACCATGGTATCGGGATGGATGCCGCCAACAGGTCCGGCGGTGATTCTTTGGCAAGAGAAACAAAAAGTGTGCATGCGGCATCCCATCGATCTACCGCCTTGCAGCTTTCAATCAACATGCCCAAAACGTATTTCTGTTCCCATCGTGCGAGCTTGATTCCTTCTGCTTTGGTTCCGAGCACCTTGGAAGCAAAGGCTAAAGCCTCCTGAAATTTACCGGAGGCATAGTTGCTTTGGAGTTCACTGACGACATTCGATTTAAACGAGTGTCTGATTTGAAAAACATTCCTGGTTATTAGGGATGTGGGTTCATCCGACGTGGACCGCAGTAAAGTCAGTTTTTCTTCATTCCAGTCGAGAACGATCCCTCGCTCCTCCAGCACATCGGATACGGTCCATACTCCTAAATCGGTTCTCTCTCGTGTCGCGATTTTAATCACCGATGGTCCGCCGAACGTCTCCAACGCCTTGCGATAGGTGGCTGTAACGGGCGAATCACCCGTCCCTGGCGAATCATCCTCGACGGATCTTGACTGGGAATTGGTGGCACGCTCTTGCGAAACCGACATCGGTGCAGCCCAAGAAATCGCTAAGACCGAGAGGCCTAGAACCATACAACGAAAAAAGAATGAAGAAACCAGGTTCATCCTCGGTTTACGCAAATGCTAATCTAGAAAACAATACAGACTGGAGGCTGGCGACCATCGTGATGGTGTCATCGGCCATCGCACACTTGCTACTAGCCTAACCCATTCGCCTGCGATTCGATACTCCCCATGGCCAAACTACAACTCGTAACTTTTCCTCATCCGGTTCTCCGGCACAAATCCAAGCCGATCATGAGAGTTGATGCAGAACTCCATGACTTGGTGAACCAAATGTTTGAGATCATGTACGATTTCCGTGGCGTCGGCCTTGCCGCGAACCAAGTGGCGTTGCCTATTCGGCTTTTCGTCGCCAACCCGTCCGGCGATCGCAAGGAAAAAGAACAGGAAATGGTCTTCATCAACCCTGTGATCAATAAGCCCAAAGGAACCGTCGAAGCGGAAGAAGGCTGCTTATCTCTGCCCGGGATCAATGCCAACGTTTTCCGCAGCAAATCGCTTGAAGTCAACGCTTATAACTTGCAAGGGATGGAGATCGCTGGCCCCGTCGATGGTTTTCTGGCCCGGATCATCCAGCATGAACTCGACCATCTCGACGGCGTTATGTTTATCGATCGCCTGAGCGAAGAAGGTATTCGTCCGTTGGGAGAAGATCTCACAAAACTCGTTCGACGCTTTGACGAAGGACGTAACACCGGCAACATACCAAGCGATCAGCAACTGTCCGAACAGATCGCCATGTGGGAAAAGAAATACTGTTAAGAACGCTCTATTAATGGGTTGATGTTTGCTCCCAACCTTTGGAAAAGAGCCAGTACGTTACCGGTATAACGAACAGCGTAAACAAGGTTGAGGCGACTAGACCAAAGATCAGCGACCAACCGAGTCCCGAGAAGATCGGATCGAGCGTAATCGGTAACGCAGACAGTAATGCTGCTCCGGCGGTTAGCAGAATGGGTCGAAGCCTTACAACCCGGCTCTCGAGAATGGCATCGAACAGCGGTCTCCCGCGTGCGACGGATTGCTGCATAAAGTCAACTAAGATGATGGCATCGCGAGTTACGATACCCGACAGAGCAATCATGCCAATCATAGCCGTGGCTGTAAAATAAACGGGATCAGCATAATCACCAACCGGCTGACTCATCACGGAGCTCAGCACATAAAAGCCTGGCATGACCCCTAAAGCAGTTAGCGGGATGGCAAGCATGACGATGATCGGAACCAAAAACGAACCGGTCTGCGCTACCAGAATGATGTAGATCATTAACATGGCAGCAGCGAACGCCAAGCCTAAGTCTCGGAAGACATCTAAGGTAATCTTCCACTCTCCTTCTCCTGCGAAGCTCACCGAAACATTCTCGGGAAGTCGCCAACCGATACCGCTGCCGTTCTTGAAAAAGGTTCGCTCAGAAACCGGGGTGCTAGGTTTGTTTTCCACCATGCCTTTGCCTGGCGGTAGCTGGTCGCTGAGGATATCAATAACACAATCCGCAGGAGGTCGTCCCACACTCTCTGCCATGACATAAGCGATAGGCTTTAGGTTCTTGTGGTAAATCGTTTGGCCGGCAACCTCTTTTTTCCAGCTACCGATTTCGTTCAACAAGACGAGCTGTCCGTCGTTACCCTTTAAGCCGATTTGTCCGAGGCTCTCGGGACTCGAGCGTACATCGCGCGGTAGTCGGAACGTTAATCGAAGCGGATTGCGTTCATCCTCGGCACGTACCAACTGGTTTCGATCACCATGTAAAGCGATTTGTACTGTGCTGGCAATGTCGGATACCGAGATGCCAGCGATCGCTGCCTTTTCTTGATCGGGCACAAAGACCCATTGTTCGACGGGCGTTTCTCTTATCTCTTCGACTTCCAGGACTCCTGGTTCTTTTCGCATTCGATCAGCCACGATGGATGCATTAGCCAAGAGTTCGTCGTAGGGGGTGGAGTCATCGGCGTAGACCTCTGCCACCAACGATGCCAATACCGGCGGCCCAGGCGGCAATTCCACGATTTGAATCCGCCCCTTGACCTTTAACGCCAAAGCATCAAGTTCGTCTCGGAGCCGCAAGCTAATTCTGTGGCTTTGTGCAGTTCGATTCTTCTTGCCAACAAAGTGAGCGCGAACTTCTGCTTGATGAGCCCCATTTCGCAAATAGTAATGTCGCACCATGCCATTGAAGTCAATGGGACCTGCGGTACCCACTGTGCTGACGTAGCTTATGGTTTCCGGCTGCGATGCGATAATCGATTCCATCTCACGAACCACGGCATCGGTTCGTTCCAATGTGGTCCCTTCATTCATATTCAGAAGAAACAAAATCTCGTTCTTATTATCAAAGGGCAACATTTTCAACGGCACCATTCTCATCGCGCCCAGGGACATAGCGGCGGCAGTTAATCCCGCAATGGCAACCAGAAATAGGATGGCAGACATCCGCGTTCTAAGCAGCGGCAACATCAAAGGTCGAAAAACTTTGTAAAGCAGACTTTGCTTCACATTCTCCACATCATAGGCCTCATGATGCGAGGGCTCGGATGAGGCTGCGACAGATTCGTCATCAGGATCGCTCGATCCTGTCGACGACTTCTTCGTACCCCAACGGAGGACGTGATAAGAAAGCCACGGTGTTATGGTGAACGCAACCAACATCGACATCAACATCGCAACCGGGACATTCAACGCCATCGGTGACATGTACGGTCCCATCATGCCCGTGATAAAGAACATTGGCAAGAAACTAACGATCACCGCCAATGTAGCACTTATCAATGGTGGCCGAATCTCGGATACCGCATCGAGTACGATTTCTCTCGTTCGTTTTTTGCGATGCTCAAAGTGTCTCGCAATGTTCTCCACATCGACAATCGGATCATCAACGAGCAACCCAAGGGCCAGGATGAGAGCAAAGAGGGTGACTCGATTGATGGTGTAACCAAATAGCAAATTGACTGCCAAGGTGAGGCCGAATACCACTGGTACAGCGACCGACACGATAATCGCCTCTCGCCATCCTAAACCGAACGTTAGCAGCAAAACGACAATGATGATGGCCACGCCGAGAGCCTCGATCAACTCATTCACTTTTTCATTGGCGACTAGTCCACTATTGCGAGTGACGATCATTTCAATGTCATCAGGAACGACTTCTCGTTTAAGTCGATCGGCTTCGCGCATGACTGATTCCGCAACCCAAACCGCGTTAGCTCCCTTTTGTTTGGATATGGCAATCGTGACCGCAGGAACCGAGCTATCGTTTGAGCTTAGATCTTTCTCGCTCGATTTCTCAGTTTGAGAGTCTCGCAGCGCGGAGCCAATTTTCCAACCTGGGCTAGAGGGATGAATTTCAAATTGACTCGCACTACCCCAACCATGCCGAACATAATTCGAAACTTCGTCGGGGCCATCTACGACAATCGCAACATCGTTGAGAAAAACAGGTCTACCATCGTAAACTCCCACAACGAGCTTCTCGATTTCCGCTCGCGAACCGAGCCTCGGATCGACCTTGATCCGCATTTCGTGGTCATCGCGAGAGTATGGCATCGAGGTGCTTGAGGCGTTCGATAACGAGACCGCCCGAGTGATCTCGGCCGGGCTCATCTGATAAGCCGATAGCCTGTCTGGATCGAGACTGACGGTGATTGTGCGAGGTTCGCCGCCGATTACATACGCACGGCTGACATTGGGAATCGTCGCTAATCGTTCTACAATCTCCTCCCCGACTCGTCGCAGTGCATACCCATCGGATAGCTTGTCGGATTCCGTTCCTCGCAATGACATGGTGACAATGGGCACGTCGTCTATCTCAACGGGCTTCATAATCCAACCTGCCACACCGCTGGGGATGAGGTCTTGGTTCTCATTCAGCTTCTTGAATAGTTTCACCAAGCTTCGTTCGCGATCCTGGCCAACATAAAATCGAACCGTGATGATCGCTGCGTCATCTCGCGACATGCTATAGACGTATTCAACCCCATCGATCTGGTAGAGCATTCGTTCAAGCGGTGTCGAGATTCGCTTTTCGATCTCGGACGCGTTGTGCCCCGGATAGCTGACAAAGATATCGGCTAAAGGGACGACGATTTGCGGATCCTCCTCGCGTGGTGTAATCCAAAGAGCAGCCGCTCCTAAGATCAGCGAGAGTAGGATCAAAATGATGGACAAGTTCGAATTAAGAAAAACCCAAACCAACCGGCTTATCGGATCGGTATGCTGAGGACGAACATCGTGACTCATGGTTCTCCTCGCGTGGCGGTAGTGGGCAGAATAACTCGCTCACCGGGCACCAGTCCTGCTAGAACTTCTATGAAATCACCGTAAACGCGTCCGGTCTGAATGGAGCGTCTTACACTCCTGTCCCCTTGTGCCACTTGTGCGAGAGTCAATTGACCAACGCGTTGCACAGCGTTCGAAGGTATGAGAATGACCTTTTCATCTTCGAGAGGTATGTAAAGTCTGCCAAACATACCTGCGTAGATTCCGGGTGGGCACGGGCCTGTCGCTTTTACTTCAAACGAATGGCTCGATGCATCCGCTTTAGGCACAACCTCGCTAATGGTTGCCGTGCACTGGTGTTCGAGCGATTCGAGCTTGGCGGTTATCGACTGTCCGACTCGTAGATTGAGGGCGAGCGACTCTCTCACATTAGCGACCAGCTGCATGTTGCCCGGTTCGTAGATCGTTAGCAATGTTTGTCCGGGAATGACGGTATCTCCTGGGTTCACCGCTTTGTCAACAACGATCCCTGTATAGGGAGCCCGTACGATTCCATAATCCAAATAGACCTTGGTTTCTTCAACAACTCGGCTTGCCCGATCGGCGAGTGCTTGCGCGGTCTTTAACGCTGATTGTGTCGTGTCGAATTCCGCTTGAGAGATCGATCGAGTTGCGATCAGTTGTGATGCGCGATTTGCTTCGATCGATGCGAGTTGCAATCGAGCCAAGGCTGAGTCTAATTCCGATTCGGCTTGTCTCACCCTAGAGACTTGCTCTTCTGAGTTGAGACGTACCAATACGTCCCCCTCTGTGACCTCTTTGCCTGCCGTAACGTTAACTTCCAATACTCTCGCTAAAATCTTTGACGCGAGATTGGATTCACGAACGGGCTTGATGACCCCTACGGCCGTTTCAAATCTCGGTTGAAGCGATTCTCGCACTTCGAAGATTTGGGCATCGGAGGGTAAGTTAGATTTCGAAGCCGATGCGAGGGCATCAACTTTGCGTTGGAACTTGCCTGATAAAGCAACAAGCAATAGCCCTACGCCAGCGATGCTTGCGAAAAGGAGCAACATCTTGCCGCTACGAGAAATCCAGCTCAGCCAGCGATTCTTTAAGGGATTCATGGAGGTATAACACACTCGTGCGGGTGCGAGAGGAACTTAAAGCAAAAACGGCATTGGGGTGCTAAGCAACAGCGATCATCTGCTCCACAACCCCAGAGAGATCTCGTTCTGAAGCGACGCCAGCCGACTGCCCCACAACCTCACCTTTGATGACAAAGGCCAATGTTGGAATCGAGGAAACACTAAATTGACCTGCCAATTCCGCTTCGTCGTCGACGTTGACTTTTACGATCTTTACCTGGCCTTCGTATGCTAACGCCACTTTCTCTAGAGTCGGGGCTAACATACGGCACGGACCACACCAGTCTGCATAAAAATCGACAACAACCGGAACGTTGGAATTGAGGACCTCCGATTCAAACGACTCGAGCGTTACGTGCTTCACATGACTCATGGTTTCCTGCTCCTGGATACAAATGGTTTTTAAGTGGCGGATCTACTTTTGAAGAAGAGGTGGATTCCTCGACTTCCCTAAGCGGCATATTTGTTAGAATGGCCCGCTGTATCTTTGAGCCTCGAAGCCGCTTTAGGTTACGCATTTGCGGAAAGTTCTTGTGAAATGCGGTGGAACCGGCATGACAACTGGGCTTTTAGCGATCTCCCCTTTTTCCAGCGAATGGCATGGCATCCCAAAACATTGACAGCGCTGCAGAATTGTTAGGTAAAGCGCGGACCGGCGATTTTGCGGCGTTTCAGCTGTTGATCGAGTCTCTCCAGCCTCGCGTCTACGGACTCGCGATGCGGATGCTTAGGAGCACCCACGACGCCGAGGACGTGACACAGCAGACGTTTGTTGCACTTATTGAGCACATTGACTCCTTTCGAGAGGAATCGTCGCTCGCGACCTGGTTGTTAAAGATCGCTACCAATTTCGCACTGAAAATCCTGCGTAGACGTAAGACGGTTTCGATGTCTTCCTTTTCTGATATTACAAAAGAAGATAGCTACGGGGATCTACCTCACCCCGACTTTATTGCACCATGGACGCAAACGGCCCCGCAAATCGCGGAAAGACACGAGTTTCAGGTCGAGCTAGAACGAGCCTTGGACGGACTGGATGAAAAATATCGCTCAGTATTCGTGCTGCGGGATATCGAACAACTTTCCGTGCGCGATACCGCCGAGGCACTCGGGCTTACAGAGTCCACAGTCAAGGTTCGATTGCTCCGAGCTCGGTTGATGCTCCGAGAGGAAATGACCCGCCGCTTTGGCGATCCAGAACAATCGCTACGATCTGACCATAATCACGAATAACAACTCGCAGGATTTGTAACCAAATCGATTGCTGTACATCTAAGATATCGGTACGAGGACAAAATTCATGACCTGTGAAGAACTGCTCAAGGCGCTTAATGACTACGTAGACGGCGCCGAACTAAACGAGATATGCGAAGAATTCGCACAGCATCTGGCTGGCTGCAATCCTTGCCAAGTTGTTGTCGATAACATTCGCCAAACAATCGCCTTGTTCCATCACGGAAAGCCATATGATTTGCCGGTCGCGTTTCAAGATGCTTTGCAGGGCACGCTCAAGGCGAAGTGGATGGAGAAGTTCGGAGAAAAATCGATCAATCCTGACTAATGGGATTTCATGCCTAAAGCGGTCAGGTTATACGACTAAACCGAAGCGCCTAACCGCTCGACGTGCGGTGGAGGCTGCTAAGCAATCTCGACCCGTAACAATATCAACGAATCGATCACACCAATTCGTTACGCTTAACTTTTCGGAATTTCATCGTGACAAACAAATTCGAAACGATCTCACCAGCTGATCTAAAGCTGCTCTTGGAAAAACGGGAACCTCTGCATCTCATAGACGTTCGAACAGCTCGCGAATATCAAGAGGTGCATCTGTCCGAAGCCGTCAATCTTCCGTTGGATCAAGTTAAGCCTGAATCGCTCCCGAATGATGGCCGCCCAATTATCCTTATCTGCAAGTCGGGAATGAGAGGGCGGACCGCAGCCGAGAAAGTCTCGGTCTGCCGCCAAAACGTTTACAACGTCGACGGCGGAACCGATGGTTGTGTGGCTGCTAAGCTCTCAGTCGTTCGAGGCAAAAAGGCGGTGTCGCTTGAAAGGCAAGTCCGGATCGCAGCAGGCTCATTGGTTCTCGTTGGTGTCACGCTAAGCTACTTGGTCCACCCAGCGTGTATCGGCCTGTCCGCATTCGTCGGAGCTGGTCTGGTGTTTGCCGGAGTGACTGACACCTGTGGCATGGCTATGATGCTTGCAAAAATGCCCTGGAATAAATGAGCACCGTCTCAACCAACGACAACCGCATTACTGAGGGGAATGACGTGCTACGCAAGCCTTGATGGCTTCGAAAACTTGATCGGGTGACTGCATGCCATCCACGACTTCTAGCTTTGACTGCTTGGCGTAGTAATCGGTCAACGGAGCTGTTTGCGTTTTGAATACATGGAGCCGTTCCCGTATGGTGTCGTAATTGTCGTCAACGCGACCATCGATTTGAGCTCGCTTTAATAATCGCTGGATGAGCTCTTCCTCGTCGACTCTCAACTCTAAAGCCATGTTCAGAACGAGCCCCTCATCCGAGAGGAAATCATCAAGCAATTGGGCTTGAACGATCGTTCTGGGGAAACCATCAAACAACGCACCGTTGCGGCACTCATCGCTTTTCAAGCGTTGCGCGACAATCCGCATCACCAAATGGTCCGGAGCTAATCGACCTGCATCGATATACGAAGCCACCCAGCGCGACAGTGCGGTGTCCTGCTTTTTCACGGAACGCAACATCTCCCCTGTCGAGAGATGGGGGATGCTTAGCAGATTCACCAATCTCGCGCATTGGGTTCCTTTGCCAGCCCCGGGAGGGCCAATGAAAACCAATCGCATCTAGCGGCCCTTTCTAACCCTGATGTAGGTGCCAGACTTATGAAACAATAAAGGAATATCCTATTGCTCAAGAAGCCCTTTGTAGTTCCGCATCAACAAATGGCTATCGATCTTTTGAATCAAATCGAACCCAACGCTCACCGCAATTAGCAACCCGGTTCCACCATAAAATGACGCCACCGTGTAGGGGACGCCAAATTGCGACGCAATTACAGTCGGGACGATCGCAACCAACGCGAGGAACGCAGCCCCCACATACGTGATTCGCATCATCACCTTTTCCAAATAATCAGCCGTTCGCTTGCCCGGACGATATCCAGGAATAAACGCGCCCGAGTCTTGAAGCTGTTGCGACATCTCTTTTGGATTGAACATGATAGATGTCCAAAAGTAACAAAAGAAGAAAATCAAGGCGATGTAGCAGGCACTGTAGATAAACGTCCCTTGATCACTTAGGCCGGACGATAGGGTGTTGAAGAATGTTCCTAAACCCTCCCAATATTGGCCTAGCCCCTGCGCCATGAACCCAAAGATCAACGCAGGGAACATGAGCAAACTGCCGGCGAAAATGATCGGCATGACTCCAGATTGGTTAAGCTTGAGCGGCAAGAATTGCTTCGTTCCACCCATGACTCGGCGTCCGCGAACGTGCTTGGCGCTCTGCATTTGTATCCGCCTCTGTGCCATCGTGATAAACACGACCGCAAACACTACAGCTACGAAAAGGCACGCCAAGATCAACAACACATCGGGACCGATGTTGCTTCCCGAACCACCGCTCAAATTAGAAGTTATGTTCTGGCGCAATTCCCACAATGCCATCGGTGCTTGTGCGAGAATGCCTGCCATGATCAAAAGAGAAATACCGTTCCCAATTCCGTACTCGTCGATCTGTTCTCCGAGCCACATCAAGAACATCGAACCTGCAGTCATGATTGCCACGCAAGTGATCTGCCAACCAAACGAAAGTTCGTTCGATCCGTTCGCCCAAAACCCTTCAGCTATCTTTTGGGATTCACCCGTGACGGTAAAACGCAAATACATCCAGCTTTGGATCACGCAGATGAATAGCGTCAGATAACGAGTGTACTCGTTGATCTTCTTTCGCCCCGCAGGTCCCTCTTTTCTCAATTGCTCAATGGGACCCCAAACCGTTCCCAACAATTGAAAGATAATCGACGCGGAGATATAGGGTGCTATTCCCAAACCGAAAATCGTAAGCGTTCTAAGATCCGTAGCAGCGAAAACAGCTACCTTGTCCAAGAAGCTCTGGAGCTGGTCACCCATCAACGTGCTCGAATCCTTGAGGACCGGCAAGCGAATGTGATACCCAACGCGATAAATCGCGAGCAACGCGAGGGTCAAAATGATCTTTTGACGCAATTCGGGTATGGAGAATACAACGCGGAATTTTTCCCACATAATCGTGATTCCTAAATGTTATGAATCCGCAGGCGACGCCTAACGACTTCGCCTATTGTTCCGTATCTCGTCGTCCGTGCCTAGCCGAATTGGTACATCGACCGGCCTTGCTTACTACGAAATTCATCGACAATCTAAAACAAAACACCACGCGAGACGCGTGGTGTTTCAAAGTTCAATAGGGACCGATCTCAGCTTATTGCTTCTTCAGATCCGCAACACGCTCTTCGGGAGTACGCTTCGCAGCGAAAATCTCCAAGCTTCCGCCAGCGGCCGCAATCTTTTCTTTAGCTGTCTCGCTCGCTCTCGTTACCACGAACTTGAGGCCTTTGGTCAGTTCTCCGTCGCCGAGAATCTTGATCTCGTCGCAGCGAACCTTAACAAGCCCCTTCTCTCGAAGCGTGGTTGGATTGACTTCCTCGCCAGCGGAATAAACCGCATCGATCGAGGACAGATTTACACCAAACACGGTAACCGCAAACTTGTTGTGAAAACCACGCTTTGGAATTCTTCGTACCAACGGAAGATCACCACCGTTGAACATAGGCTTGCGGGAATAACCGCTTCGTGATTTGTGACCGTTGTGACCACGACCAGCCGTCTTACCGGTCTTGCTACCGATACCGCGACCGATTCGCTTGCGAGGACGGTTGGTGACGATGCCGTTGTTGATTTCTTCTAAATTCATTAGAGCTTTACTCCTCGGAGTCTTTCGACGTCTTCTTTAGTGCGGAGTTGCTCCAAGGCATCAAACGTGGCCTTGATCAACACCGACGGATTATTGGAACGGAAACTCTTGGACAAGATGTCCTGAATTCCGACCGCTTCGCAAACAGCCCGTACCACTTGACCCGCGATGATACCGGTACCAGGACTTGCTGGCATCAACAAAACGTGTGCTGCACCGAACCGACCGGTTACCGCATGAGGAATGGTCCCGTTTTCAACAGGAACATTGATCATGGATCGGTTGGCGGCCTTTTGAGCCTTCGATACGCTCGGCGGTACTTCGTTCGCCTTGCCATAACCGTATCCGACGCGCCCCTTGCCGTCACCAACGACGACCAACGCGGCAAAACTAAATCTCCGTCCACCCTTCACAACCGCTGCACAGCGTTTGATCTTCAGGACGCGATCGATGAGTTGATCGCCTTGAGTTGTTTCAGTTGTATTAGACACTCTTCGATCACTCCTACTAGAATTCTAAACCTGCTTCGCGAGCTGCATCGGCAAACGCGGCTACTTGCTTGATTCCCTTTGCGATCGCTCGCTCAGCCAATATCTTACCAAGCTTGCTCGCTGCTGCACAGTTGCCGCCGTATCCGATCGATGCCCGGAGATCCTTATCTCTCGTTGTCGCAGAACAAATCGTCTTGCCAATGGAATCATCGATTACTTGGCAGCTCAAATTGGTCAACGATCGAGTGATGCACAATCGCGGTCTTTCCGTTGTGCCACGCACTCGCTTTCGAACTCTGTACGCCCGTCGCTGTCGTTGTCCAGCTACAGTCTTTCTGATATCCACGTTTTGTACCCTCGATATTCTTTGGCCGATCTCTCGACCCTAAATTTCCACCAGTTTATTTTCGTTTGCCTCTCAAGACCCTGTCGAATCAAAGCAACAGTAGCCCCAAGTACCCACGCCGCGTTGTTACAAAATTAGGTTGCGCTCTTACCAGGCTTCAACTTAATTTGCTCGCCAACATACCGAACGCCCTTGCCCTTGTAAGGTTCTGGCTTTCGGAGCGAACGAACGTGAGCTGCGAATTGTCCAACCGCTTGCTTGTCACAACCCTTGACGGTAATGTGCGTTTGATCCGGACAAGCAACTTCCAAGTTCTCGGGAATCGGAACCTGAAGCTCGTTTGCGAAACCAACTCGGAGCTGCAAAACCTTACCCTTGATCGCAGCCAAGTAACCAACGCCGATGATCTCGAGTTTCTTCTCGTATCCGTTCTTGACACCGATGATCATGTTGTTGATCAACGCGCGAGTCAAACCGTGCAAAGCTCGGCTCATTCGCTCCTCGTTCTTTCGAGAAACGGTAATCGTCTTTCCATCTTCGGATTTGACGACTTCGATGCTGTTACTGAATTCAAAGGAAAGCTTGCCCTTAGGCCCTTCCACCGAGACGACGTTGCCGTCGACACTCGACTTAACTCCGTCCAAAACCTCAATCGGTTTCTTACCAACTCTTGACATTATCTCTACCTGTCTCTGGAATGTTTGTACAACCAATCACGGTTGCAGTCTTCCGGGTTTTAGGCCACCAAGCCGATCTTGATGGTCTGGTTGAATTTGAGTCGTGCATCCCGCGACAGGGGACACCATGCGAGCCTCGAACTAGCAAAGTTGCGAGCCCCGAACTAGCAAAGTTCTGCAAACTAGCAGACTTCCGCAAGAACTTCGCCACCGAGCTTGTGCTGACGCGCTTCGCGATCACTAAACACACCCTTTGAGGTGCTCACGATCGATATACCGAGTCCATTCAACACAGGCTTCAACTCGTTGCACTTTGCGTACACTCGTCGACCTGGCTTGCTAACTCTCTTAACCGTTTGGATGATCTTCTCACCGTTCGGTCCGTACTTGAGTTCGATTCGCAGGATCTTAGCCGGGGTTTCGTCAACCTCGGAGTAATCCCAAATGTAACCTTCACGCTTGAGAACGTCGGCAACACCCTTTCGCAATCGCGATAATGGTACGTCAACAAATCTGCGCTCAATCCGAACGGCGTTTCGGATTCGGGTTAGCATGTCGGAAATTGGATCATTCGTCATCTTTGTTTATTACTCTCCTCAAGCTTACCAGCTGGCCTTACGAACACCAGGAATCAAGCCTTTGTCAGCTAGCTGACGAAAACAGATGCGGCAAATTCCGAACTTTCGGTACACAGCTCGCGGACGACCGCACAATTTGCAACGGTTTTCACGACGAGTCGAAAACTTTGGCTCGCGACTGGCTTTGGCAATCTTACTTTTGCTGGCCACTTATGTTATCCAATTTAATAGGAACCTGAGTTATGTTAGGATTTGCCGCCATCACCCTGATGGCGAATACAACAGTTAAGTTATGTACTACGCAGTCTTTTTCTTCGGTGCTCGGAACGGCATGCCGAACATTTCAAGCAAACGGCGAGCTTGATCGTCGGTCTTGGCTGACGTTACCACTACAATATTCATCCCCTGAGCCTTGGCGAACTTGTCACCAATCAATTCAGGGAACACCAACCACTCCGACAGACCCATGGAATAATTGCCATTGCCATCAAACGCTGTTCTGCTGACGCCTCGAAAGTCTCGGACCCGAGGCAGAACGATGCTGATGAGCCGGTCAAGGAACTCATACATACGCTCGCGTCGTAGAGTTACTTTGCAACCAATCGCAACACCCTCTCGCAACTTAAATCCAGCAATGGAATTTCTTGCAAGTGTCGAAACAGGCTTTTGACCCGAAATCTCTGTCATGGCATCGAGTGCCAATTCCAAAAACTTCTTGTCTTGCATCGCTTCTCCAACACCCATGTTGATGGAGATCTTCTCAAGCCGTGGAATCGCAAGAACATTCTGGATTCCGTACTCTTGAGCGATCTGTGGCCGGATCGTTTCGAAATAATGCTGTTGTAATCGTGGTTTCATCTTATGTCACTGAGCCCGCGGCTCTACTTGTTTCCCGAATCTCTAGTTGTCCTTGCTAAGGACGATCTTACGCGATCTGCCTATAAAACCAACCGCTATTTGCCTTTTGGTGGCGATACGACACTAATGGTCTCGCCACTCTTCTTGCTGTAACGCTCCTTCGAGCCATCTGGCAGCACTCTCACGCCAAGTCGAGTCGGCTTACCTGTCTTTGGACAAACCAACATGACCTTCGATGCGTCGATGAAAGACTCCTTGGAGAGTCGTCCACCTTGTGGATTGCGTTGAGACTTCTTGACGTGTTTGAATATCTTGTTCAAACCCTCGACAATCAATTTGTTGTTGGCTCGATCGACCTTGATAACCTTGCCAGTCTGACCTTTGTCTCGCCCCGACAACACAACCACGGTATCATTGACTTTAATCAACATTTAAACCACCTCGCTCGCCAATGAAACAATCTTCGTGAAGCTCTTCTCTCGCAACTCTCGTGCAACGGCACCGAAAATACGAGTACCACGTGGGTTGTTGTCTTTGTCAACCAAAACAACCGCGTTGGTGTCGAATCGGACGTAACTGCCGTCGACTCGTCGTGCAGGTTGACTGGTACGAACGATAACGCCCCGTACTACTGCCTTTTTCTTGATTTCACTCCCGGGAATCACGCTCTTGACTGAACAGATGATGACATCTCCCAACCCGGCGTAACGTCGACGAGTTCCACCAAGCACCTTGATGCACATTACCTCACGTGCACCTGTGTTGTCTGCAACAACCAATCGGGTTTCTTGCTGAATCATTTTGGACTATTCCAACCTAACGTCTTTTGATGTGTACTAACTTAATCCACTGGATAACGCGGCAAACCTTGAGGCCTAGGAACCGACTTCGCTTGTCAGATCCTCGGACACGGAAACAACAGCCGCCTTGTTCTTTTGTACAACCTTAACGAGCTTCCATCGCTTTAACTTCGATAGTGGCCGCGACTCTTCGATTTCTACAACGTCACCAATGCTGGACTCGTTGTTCTCATCGTGAGCATGACATACCGTTGTCTTACGAATGATCTTCGTGTAACGCGAATGTCGTACCAATCGCTCGATCTCGACTCGACGTGTTTTCGAAGCCTTGTCTCCGGTTACAACTCCAACCAATATTCGCCGTGGCATAGTTCTGTCGTTTTGATAATTGCCTGATTATGATTCCAACGCCCCTCGCGGGACTAACGGTTAAACGCTCTTCTTAGTTCGCTCTGTCTGTATTGTTCTGATTCGTGCGATCAAACGTCTGTTGTGTCGCATCTGAGTCGGAACGTCTACACGATCGGTTTGAGATTGAAGCCGTAGTTTGAACATAGTTTCTGCGGCATCAACAGCAGTCAATTCCAACTGCTCGTCGCTCATCTCTCGAATTTCTTTAGCTTTCATTTTCCATTCAACCGTTCAAAAAATTCTTTTGTCTTGCTCTGGCGTTTTAAACCCTCGAAGTTTTCGATGAGTTCTATCCACCACGCGACCTAAAGTAGATCGCGTCCTTTGCAAGTCCTACCAAACTAAGCTGGCCGTCGTCGGATAAGACGAACAGGCACTGGCATCTTGGCAGCCAATCGAGCGAAACATATCTTCGCCTGTTGCTCCGTAACACCGCTCAGTTCATAAAGAACTGTGCCTGGTCTTACCACTGCCACCCAGTACTCTGGCTCCCCTTTACCTTTACCCATCCGGGTTTCAAGAGGTTTCGAAGATACTGGCTTGTCTGGAAAGACTCGAATATATAGTCGCCCCGTGCCCCGAACGTATTGATTTCCAGCAATCCGCCCCGCTTCGATTGTCTGAGCTCGGATCCAGCCGCCTTGCAAGCACTGAAGTCCGAAGTCTCCAAAAACAACCTTGTTTCCGCGGGTTGCATTACCTTTTATACGTCCTCTTTGGCTTTTTCGGTGCTTGACCCGTTTGGGCATCAGCGCCATCGTTAGCTTCTCCCGCGTAAGAACCTTGATTTACCCA
>JALOQS010000356.1 GCA_025459355.1 Pirellula sp.
CAAGACATGGTTATCAGCTCTTTTGGTCGTTTCGCTTGGTTTCAGTGGTGTGATTAATCAAGCCAGCGGGGCCGACGATAAACGACCCGTTGTAGGAGAGCAGGCTCCTGAGTACTCGTTTCAAGGAAGCGATGGAAAGAGCTACAGCTCCAAGGATATGATCGGCAAGCAAGCGGTCATCATTGCCTGGTTTCCGAGAGCGTTTACGGGCGGCTGTACTAAAGAGTGCAAGTCACTCAAAGAGAGTGGCGCACAGCTAAAGGAGTTTGAGGTAGCGTACTTTACTGCCAGCACCGATGACGTGAAAAAGAACGCCGACTTTGCAAAGAGTCTAGAGTTGGATTATCCGATTCTTTGTGATTCGTCTGGTGAGAATGCCAAGAAGTTTGGCGCCTATAACGCGGAACGTAACGCAGCCGCTCGCGTCACGTTTGTGATTGGCAAGGATGGCAAGGTGCTCGCCGTTTTGGACAAGGTCAACACCGAGTCTCACGGTAGCGAATTAGCCAAGCTGCTCGATGAGCTAAAGATCGAGCGAAAGAAGACTAAGGCGTCCGAGTAGCGAAAGATCGAATAAGATTGCGACTAGACATCGTCATTACCGAGTTGGACACGGGGGGCGCAGAGACCTTTTGCGTCGAGCTAGCCAAGTATCTTAGTCATCGTGGCCATCGTGTGCGGGTCATCGCGATTGGACCAGAACCACCGTCGAGTCATAATCGGTTACACAAAGAGCTCGTACAACATTCGATTGAGGTACATTTTTTTGGCTGTCGTTCGGCTCTGGATTTTGTGAAAGCCACGACGAAGCTCAAAAGACTATTCGATCGAGATCCACCAGAGTTAGTACAGAGTTTGCTTTGGCATGCCAATGTGATCACTGCTTATGCGCTCGGGGCGAAAAAGATACCGCTCATAGGTGGTGTTCGAGTTGCTGATCCGCGACGGTGGCGTTTTTGGTTTAGCCGTTGGGCAGCCAATCGAATGCAAAAGGTTATTTGTGTGAGCCGATCGATACGTGATTGGTGCGAGCACGAAGAGCAGATCTCACCAAGTCGATTGATTGTTATACCGAACGGAGTGGATATCGAATCGATTGAGAGTCGTGCGAAAGACTCGGTAAACCATGTCGCGTGGAAATCAGAGCATGATCTTTTGCTTTTCGTGGGGCGGCTTCACGAGCAGAAGGGAATTGACGTTTTAATTGATTGTGGCGACACATTACTTAGTGCGTTATCAAATTTTCAGTTAGTCATCGTGGGAGATGGTCCGATGCGGTCTAGGCTACAAGCCTATCGTCTCGGGTCGATACATAAAGATCGTATTCACATCGTCGGGCAGAGTGATCAAGTACCAAGTTGGGTGGCGAGATCGAGCCTGTTGATTCTTCCGACGCGATACGAAGGCATGCCGAATGTAATCTTGGAAGCCATGAGTCTGGGAAAGACCGTGGCGACCATGGCGGTTCAAGGGGTGGAAGAAATATTGGGCGAAGAATGGTCCGCGCAAGCGGTGCGACCGAACCAGTGGCAAGAGTGGGAGAGGCTGGTACTGCGTTTGGCCAGCGATAAAAGCGAATGTCAACGTTTGGGTGAACGCAATCGCGAGAGGATCAAAAAGGACTTTGCATTGCATGAGAAGCTTGCACAGTACGAGTCCCTCTATATGAGTATAGTCACGTAGGTCGACTTACTCGGCTTGGATTGTAAGCAAGGTTCCAGACTCGAACTTGACCTGGGTAAGGTGTCGCATATGTTCGACTTGTTGCTCAGCGAGTTTTTGCTCGGCGCTGAACAGCCTCATTTCCGCATCGACCCATTCCGACAGAATAACGCTTCGCGAGGCATTTTCTGAGAAATAATCTTTGTGTCTCGCTTGATGCTGTTCAACTTCGGAAACAGCTGCATTTGCGGCGCTGAGAGATGCCAATATAGCTCGGTAGGAGCCTTTGCTTTTCGCGATAGCTCCGTTTACTTGCGAATACGCCTTTCGAAGATTGTCATCGTACTCGTAGATAAGTTGTTCTTGGCTTTCGGTATTGGCGAAAACGTTTGCTTTGGCCGCACGGTTTCCTCTGGGTGCTTCGTAGACCAGACCAGCTGCGTAGCTAGGTGCCCCCGAGTCTAACTGTCGTGTAAGCGATTCAAAGAGACGTTTGTCCCCTTCGAGGCCTCGAACGTAGGTTTCGAGTGTCAGATCGAGTTTGCTTTGAAGCTCATGAATGGCGACTTTTTTCTGGATGGCCACCTGTTCGATTTTCGATCGGATGCGAGCCAGATCGCCTCGATACAGAATCGCACTGTAGTACTCGTCGACGAGCACTTCATCGGGAGGCAATGTGTTGGTCGGTAGTGTTAGAGGGATAATCTCGCTGCATAAATCGGACTGGAGTTCAGGAGCAGCGACGAGTCGGGCAATTTCGTATTGCGAGATTTTGATTTGCCCCATCAATGTTGCGCGAACGCTCTTGAGCGTTTCGATTTCTTTTTCCACTCGCTTAATGTGGGAATCGAGCAAATCGATGCCTCTGCGGTCGACGAGGAACTTACGAATGACTTCGAGGCGATATTCCGTGTTCAACGCTTGAACGAATTGAAATCTACCAGAGACCAACGACCAATAGGCGTTGTGCAGTTTCATCGCATGGTTCTGCAGCTCTTCGTTTACCATTGCGATTTCTTGTCGGGTTTTGGACTGTTGGATTTGAATTTGCGACGTGTTGTAGAAACTGCCGTAGCCACGTCGCAGGGGTTGCGTGTAGTTCAACGAAAGTTTCGTATCGACTTGATCACCAGGGATGAAGAAAAGCGAGTTGCTATCGCGAGCATCCATAGCTTGTCGGAGTTCGGTTTTTCCACCGATGGTATTTCGGTCAGAAATGCCAACAGAGTTTTCCCAGAAATACTCGTTGAGTCGGTTTGGACCACCGGTGGTCAGTGTGTTGCCGACGGGATCCGAAGTATCTCGGAAATTGGAACGTGCGTTAAAGCGAGGGTCGAATTCCGAACGTGCGACGTCTTCCTCGGACCGCTGAATGGAAGGAACCTTGATGACGGCTTTGATCGCGGGCGAGTACTGCACCGCCATCCAGACTAATTGTTCCAAATCAATCAATTGAACGCGGCTGGGGTCGGTCGTTATCAATTGTTTCTTGTGGGCATGTGGTTCTTCCCACCAGCAACCGCCCCACTCGAACGGCGGTAAGTCGTCTGATTCGCCAGGTTGATAAAGTTCGACTCCTGGTTGTAGAGAAATGGTCCCTGCGATCGCTTCACGGTTACCTGTGATGGGCGGGGCGATTGCGAGCATTGGGGCTTCGGGTACGACCGTATTGTCTTGCGACTTCAGCGCGACGGGCAAAGGTGGCTTGGCAGCGAGTTCGGAGGCTGCCGGGTTGGTTAGCGAGTTGGGCGTTGGTGTGATAGATGGCTGATTAGTTATAGGTAGTGCAGCGGTGACAGATGGTGCAGCAGTGACGGATGGTTGTAACGCGGTTGGTCCTGAAGCGGGCTGATTAGCGTTGCTCGGACTGATCGTGTTGCTCGGGCCGGTCGTGTTGCTCGGGCCGGTCGTGTTGCTCGGGCCGGTCGTGTTGCTCGGGCCGGTCGTGTTGCTCGGGCCGGTCGTGTTGC
>JALOQS010000357.1 GCA_025459355.1 Pirellula sp.
GTTGCCCGATTCGACACCCGCTTGTGCTGCGAGGGAGTCTTTGCCCACGGCCACGACGGGCCCTGGCTTTAAGTAAAAACCAAGAGTCTTCATGGGGATTGGTTTGCTCGAAACCGAAACGGGAGATCGTTTCGTATCGGTTTCGCTCGTGGGATTGTCGAGACGCATCACGTCCAGTGTCACAACCTCTTTAAGTTTGGGTTCGAGTAGATTAAAAAGCTCGTAGCCCATCGGATTTTCCGAATACGATCCAACCGGAATTTTTTCGCCGTTTATGCCAACGACAATATCCCCTGGTTTCAGATCTGTGAGCAGATCTTTGTAGGCAGGGTCTTCGGCTAAGTACTTAGCGATTGCGTATCGAGGTGCAATTTGCGTCGTCTCGGCGCTTCGCAATCCGAGGGTAAGGAACTGAATCTTTTTCGCCGGGTCGGAGTGAGCCATCGTTCCAACGAACTCAACTTTTTGTTCTTTGCCGTCCCGCTTAAAGCCTACTTGGACGATCTGTTTCGGATCATCTAGTCCGGCAAACAGAACTCTTTGCTGCATCTCTCGGAAAGACAACTCTGGATCGATGCGATCGTTAACTTGCTGGATCTTATCCCCAGGTTGCATACCGGCCATCCACGCGGGATCTCCAGGAGGAACGCGGCCGGCGACGGATGGGTTGTAAGGGACGCCAAGATAAAAGGCGACCGCCGCCATCAAGATACCGAAGATGATATTCATGATGACGCCAGCACTGATGATTACCATCCTGGCCCCAACACTCTTGGCGAGAAACGACCTCGGGTGGTGAGCTGGCTTGGCTTCTGTCCCTTGGTCGCTCGCTCCTGAAGATTCTTCGGTAACCGTTTTACTGCGATCCAATTCAGCGCGAGAATTTCTTGGGTCATCATCTTGACCAAGCATCTTGACGTAGCCGCCTAAGGGAATGATTCCAATACCGTATTCTGTTTCGCCCCATTGAAAATGAAACAGTTTCGATGGCAATCGAATGGGACCAATTTTGATGGGTGGGTCAAAGCCCACATAGAACTTATCGCATTGGACTCCGAACAGTTTGGCAGCGAGAAAGTGACCAACATGATGTTGTAGAGAAAGGCCAGCTTTTCTTCCAGCCATGAAGGTTCTGCCGCAAAAATCGGAGTTAGCACATGGCTTATCAGATCTAAAGTAAACATTGAGGAGGGGAGAATATCTATGTTAGTCATGCAGTTTTAATCCAACGATGAACCTCTTCGCGGCTCCAGCGATCGAGTCTAAGCAACTCGGCTAGATCGGGAGAGGGGGAGTAATGATGTTCATTAAGAATGATGCGACAAATTTTTGCGATGTCCGTCAACCGAATTTTGCGATCCAGAAATTGCTCGACGCATGCTTCGTTCGCAGCGTTGAGAACTGCTCCACACGTTCCACCACGCTCGGCGACTTCGAATCCTAGCGCTAAACAGGGGTAGCGCTCGGGATCGACCGGTTTCCAATTCAGCTGCATAGGTGTGCCCCAGTCGATGGCGGGCGACGACGCATGCTCGCGGTCTGGGTAGGTGAGGGCATATTGAATGGGTAATCGCATGTCAGGTGGACTCATCTGAGCGATGACCGATGCGTCGCGATACTCGACCATGGAGTGAATGACAGACTGTGGGTGAATGACCACTTGGATCTGGTCGGCCTTTAGTCCGAACAACCATTTGGCTTCTATCACTTCGAGAGCTTTGTTCATCATCGTGGCGGAATCAACGGTGATCTTTTTACCCATTTTCCAAGTCGGATGGGACAGCGCATCTTCAACGCTCGCTTCGGACAGTTTATCGATCGGCCAATCCCTCAGAGGACCACCACTGCCGGTCAAAATGATTCTTCGTAGATCTTTTGTGCCTTGAGGTGATTGCAGGCACTGAAAAATAGCGCTATGCTCGCTGTCGACGGGTAACACCTCGGCATTGGTTCGTTCCGCCATAGGCATGATGAGCGAACCGGCCACGACTAATGATTCCTTGTTGGCAAGTGCAAGCCGCTTGCCTGTCCGAACCGCTTCGAGAGCACTTTCGAGCCCGGCGACCCCCACGATTGCCCCGATGACGGTGTCGACCTCGGTTCCCCCGACTAAATCAATAATGGCATCCGAGCCGACCAAACGCTCCGTAGCGGGGGACTCGCGATGCTGGACTCCTTGCCAAGATGTTCGCTCGGAATCGGCCATTCCTTTGGTCACAATCGCATACCGCGGTTGGACCAGACCAATTTGGCTTTCCAATAAATCCAGTTGCGAATGGCAGGAAATCGCGGTGACTCGATGGGTGTTTCGCAACCGCTGCAAGACATCGATCGCGGCTCGGCCGATGCTGCCCGTCGAGCCTAATACGGCAACATTGCGAATCTGACTCAATGAATAGGGCTCCGTTGCCGGGTGTCTATCCCTGGCAGTTTGTTAATTGTAAGTTGTGGTCCAGCCAACGCTCAAATGGCCCAACTCATAATCGATAGAGTCGCTCCAATTGTCGCAAAACGTTTCTAGCCTTGACTTTAACCCTTAAATTCTACGTAGAACTGGGAAATTCCTCAACGCCAAAGCCTGCCCCACCGCTCCAGAGGGCGCATAATTACACCGTTTCCTAAACTTTGTATCCGCTATTGATAGCATAAAGCGAATGCCAAAAGACCAACCAGAAAAAAAATCCCCAGCTCCGAACCCCTCTGGAACCCAACCAACACCGTGGTTCATGTACAGCGTGTTGGCTGTGCTGTTCGTTTTGGGAGTGGTCGCCGTCGTGTCGAACTCGCTGACCCGGGCGATCAATTACCCGGATCTGCTACAGTTGGTCGAGAATACGAAATACTCGGCCCGGGGCTCAAACGAGCTTGTCGAGGGCTCGACCGGCTCCGTGCAATTCAGCGATGAGCAATATACCTACGAGATCCGCAAACTACGCGATGTCCAAGTCGACGAGAAAGCCATTACAGGCCGCGTCGATATCGCGAGAATCATCGCAGGCTCACCCAACAAATTCAAAGAGGTGACGTTTAAGTCGGTGAAAGACAACTCGGAGTTTACCAACAAACAACTGCGAGAAAAGCTCGATCGCGCCAACATCCCTTGGAGCAACGCCGAGGGGCCGAGCATGCTGGCTCAGTCGTTCATGTTTTTTGTTCTGCCATTGCTGATCGTTTTTGCTCTCATCATGTTTATGATGCGACGAATGGGAGGCGTCAACTCTCCCATGCAATTCGGTCGCTCTCGCGGCAAGCTCTACGCTCAGGAAGATGTTGGAATTACCTTTGACGACGTGGCTGGCATTGACGAAGCGGTCGAAGAAGTTCGCGAAATTGTGGACTTCTTAAAGCACCCAGAAAAATACCAAAAGCTAGGTGGCCGTATCCCACGTGGTGTATTGCTGGTTGGACCTCCGGGAACCGGCAAAACGTTGCTTGCCAAAGCCATCGCGGGTGAAGCGGGCGTACCCTTTTTCTCATTATCGGGCTCCGATTTCGTTGAGATGTTCGTCGGCGTCGGAGCGGCTCGTGTCCGCGATATGTTCCAACAGGCCACTTCAAAAGCTCCCTCGATTATCTTTATCGACGAACTCGATGCGCTCGGAAAGAGCCGAGCCGGCAATGTACCTGGCTCGCACGATGAACGAGAACAAACTCTCAATGCTCTTCTTGTAGAGATGGACGGCTTTGATGCTAACGCTGGTGTCATCGTTATGGCGGCCACCAACCGCCCTGAAACACTCGACTCAGCCCTCCTCCGCGCTGGTCGATTCGATCGAAACGTTTTAGTCGATCGACCCGATAAACAAGGCCGCGAGGATATCCTCAAGGTCCACGTCAAATCCGTAAAACTCTCCTCCGATGTAGAACTCCATCAAGTAGCCGCAATTACTCCGGGCTTCGTCGGGGCAGACCTGGCAAATCTAGTAAACGAAGCGGCTTTGCTCGCAGCTCGAAAGGGCAAAGACAAAGTTGGCCAAGAAGAATTTAACGACGGGGTCGAACGAGTCACTGCCGGTCTCGAAAAGAAAAAACGGATCATGAGCGAAGAGGAAAAGCGACGAGTGGCCTACCACGAAGCCGGCCACGCCTTGGTCGCGTACTCGCTGCCTAACACCGATCCCGTGCACAAAGTCTCGATTATTCCTCGCGGGATCGCAGCTCTCGGTTACACGATGCAACGCCCCGAGGGAGATCGATATCTGGTCACACAATCGGAACTCGAATCGCGCATGCAAGTGCTCGTGGCCGGTACCATCACCGAAGAAATTGTCTTTCGCGACATTAGCACCGGTGCCCAAAACGACTTAGAACGGGCCACACAAATCGCGCGTGGTATGGTTATGGAATACGGCATGAGCCGTATGGGGCGAATCAATTTCCGTGAAGGTAATCGCTCCGCGTTTCTGGCTTCAGCCGGTTCAGATTCATTCGGAAGAGAGTATTCTGAACAGACCGCTCGTGAAATCGACCAAGAAGTAAAGCGGCTCATTGATGAGTCCATTCAACGAGCACGAACCATTCTCACCGAACGCAGAGCCGCCCTCGAGGCTTTGGCAAATAAACT
>JALOQS010000358.1 GCA_025459355.1 Pirellula sp.
AGAAAAACGACCAGGAGCATCGGCAATCCGCACAGCATGATCGGGGTCAAAAAAATCGACATCCCAATGGACACGCTGGAACAAATGACCCACAGCCACCAAGTCTCACGGAAAAAGACAGAAAATCGCTTCATGGGTTACTCGTGTATTTAAAAACGGGGAGAGGGATTGCATGGCGTGGTAACACTTAGCTCCACGCCCTGCCGTGTAAAAAGCGTAACCAATGGCCTTGCCATCTCGCAATGCTAAAATGAGTCGTGCGACACTAATGCTCCGTCATGTCTAGTGCATCGCCAGTTCTGTTCCCGACGTTACCATTTGCTACCAAAAAACCTCGCTACTGTCTGCCCTATTATCTTGCTTTCTCACGAGTTGCTTGGCCTTGGCTGGTCAAGCGGCCGATGAGCCAAACGGCCAAGAGACGAAACTCGAAACCATCACTTTGGGTGGGGGATGTTTCTGGTGCGTCGAAGCGGTCTTCCAAAGATTGGATGGCGTAAAGTCGGTTGTCTCGGGATATACCGGCGGAAAAACTCCAAACCCCACCTATCAAACCATCAAGTACGGCGGGCATGCTGAGGTCGTACAAGTCACGTTTGACCCTCAAGTTGTTTCCCTCGAACAAGTCTTTATTGTCTTCTTGAAAACTCATGATCCGACCAGCTGGCACAGGCAGGGGCCTGATGTTGGCCCGCAGTATCGATCTGCCATTTTCTACAGTTCCGATGAGCAGAAGAAAACCGCCGAAGCCATCCTTAAGAAGTTCGCCGATGAAAAGGTTTACCGAAAACCGATCGTCACGGAAGTCACCAAGTTAAGCACGTTTTACCGGGCCGAAGATTACCATCAAAACTATTACAACCTCAACAAAAATCAGAGCTATTGCCAAACCGTCGTGCGTGACAAAGTGCTCAAGTTCGAGCGATTGTTTAAAGAGTACTCCGTCACCAACAAAAAACGCGAAGAGAAGAAAAAGAAAAATGATCCCAAAAAGGAAAAAGAGTCCAGTGCTGGAGGACTCTAGTAACAGGTTGATGCGCCGACTTTGATTGGGAGGAGGTCAGCTTAGTGTTTCTTGCCGCCGAATTTTTTGCTAGCGATATCTGAGATAGCCAGCACGGCCGGGTGTTTTACTTTGCGTTCAACGGAAAGAGCGTAGAACTTTTCTTTGATGTTTGGCACTTTGGCGATGACTTCGACGTTGTACATTTCCTCGACCTCTTTTCCGATGATGCTTGCGACGGGAAAGATACCTGCTCCGGCGCTTCCCAAAATCTTTAGCATCGCGCTGTCCTCAAACTCACCAACGATTTTGGGGTGGATATCATTCTCTTCAAACCAGTAGTCAAGCGATCGTCTAAGAATGGTGTTTTCCATGGGCAACAGCATCGGGGCTCCATTGAGTGACTCGGGAAATTTGTCGCGAAGTTTCTTGGCAATTTGTTTGGTTCCTACGAATACAACATCTGACTCCCCAAGCAAATGAGAGTACGCGCGAACCTTCATGCTGGGGTCGATAGGCGTGTCGGAAAGCACTACGTCCAGTTTGTGGATAGCCAAGTCTGCGATTAGCTTTGTGATGTCCCCCTCCGCACAATACAGTTGAATTTCCTCGGGCATCTCCAACGTCGGTGCAATGAGTTGGTAAGCGACCAGTTTTGGTAGAACGTCTTTTATACCGACTCTTAATGTCATGGGACCGCCGACGGGGCGACCGTTAACCATATCCAGTAACTCTTGCCCTGTCGCGAAGATATCGTCCGCGTACCTTTGGACGGCGACCCCCATATCGGTTAACACCAAACCGCGACCCGATTTACGGAATAATTCCACACCGAGTGATTTTTCCAGATCTCGCAGTTGGATGCTAATCGTGGCAGGAGTGACGTGCAAAATTTCGCTGGCTCGGGCCACGGAACCCTCGCGAGCGACAACCCAAAAGTACTGCAAATGGTGGTAGTTAAGCCAATTCAATGGAACACCTGAACGTTAGATTCTTTTAACTCTTAATCAACCTGCATTCAATTTGTTTTAGCTGTCAGTCAACGAATAATCAAGATAGCAATCACGCCAAATCGAACAAAAACAGGAGTGCAGCGATGTTAATCTTGGTACACGGCAATGGCTTCGAGCTGGATCCTTCGTTGAGAAGCCACGTGCAGTCTAAGATCGAGTCAAGCATGTCGAAGTTTCAAAGCCGCATTGGGACAATCAATGCCTACCTTGCTGATCTGAATGGCCCAAAGAATGGCATCGACAAATCGATACGGCTGGTTATCGACTTGCAGAAGAAGCCTGTGGTAGTGCTAGATGAAAAGGGAGGTCAGTGGCAAACGATGTTGGATTCTATTTCTGACCGCGCGTCCTACACGATATCGAGATTAGTGTCCAAGAGTCGTCAACGACGCAGATCGAAGTAAGATGGTGATCGAAGTCGCTTCAGCAAGCGGATTGCTGCCAGCGATTGTGATACCAAGGCGTTTTACTACGAAGATGAAAATAAAAAAAGCCGGACTGTGTATCACAGCCCGGCTTTGTGGTCGTGGTAGAAGCGATTGTGTTATCGGTTCCAGGTCAAACCGGCGGTGAAGCCCGGCATGATCAAATGTTGGTTGTTGAGATCGTTTCTGCCGTTGCCCGCGGTCGCGCCTCGCCAAATTCCTCGTCCGAAGTACAGCATCTGGAAACCCGCTCGTAAGTCTACGCCCTTAAAGGCTTTGTAGGCTGCCTCAACCCGCAGGTCGAATCCCACGGTGGTGCTATCGCGTCGACTGTTCGTGAATGCTGTTCCCATGCGATCTAACTCTTGCACAGGATCATCCCCGGCGGCAACCGTACCAGCGTAGTAGTTATTGAACACGTCCGTAGAATGCTCTTGGTTTTGATAAACATGTCCCGCGAACACTTTCGAGTCGTTCGAGAATGTCCATCTACGAACCGCTTTGGTATATCGGAAGCCGATCTGACCGAGCAACATATTGTTGTCGGTTCTCGCAGTTCTACGAGTGAAGGTTTCCTGAACCAAGTCGTCGCCGAATTGGTTGCTAACAAACGGTCGGGCTAATGTTCCATCGGAGATGGTGTAGGAATCGTTGATGGCCAAATCTTGGAAGCCTGCGTAGCGGATACCAAGCATGGGCTCCAGGATACCACCGTACCGGTAAGGTTCGAATCGCCAAGTTTTGTTAGCTTCAAAGCCTCGCATGCTGCCTGCGTTGACACTGTCCAGCATCTCGAAGGTTCGATACTGTTGGAGCAAAGTCTCGGGAGCTTGCAAAATGGCATCCCCGTCATCCCCATCCAAGTCCGGAAGCGGGTAGCTCGCCCATCTTTGGCCGTAACGATCATACTGATCGGGACCATTAAGGTTCATGACGGAGAAGTTCCAACCGCCATCTTCGCGAGACCAGCCGAAATCCCAACGATTTCCCCAAGCGGTATCGAGTGCGTTGTTGCCTTGCTCTGCCTCCGGTCTGGTCACCATCATGTACATTCTGTCGTACGTGACGTAAAAGCCGGTGTTAGCTCGTTTCCGAGCAGGTATATCCTCCATGTCCTGTAGTTGGACTGGAGCAAACAATTGCCAATCTGGATCGAATGCCACCTCCTTTGCACCGGGGTGGTATCCATTTTGAGATAGGCCCAACTGACCAGCAAATGCCATCGCTGTCAGAACAAACATTCGTATCGTAGTATGCAACACGGTCATAATTACGCTTCCACCGTTCCCTTTGGCTGAGCGCGATCCCCTCAGTTCGTCTGAGTGAACGCTAAAAAATCGGGTTGTGCTGCTAGTATCGGAACT
>JALOQS010000359.1 GCA_025459355.1 Pirellula sp.
ATCTTGTTTGGGTGTTCTCGCTGGAACTGTTCCACCCAGGCAGTGGAGATAACGAGCCACGTAAAGAAATAGATTGAGCTAACCAAACGATTCCAATCGTATAGGCAGAAAAATCGAACGCAGAAAGATACGAGCCTCATTTTTCTGCGTTCGATGTTTCTGCCAAATTAGGACTCTTGTTTTTTGAGGACAGAATAACCAGGAACAAGCAACTTTGTTTAACTGCAGAGCAGGGCGATGAATTGAACGAAACTCTTATGGTGCTAAATGATTGAGACAAGGAGCTAGAGAGACGACAGCATTTTCTTGCCCCCATATTCTTGCCCAATCTTGATCTGATTTCACCAGCAATTAGCAGAACGTGTTTGGATTGAATCATCGCACGGATAATGATCGAACGACAACCGGCACGCCGACGGTTTGATTATCGCCGTTGGCGAAAACGGCCCGTCGGCGATGCATCCAGGGGCGTTGCCCCTGGCTATAATGATTATCGCCGTTGGCGAACAAATCCATGGCCAAAGGCCATAAACAACGCAGTCCGCGGGAGGGCAAAGCACCCGAAGGTTTCATGGCCAAAGGCCATATGCAACATAGCCAGGGGCCTCGCCCCTGGAATGCTAAAGCGTCGGACCAATGGCCCAGGGGCAGAACTCTTCGTCGCCATAACCAAGTTCCTCGCTCTTGGTTTTTTTACCACTGGCCATATCGAGTATGGCTTCGAACATGCGTGCACCCGCTTGTTCGATCAATTCACCACTGAGAATCGTGCCCATGTCCAAGTCCATATCGGAAGACATGCGCTCGTACAATTCGGTGTTGGTAGAAACCTTCATGCTCGGAGCCGGTTTACATCCAAAGCAACTGCCTCGACCCGTTGTGAAAACAACCGCGTTCGCACCACTGGCTACCATACCCGTCACACAAACAGGATCGAAGCCGGGCGCGTCCATGATGACCAATCCCTTGTGCGATATGTTTTCTCCGTATTCGTAGACATGCTGCAAGGCTGTGCTGCCCCCTTTGCTCGCAGCCCCTAGCGATTTTTCCACGATGGTTGTTAGGCCACCTGCTTTGTTACCAATGGACGGATTGTTGTCGAATTCTTCGTTGTAGTGACGTGTGTAATCGATCCACCATTCAAGCTTATTCAAAAGACTCATGGCCACGTCGTGGCTGGCGGCACGTTTGGTAAACAATTGCTCCGCACCATAAAGCTCGGTGGTCTCCGAAAGAATGGCCGTGCCACCACACGCTACAACCATATCTGCCGCAACTCCGAGAGCTGGGTTCGCCGTAATCCCAGAGTAGCCATCGGAACCACCACATTTCGTCGCGAGAACTAGTTCGCTCGCCGGGACCGATTCGCGTTCAAACCGATTTACCACGGGTAGCAATTCATTGACGAGCTCGATGCCTCGTCGCACCGTTGCTGCCGTGCCTCCCATATCTTGCATGGAGAGGACGGGAATACTCCGATGATTGCTGATTGGGTAGTTTGAGGGTGACCAGTTGTTGCGATTTGGTGAGATGTCCTAGCGTGTTTTGTTCGCAGCCTAGTCCTATAAGCAGATAAGCTCCGATGTTGGGGTGTTTCGCGATTCCACCTAGGACGCGACTAAGCACGCGATGTTTGATGCCTTCGTAGGCAAGACCGCAGCCGCTATCGTGCTTAAAGGCAACAACGCCGTCGACGTTGGGGTATTGTGCAAGCCGGTCGGGAGTAAAGTAATTGGCAATGGCTTTGGAGACGGACGCGGAGCAGTTTACCGTTGAGATGATCGCGATGTAGTTACGAGTTCCTACTTTTCCGGTTGGGCGTTTGTAGCCGAGAAAGCTCTTGCCGAGTATCGGTTTGATGGGGGCCGGGGTGTGGCCTGCCAATTCGGTGTAATCCATATGGTGTTCACACTTTAGATTGTGATCATGGATATGTTCGCCAGGCTGGATGTTCTGCGTCGCTACACCGATAGGCCAGCCGTATTTGATAACTTCGGAGCCAGCGGGGATTTGTTTCAAAGCGACTTTGTGTCCGGCGAG
Organism: Pirellula sp.; assembly: GCA_025459355.1. Lineage (GTDB taxonomy): Bacteria > Planctomycetota > Planctomycetia > Pirellulales > Pirellulaceae > JBKCUI01. Next base: position 2,041 of record JALOQS010000359.1, read on the forward strand.
GATCGTCTGTTTGCAGGTTATGGTTTCGGAGTCGATGTAGATCGAGTCCATCGGGGATAGGGGCTTAATCGCAACGGCGCAGTTATCCAGATCGTGGAGCCTGATCCAAGCTCGGCATTCGTCAGACATATTGGTAAGGAAAGCAGGGAGAGAGGTGTCAATGGAAACGTTAGTCTAAGCGTTCCTCCCCACCTTAGCAATCACGCCCGAGGAGTCGCTGATCGCTCCGACGATCAGCAGGTAAAAGTCGACGATTAGAAACATTGAAACCTATCTTCCACGCGACGATATTAATTATTCGTCTCATCTGGCGAGTATTATCGGCATCCTGACGTTGATTCCAGAAACATCCTCACTGTCATCAAATCGCTTTGTCGTGATGACGCGAGGCAGGTTCTGCGTTTTCTGCTGCTTTCGCTCTCTTTCGATAAAATCCATAACGGATCGATTTGGCTCAGACTCAGATGGGTCCGTATATCGAACGCCAATCACTGCCATGACACAGAGTCCTTGGGTCGGGTGAGTTCGATTGGTCTGCCTGGTTCGAATCGCAAGAAATTGGTCACGATTTAAGTCTTTGGTTGCAGTCAGTTTGGCATTAAGAAGTGTATGTTTGTTTTGGTACTTATTTGTCGATGGAATGCGAAACAGAATATTTCGTTCCAATTCGCAGGCGATTGATACGGTTGAATTTTTGTAGTCGATCTTAGGGCTTAGAGACAACTTAAAACCGGTCTTGATGTGCATGACTCGTTCGTCAGCATCGTTCCGGTTTGGGTCATCGAATTCGTTTCTCTCAAGCATGACCGTATCAACTATTTCGCATACACCTCGCTGCCCATTCGAGATGACAATAACCGGGGCCGAGACGATTCTGTACTGCTCTGTACGGTTTGTGGAAATCGCCGTAAGTTGATCTGCGGATAGAATTGCCCAGTCATTACCATCAGCTGAACTCCAAGTAGCACCTTCAACATCGATTTCGTGGCTGCCCTCGAAGAACAGGGATCTTGCCAGAACAGCACCGAATCGATTTACATTGTGCTCACGAAGTAGCTTGCGGATTGCTTCATGATTCGCTCGCGACGTCGTGATGGCAATAACCCGTTCATCTCCGGTGTATATGACATTGTGCTGGGTGTGATGCTTCGAAATCTTATCGTACAGACTCTTGACGGCGGATTTATGGTCTAGTCCTTGTTCGGATTCAATCTGCTCAATGGCCCCTTTGAGATTGTAATAAAAAGTAGTCAGATCCGACGAGTCGACGGGAGCGATTCGCCTTTCGACGTTTTCCTGTTCGTTTTGATTGTCAACCGTGGCGGTTTTCGGTTTTTCGCTGACGGGCCGTTCTTCCTGGCCGTTGATCGAAGCCCCTGGGGCAACGATGGCGATTAGCAATATCATGTAGACCCAGGTCCAGTGGGGCGTTTTCTTAAAACCGTTTCGCAGTTTCATGACTCTCTCCAAACGATCATGAGTAATTTGCATTGGTCGCACGCCTGGCAGAGCCGGGCTGAAATGCGATCTATGCTCCCATTCCAAGACTTTAATAAGACATCGGGCGTAAACGATCCGCTCGCATTGAAGTGAATTGATGGTTTCCTCGTCGCAACATCGTTCTGACTCTTGTGATAGCCGAGAGCAGGCTGTGCGAATCAGCGGGTGAAACCACCATAGGCTACTTGCTATCCACTGCAACATAGTGACCAGTAAGTCGCCGCGACGTAAGTGGATCAGTTCATGCGCGAGTACCATCTCCAGTTCGATTGTCGTCATCTTATCCAGCGTCCATTTGGGAAGAATGACAGTGGGGTTAATGATCCCTGCCACGCAAGGGGTGACGTCTTCGTCCACCAGTTGCAAGCGAACGAAACGTTTAACATTGAGTGACTTGATTAAGCTGTTGAATAACTTTGTCAGCTCTTTGGGCGGTTCTTCCGTGGATTCAGTAATGCTTTTTCGAAAACGGAGATATCGGTAAAGAGTGAAAGCGATCGGTACTGGGCAAGTTGCGATTGCAACAAGAAATCCGAATTGCGACCAACTAATCACTCCTGGAGGCGTAAATTCGGGGCCTGTATTCCGTTCCGTATCTGGATAGCCTTCAAAGGAAAAATCACTCAGCTCCTTGGTTTCTATTTGCCAAGTAGCAGTGGCTCGAAGAGTCGGGTTTTCATCAAGGGACTGCACCGAACTCCAGGCGAGTATCCAGGAAAAGGTTCCTGTTGGGCTGCTCCACACTGGTGGAATCAAGCATTTGACAAGTACGATTGTCCACAAAAGGTGTGAGATATGAGCCCGATCTCGGGTAAGCCATTTAGTAACGGCCCACACGATTATTGCAACGAAAGTAACCTGCCACAGTTGCAACCAAAACAAATCGTGAAGAACGGGGAACATCACTTTTTCCTCGCTTGTTTCGACTTCGCCGTGGTCTTTTTTTGTTCTGCCAATTGATCGACAAGTTCCTTGAGTTCTTGCAGCTCATCCGAGGTGATACTTCTCTCCTCGATTAGATGCCGAACGAGCGGCATCTTCGAACCACCAAATAGCCGACTGAGCAATTCATCAACGGTTCGTTTGACGATAGAAGATGCTTGAGATTTCGACGAATAGATCCTTGTCTTACTTTCCAGTATTGACGACGCATACCCTTTGGTCTCAAGACGACGCAAATAGGTCTGTACTGTAGCGAAGTCCATGGGTTGATCCTCTGGCAGCGATTCAAAGATCTCGCGGACTGTCGCGGGGGACCGATCGCAAAGCAATTTGGCAATAACAAGTTCACCTTTTGAAAGCCCAGGCAATTCCATTTGAACCCCTTAAGATGTGTTCTGTTCGCATTGATCAATGCGAGGATTGTACCAGTACAAATGTACTGGTAGCAAGGGGAGTTCTGGATCGATTGCCATTTTCGATTAACCG
>JALOQS010000360.1 GCA_025459355.1 Pirellula sp.
TCTTGCGGCTGCACCACGCCGATCTTAGAGACTCAGGATGTCGCTCCCAAGGGCAAAGGGAGCGTCCTGGCCAAGTTCAATACGCACTCGCACGTCGGCCAAAAAGGAGCCACCCTTACGGTCACCGTCGATCGTCCGTTCTTCGCCGAATACCAGCTTCAAGTGAAAGGCTACATCCGAACCGACGTAGTTTTCAATCCCGGGGAAGCCAGTTTCGGAAGCCTACAGCAAGGCAAAACGAAAGACATTCAAGTCAATCTCGATTACGCTGGCCGATCCGATTGGAAGATCATGGGACTCACGACCAGCAACAATTTCCTAAACGCCGTGGCTAAAGAAACCTCCCGTTCCGGCGGTCGCGTTCAATACCAAATCGACCTGACCATGGCGGAGAATGCTCCCGCTGGCTCGTTTGAAAGCGAACTCATCGTAACCACTAACGATCGAAACCTGACCAAGGTTCCTCTGCGGGTAACAGCAAACGTGGTTCCTGGCATCACGGTCGTACCAAGCACCGTGTCGCTCGGCGATGTTTTGACTGGCGAACCTGTCCGGCAGCTAGTCGTCCTCAAAAGCCAAACCCCATTTCTGTTAAAGGGGATCGAAAGCGATATCTTTGAAATCGATTTCGAGCCGGGCAGCGAGCCTCGCGCACTGCATCCATTGCAATTGCAGCTAAAGCCCAAACCGGGAGACCTCGGTGCGGAAACACAAGGTACGATTAAGTTCTTGACCGACTCCGCAGACCGTCCAGAAATCGAAATTGGTGCCGTATTCCGTCGCAAGGCTCCAGCTCCGGTCGCCAACGAATTGATTACGGAATCGAACGACAGTTCAGACAAACAACCCTAATCAAAACACGGGTGTTGTTTAACAGTACGTCCTTAAACAGTCTCAATAGCGATTCGCGAAGGCTGGTTCTAACCCGAACCAGCCTTTTTTGTTGCTAGATCCGTCGATTCGAATCCAAGGTGATTTCTTCGGTTATTGGTGTTGGTGACTCCAAATCCGAGGTGTCAACTTCACCTGCGTCACGATCGAATTCCGTGATTACCTTCTGAGCCGTCGGAATCTCGGAAAAGGTCCTCATCAAAGAGGAGCCTTGCGTTGCCAAAAAATCCGCGACGAGCACGGTCACGTTATCGGAACCACCACCCTCCAACGCCATCTTTACAAGCGCTCCGGTGGTTTCCTCAGGAACATTTCTTTGGGAAAGCGATACCGCTATACGCTCGTCAGAAACATGTTTGTTTAATCCGTCGCTACATAAAAGCAAACGATCGTCCGGATTCAAAGTGACGCAATACAGATCGGGGACCACTTCGGGTGCTCCCGCCCCTAAAGCGTTGACAAGCACGTTCGACCACGGGGATCGTTCTCCTTCGTTCGGCTTGAGCCGCCCGCTCATCATCATTTGCTGTGCGACTGTGTGATCACGCGTGATGAGCTTTAACTCTCGATCACGGTACAGATAGCATCGCGTATCTCCCGCATGAACTATGTAGAGCTGGGGCCATGTCACATAAGCCATGGTCAACGTGGTGCCCATATCCTTTAACTCTGGCTTCTTTTCCGCAAAGGACTGCAATTCGCGATGCGCTTCAGAAAGAGTGTCTTCCAAAACTTTACGAAAAGCAACTTCGTTATCTTGGGTAACGGATTCCACCCAAGTCAATTTGTTAAGTATCGAAGCCAGAAAATATTCGATAGCCGACCGACTGGCCTCACGTCCACCCACATGGCCCCCCATGCCATCCGCGACCAAGAAAATGGTTGCAAACGAATCCCCCAAAAGACGCGTACCATCCGACATGGCCAACCCCGATGACTTGACCACCATAGTGCGGCTCATTTCCGCGATCACATATTGATCTTGGTTCTCATCCCGAACACTGCCGCAATGCGTCAATCCAGCGCTTCGCACCGACACAATACTCATTCCATTATCCTCAAGCCAATCTCTCTATGTCGCAACGTTTTAACCTCATTTTTCGAGTGAAGATTGTGTGGGAGCGACCAGTCTATTGAAGATTTGGACGATATGCCAACTAAAACTACAAAATGCCGCCAAGAGTCTCCCAAAAATGGGGGGTACCCTATTCTGTTATGAAATCCTTTGCTCGAACCAAACACTCCCCATCATGACACCAGCGACCGCTATCCGTTCTTCAGATCCAGACTACCACTAGCAATTTTACCGTGCGGTGGCCAAGATGTAAGCCAGCGGTCGGCCGGCATTTCAAGCTGACAAAATGGACTTGGCTTTCAAAACTCGTTTTGAACAAGCGTTTTGTCTCGCATGGGTTACCCATGTGGATCGTATCATAGTGCATTTCAGTGATGAGAGTCGTTTCGATTCCATCGAAAAATATCTCATCGCATACCAGTTTCGTTGAAATGCCGGCCACCCTTTTCGCTCATCTAACTGCTTTGTTTCCTAGGTGCCTGTTTGACCCACCGTGAATCCAATGCGTATCTTGCCGCCAAACTGCTCATCGATTCGCCTTGGACGGAAACGGCGATCTATGAACTGCTGAATTCCTGTCGTTCTCCCAAAGCTAAAGACTTAGCACCGTTTGCCGCTATCCTCATGGCAACATATCCGACACCCGTTTCGTTTAGTCGGCTGGTGGCGTTTCTAAGCCACGGAACGAAACCTTCAACGGCCACGCAGTTGTCGTTGCGACGGTTGAATCAAGCTGTCATGAAATCGAAAACGCAGCCTCGAACGATGCGGTCTCAACTTGCGTGCGCACATCATTGGTCCATACCGAAAATCCATTCCGTCTCGGAATTGGCGGACCTTTTGAATGTATCCTGCCAGCAACTTGACTGGCTTACAGCAAACTACGCAAACCATTACTTAGTCCAATCGGTTCGCAAACGCTCGGGTGGCATTCGGATCATCGAAAGCCCTAAGTTCTTCTTGAAAATCGCTCAACGTATTGTGCTAAGTAAGATCCTTGATGCGATCCCGACTCATGATTCGGTGCATGGTTTTGTTCGAGACCGATCCGCGATTAGTTTTGTCGAGCCTCATATCAACAAGCCTTTCTTGCTAAGAATGGATTTGCAAGACTGCTTCCCCTCGGTTCACGCTAATCGTGTCTGGGGACTCTTTCGCAGTCTTGGCTATCCATTTGATGTCACACAATCGCTAACGGCAATTTGCACTTGTTATTCAAACCCATCCCAGCTGCTCGCGGCTACGAATGGCAACATAAACGCAGCGGAACAAAATCGTATCTTGTCGCTTCATCATCGCAAACATCTTCCACAAGGGGCTCCGACCTCACCGGGCTTACTCAACTTGATCGCGTATCGACTCGATTGCCGATTAGCCAGTTTAGCGAACGCCTGTAATGCGACCTACACTCGCTACGCGGACGACCTGCTGTTCTCGGGTGATGAAAAATTCGCGAGATCCTCGGATTCTTTCGCGACCAGTGTTGGTGCTATTGTTCTCGAAGAAGGTTTTCAGCTCAACTATCGCAAAACCAGTCGCATGCGCAAGTCAACTCGCCAGTTTGCTGCGGGAATCGTGATCAACCAGACGACAAACATGCGACGCTCGGATTTTGATGCTTTAAAAGCGACCCTAACCAATTGC
>JALOQS010000094.1 GCA_025459355.1 Pirellula sp.
CTTTACGCCAACGGCGTTGATCAGCATAGCCCAGGGTAAAGGTTTCGCGAGCGGAGCGAACGAAACCGCAACCCTGGGTTAGGCGACACCGCCCAGAAGTCCCCCCCATGGGTTTTGGCGGCGAAGCCGCCAAAACCCATGGGGGGCATCTCAACTTTGGTGATTTGGTCCTAGGGTAGTCGGGTTAATCGCCAAGGCGATTGATCCGACTACCCTAGGCTATGTTGACTAACGCCGTTGGCGAATCAGAGGAGAGCTTCGGCAATTCTGGATTTCCTCACGCCCTCAGTACAGATTCCGATCGAGCAGATCCCGCCCGGCGCTCGCATCCCGACCAAGAATCCGAGACCATGGGAATACGACGATTCGCTTCCCAAGCCCGATCAAGCCACTTGGGCCAAGGTCTCCATCTCTATACATCGTAGCATCGTAGCGATGGTGTTGTTGGTAACAATGACGAACAACGATTATTTTGTCCGCCACCATGTTGATGGAGGTGGGCCGTGCCGGTCGCTTAACTCTTTTATGTCGGCTGCGAAACGCATCGCATCGACATAATATCCGGCAGTCGGCTTTGGACTAGAGTGTTTGTGTGTGCGCGCGTGGGAGCTCCAGAAATCGTTGAGCGATTTCATCGACAATTCGCGAGTCCACTTCGCTAGTATCGACGCGGCAGCTGATGGCACTAATGTATCTCCGCCAACCCGAAACTGAATCATGAGTGGATGGGCTGCCCATTGGGTCGAGTATCGCGACAAATGGCCAGTCTCCGAATGTGTATTAAACCACTGATTCTCAAACGCGTTCATTAAAAGCGCTTGATAGCGATTTCGGCCGCCGTGTTTGTCGCAGTAGATCTCGATCGATTCATCTGGTTGCGCGAACTCTCGTGCAACATCTCTCGCTAATCCTAGCGTTAGGTCACTGAGAACTGAGCTCTTGTTTTGCCAATGTGCCACTAAACGATTCCACTCGATTTCGTCAATCAATCGCCCTTGTGCGGCAACAAGCTCGATTCCTAAGGATCGCATCTTTGATCGAGCCGCCTCCCGAGAGGCGAGTGCGATACCGCAGTCGGCATTGCTTTGTGCAGCGCTCGTCGAATGCTCGAGTTGCAAATTACGGAACCACGGTACGCTCTTGACTCGATTCCAATCTGCGGGATACAGGCAAGCACCAATATCAAGTCTTTGCCGAGAGTCATTATTGGCGGAAGATGCAATGGATTCCAAAAGAAAGTGGGCGCCATGGCAGAGGCTTTCCCAGGCCAATTTGCCGGAGTAGATTTTCTTGGAATCGCCAAGTGGAACGTGCGTCTGTTTGTCCGGGCTAGACTTTAGGCTGACGGGGAGTGGTTGGATCTCAGGAGTGAGCAGTTGGTCGAGTTCGTCGATGGCCAAATCACTGGGGACTCGCCAAGCGGTCGCGACCACGACGAATGGCCCCATGCTAGGCCCATACCCGGCTTCATCGATTCCTAGGACCAGTTTGCATGCCATCGAGACTCACTAGATCGATTCAGGCTGTCGAATGAGTTCGCCGTTCGGAGTGCTCTGCCACACGTCGCCGCTGTCTAAATCGAGTGCGGTTAGCCAGCGTCCTCCGTAGCAGTAAGTATCAATGCAAACGAGATGCGGGACCTCAAAGATGATGCCCTCACGATCGTGAGTGTGCCCGACGATGGCTCGTTTTCCAGAGACGTGAGGGCCTGGCAATCGATGAGAGATCTTGGTCCATCGGAGCAGATCGAGCGGTTGCTCGTCCAGGCTCAATTCTTCGTCGTAGTTAGCATGAACGCAAAAATGAGTTTTGTTTTCAAAGTAATTGGGGAGCCGATCGAAGAAATCCAAGTGCTCTTTCGGGATGCAGTTCAAATCGCCGACAAACCCGTAAGAATCCATCGTGTCTACGCCACCATGGTTGAGCCAAGAATACGGTGCTATGCTACCGGAAAGAACCTCGAGCAGCATGTCCTCATGATTGCCTCGCAGCGGCACGAGATTGACTTTTTGCTCAAGCTCCAGCAAACGATCAATGACCCCCTTTGAATTAGGGCCGCGATCTACATAATCTCCCAAGGTAACAATCGTATCGTTTGATGTAGGGTTGATGGCAGCGAGTAGCGCATCGAATGCCGCCAAGCAGCCATGAATGTCACCAATTGCGATTGTTCGAGCCATTATCGAAAAAAATAAGTCGGGAGGAATTCAGTCATGCTCCTAAAGCATAGGCATCCCATTGAGTCTGCAACATGCCAAATCGAGCCACATCGCTATGAACATTGATTACCTAGAGGACCATGTCACCAATCTCAAGGTTAGATACTGCGAGATCGATGGGCAAGGCCGGGTCCATAACTCGCAATATCTGAACTATTTCGAGCGAGGCCGCGTCGAAATGCTTCGGTCTTTTGGCATTTCCTACAAAGAGCTCGAAACGACTGGCATCATGTTGGTGGTAAAAACGATGCTTGTTGAATTTCACTCTCCCGCAGAGTTCGATGAAGATTTAAAGTTGTTCACGAAACTGACCCATTGCTACGGGGCCCGCATTCATCATGAGTATCGAATCTGCCGCGATATCGGGCCAGGTACGATTCTGCCGGAGTTGGTCGTGTCGGGCCGAAGCAGCATTGCTTGTGTCGATCGATCGGGCAAAGTCAAAAAGCTTCCCAAGGTTTTGCAGCTATTTCGGGGCGAAAAGGAACTAGACACCTAGTTTTTGCCCGAGAAAGCCCCCGTAGGCCTTAACTGCGCCGGGCTTGTTACGGCTTCTGCGGGTATCGCGGCCTACATTTATTGCGACGTGTTTCTAAGTAAGAAGAGGCGAAATCGCTCGCCTGCTGTTGCGACTTCCGCCGCCCGGACTTAAACTAATCGATACGGTTTTAGAGAAATCGGGAGAGAATTGGTTTCAGGATTAAACGTCCTTTAAGAGCCAATCGCCGAAGGCGCAATATTGACCCAGAATCGCTCAGGCCTCAAGAACTGTTTTCTTATCGACCGTCTCTGGAGAGTGATCAAACGAACGTCGGTTTCTAATCCATGCGATTAGGCTCAGACCTGTTTGGTCCACCGAAGGGGAAAGATCCTTCTCCCGGATCAATATCTCTCAGGTAAAAGGACAGAGGGGCAAGCGTTCCTGATCCCATCAGGCTTGTTCGCATTGATGAGTTCGCCGAAAGATAGCGAGCTTTTCGTTTATGCATTCAACGAAGTTGGGCGTCGGATTTTTCCGTGGTTCTGAATCGCTTTCCTAGAGGTCTACCAATGTCCAGTTTGAACAAGCCCCTATCGTCGTTCGTTTCGCGTCACATCGGGCCTCGCGACTACGAGATTCGCGAAATGTTGACGTTGCTGGGTTACGAGTCGCTCGATCATTTGACCGATACCGTCGTCCCTAACAACATCGCATTCCGGGACCGATTGAATCTTTCGCAAGGGGTTAGCGAAGAAGAGGCTCTCGCCGAACTTCGAACCATCGCCTCCAAGAATATTGTTCTCAAGAGCTTTATTGGACAAGGTTACTATGGGACGCACACTCCCAAGGTGATTTTGCGAAACGTGTTAGAGAATCCAGCTTGGTATACCGCCTACACCCCTTACCAGCCGGAAATTTCTCAAGGTCGATTGGAGGTCTTGTTCTACTTCCAGACCATGATTTGCGAATTGACGGGCATGGATGTTTCCGGTGCATCGCTTCTTGATGAAGGGACCGCTGCCGCCGAAGCCATGACGCTCTGCCGACGGAGCAGCCGCAAAGCAGGCAACCAATTCTTGGTAGCCACGCAATGCCATCCGCAAACGATTGAGGTCATTGAAACGCGAGCCAAACCGCTGGGCATTGAAGTCGTGACCTTTGATCAAAACAGTACTCAGTTGGATTTGTCGAACGCGTTCGGCATATTGTTCCAGTATCCTGCGACCGATGGCTCGGTTAAGGATTTGAGTCAACAAGCCGCCATGGCTCGCGAACAAGACTGCTTGGTCGTTATGGCCTCCGACCTTTTAGCGTTAACCATTATGAAGTCCCCGGGCAGCATGGGGGCCGATGTCGTCGTGGGCAATGCGCAGAGGTTCGGTGTACCGTTTGGTTTCGGTGGTCCGCATGCCGCGTTCTTGGCAGCCAAAGATGCCCTGAAGCGAACGTTGCCGGGCCGTCTCGTCGGACAATCGATCGATTCGCATGGAAAGCCAGCGTATCGATTGGCTCTGCAAACGCGAGAGCAGCATATCCGACGCGAAAAAGCCACGTCCAACATTTGCACCGCGCAGGCCTTGTTGGCCATCATGTCGACTCTGTATGCGTGTTATCACGGGCCGCAAGGGTTGCAAGCGATTGCGAGGCGAGTTAGTTCTCAGGCGGCAACGCTGCTTAGGGCGATTCGCAACGCGGGTTACCAAGTTGTTTCCGAAAACGTCTTTGATACCCTGGTGATCAATACGGGAGCGCAGACGCAAGCGATTCATGAGCGAGCACGTGCGGCTGGTTACAATTTGCGAGAGTACAATGCGAACCACGTTGGCGTGTCGCTCGATGAGACCACCACGCAAAATGATTTGGTACAGTTAGCCAAGCTTTTTCATGGCACCATCGCAGGAGATGCTGAAACGGAAGCCAATACGATTCCAGTGGAGCTCTATCGCGACGACTCCTATATGTCACAAGGGGTTTTCCATAAGTACCGCAGCGAGACCGAGATGATGCGGTATCTGCGACGATTGTCGGAAATGGATATCGCACTAGATCGAGCCATGATTCCGCTGGGATCATGCACGATGAAGCTGAACTCCGCTGCGGAGATGACCCCGGTCACGTGGCCTGAGTTCGGCAATATGCATCCCTTCGCGCCAGCGTCTCAGTGCGAAGGCTATCGAGAAATGATTTCCTCGCTTGAGGCCATGCTTTGCGAGATTACGGGCTATGATGCCATTTCGTTACAGCCCAATGCCGGTTCGCAAGGTGAGTATGCTGGTTTGCTCGCCATCAAAGCGTACCACGAATCGCGCGGCGACATGGACCGCAACATTTGTTTGATCCCGAGCAGTGCTCACGGCACCAATCCCGCTAGTGCGCAAATGGCCAATATGAATGTGGTCGTGGTCAAATGCGATGATTACGGCAATGTCGATTTAAGCGATCTCGATGCCAAGATTGCGGCTCATCAAGGTCGCGTTGCTGCCATCATGATCACCTATCCATCGACGCACGGCGTGTTTGAAGAAGTGGTTACCGAGGTGTGTGAAAAGGTTCATGCAGCGGGCGGGCAAGTCTACATCGATGGCGCGAATTTGAACGCGTTGGTTGGTGTGGCGAAGCCCGGAAAATTCGGTGGCGACGTGTCACACCTCAATCTGCACAAAACGTTCTGCATTCCTCACGGTGGTGGGGGGCCAGGTGTCGGACCTGTCGGTGTAAGGAGCCATCTCGCAGCGTTTTTGCCAAAAGATGGTCTCAATTCGGATCGCATCGGTGCAAAGGTGAGTTCGGCGCCGTTCGGTAGCAGCAGCATCCTGCCAATCTCGTGGATGTACATCCGCATGATGGGTGCTGAAGGATTGCGTAAGGCCACGCAAGTCGCGATCTTGAACGCTAACTATGTTGCTCACAAGTTAAAGGCTAATTATTCCATTCTTTACACCGGGCATCGTGGTTTGGTGGCTCACGAGTGCATCATCGACACTCGTGCGTTAGGTGTGCATCATGTCACTGTTGAGGATGTTGCCAAGCGGTTGATCGATTATGGATTCCACGCACCGACCATGTCGTTTCCAGTTGGGGGAACGCTCATGATTGAGCCAACGGAGAGTGAGTCGTTGCAAGAGCTGGATCGTTTCTGCCGAGCGATGAATTCGATTTACGCAGAATATGAAAAAGTTCGCGATGGTCTGTGGCCTGCGGACAACAATCCGCTTCACAATGCGCCTCACACATTGGATTCGATTTTGGACGGAGTTGATCTGCCTTATTCGCGTCGAGAAGCAGTTTGTCCTGATGGGGAAGCAAACTACGCCGTCAAGTATTGGCCGCCAGTTGGGCGAGTGGATAACGTTTTTGGTGATCGGAATTTGGTTTGCTCGTGCCCGCCCGTGGAAAGCTACGCGGCAGACGCGGCAAACTAGACAGTAGGATTGGCCTCATTAAGAATCGGTTCGGCGTTATAATGCGTCGGCCGATACGGATGGGGCCTTTTTTATTTTGCTTCTGATCCGTTTATTTCTACACGAATTTCCTTTTTCACCAACAGACACGGCTATTTGGCATGACAACGCACTTTTCAGCACATGCAAAACTCAATGAATGGGTCGAGAAAACAAGCCAGTGGTGCGGCGCGGCGAATGTGGTTTGGTGCGATGGATCGGAACAGGAGTGGAATACTCTTACCGAGCAGCTCGTGTCCCAAGGAACCTTTTTGCGATTGAACCCGCAAAAGCATCCGAATTCGTTCCTGGCGAGAAGCCATGAGTCGGATACCGCGCGTGTTGAAGACAGAACGTTTATCTGTTCGTTGCGTGAAACCGATGCGGGGCCAACCAATCATTGGCGAGACCCAAACGAGATGCGGAATCTTTTGAAAGAAAAGTTTCGTGGCTCGATGCAAGGGCGAACCATGTATGTCGTTCCTTTTTGCATGGGTCCGCTCGATAGCCCGCTCGCTCTCATCGGAGTTCAACTGACCGATTCACCTTATGTGGTGGTGAGCATGAAAATCATGTGTCACATGGGGGCAAAGGTATTGGAGAAGCTCGGTGATGCCGGCAACTACATTCCGTGTCTGCATTCCGTGGGTGCACCATTGGCTTCGGGGCAACAAGATGTTCCGTGGCCATGCAATGACGAGAAGTACATCGTTCACTTTCCGGAGGCGAGGGAAGTTTGGTCGTTTGGCAGTGGATATGGTGGCAATGCGCTCTTAGGTAAAAAGTGTGTGGCGTTGAGAATTGCTAGCTCCATTGCACGAGATGGTGGTTGGTTAGCAGAACACATGCTCATCATGGGCTTAGAGTCGCCTGATGGAACCAAGACTTATTTGACCGCAGCGTTCCCCAGCGCGTGTGGCAAAACGAATTTGGCCATGATTCTGCCTCCCGACCAGTACCGCGAAAAAGGTTGGAAGACGACTCTTGTTGGGGACGATATCGCTTGGTTATGGCCTGGGTCAACTGGCAAGCTTCATGCGATTAACCCCGAGACCGGTTTCTTTGGAGTTGCGCCAGGTACTTCGTGGGAATCCAATCCGGGGGCCATGCAAGCGATGTTGGCCAATACGATTTACACAAACGTTGCCTTGACCGATGATGGCAGCGTTTGGTGGGAGGGGCATTCCGATCCGCCGCCACATTTGATCGATTGGAAGGGGCAAGATTGGACCCCGGGATGCGGCAGGTTAGCGGCTCACAAGAACGCACGATTTACGGCACCGGCTGGTCAATGTCCCAATATTGATCCACGATGGCAAGATCCCGACGATGCGATCGTCTTCGGAGGACGCCGGCCAACGACCATGCCGTTGATTTACCAATCCTTTGACTGGACACACGGGGTTTTTCTGGGAGCAACGCAAGGCTCCGAGACAACCGCTGCGGCGACGGGGGCCATTGGCACCGTTCGACGCGATCCGATGGCCATGCTTCCGTTTTGCGGATACGACATGGGGGATTATTTTGGGCATTGGCTCGAGATGCGACGCAAAATCCGACGATTGCCTCGTATTTTTCACGTCAATTGGTTCCGCAAGAATGCCAAAGGGGAGTTTCTGTGGCCAGGATTCCGCGAAAATCTGCGTGTGCTCGAATGGATTGTGATGCGTTGCCAGGGCAAGGTGGCGGGCTATGAGACACTGGCTGGCGGAACTCACCAGCCAATCGGATCTTTTCCTCAAGCTGTATCACACCATGCCCAAGGAGCTCATGTGCCAACGGGAGCTGCTTATGGCTCGTCTGGTTTAAGTTCCCTTTTAGTAATGCAAAGATCACTAAAGACTGAGCAGGTAAAGCTGGGAAAAGTCTAGCCCGAGCCATGAGAATCCAGTTATACTCTTGCATGCCGCCGTCGCGGTTTCATTCGTAAACATATTTCACAAGCCAAAAAGTCACGAAGATCAGAATGTTGGGAAACGAACGCGGAAAGCTAGTCATTGTTGGTGGCGGAATCATTGGTCTTTCGACGGCCTATTTTGCTCAAGAAAAAGGGTGGGATGTAACCCTCATCGATCGTGGCCAGCCGTCGTCTGACGGCTGCTCGCTCGGCAATTCCGGAATGATCGTGCCCAGTCACTTTATCCCCTTGGCTGCACCAGGAACGATGGGCCAAGCGATTCGCTGGATGAAAGATCCTGAGTCTCCGTTTTCGCTTAACCCGTCACTCAGCATAGACATGCTGAAATGGGGATTACGATTCTTTCTTGCGTCGACCAAGGCGCAGGTGGATCAAGCAGCTCCGCTTTTGCGAGATTTGAATTTAGCCTCGCGAGAGCTCTATGTGAAGTGGGCCGAGAGTGGGATCGACAGCGGCCTGGTTCAAAAGGGATTGCTCATGTTGTGCAATAGCACTCACATGATGCAGGAAGAGGTGCAATTGGCTTTGCAAGCGCAGAAGCTTGGCGTTCCTGCCGATGTTCTTAGCGCAGAACAAACCGCTGCACTGGACCCCAGCATTGACATGCAGATAGAGGGGAGCGTTTATTACCCCAAGGATTGCCATCTCTCTCCGGATAAGCTTCTTCAATCGCTCCATAAGACACTAGAGCTCCGTGGTTGTAAGTTCCTTTGGGGGCAACACGCAACTGATTTCGTAACACGAGGGCGGTCCGTCCAAGCGGTTAAGACTTCGCAGGGTGAAGTCACGGGCGACAAATTCGTAGTCGCTGGTGGAGTGTGGTCCGACTCGCTGGTTAAAGCCATGCGGCTCTCGATTCCTATGTTGGCGGGCAAGGGGTATTCGCTCACATTGCCATCCCCGGCGCAGTTACCTTCGATCTGCTCGATCCTTTGTGAAGCGAAAGTGGCTGTGACACCGATGGGCAGTCGGCTTCGATTTGGTGGAACGATGACGATTGGCAAACCGGACAATGTCATTTCGCCTGAGAAGCTCAATGGCATCAAAAAGAGTGTTGTCTCTTATTTCCCCAAGTTCTCGCTGAGCGACTTTGAGGGCATTCAGCCATGGGTTGGATTGAGACCGGTGACTCCGGATGGTTTGCCTTACATAGGCAAGAGTAAGGATTGGGACAACATCGCGATCGCCGCTGGCCATGCCATGATGGGGCTCAGTTTGGGGCCAATCACTGGGCAGCTTATCGCACAGTTGGTCAGTGATGAGAGAACATCGATACCCGTTGATCGGCTCACCCCGGATCGCTACGCAGCTTAGAACCCGCTGCCGTTGAATTAGTGTAAACTTACCGACAGATATCGAATCGGTTCCGGAGGGGAGTACCGTTTCGATCGCTTGGTCCAAGGTTGCTCGTTCGCGGAGAGTTTCAAAGCGGTATGTCAGATCCAAACGTCCAACAATCCGCTATAAGAACGCTCGGTTTTGGCGGTGTTCTATCGATTCTATGGCGATACTTTCGAGAGAAGGCTGTTGAGCAACTGAGAAGTGTTTGGTTCATTATCGTTTACCTTCTCTTGTTTCAGATTTTTCTCTTGCAGTTGCCTGTGATTTACGGGGTGACGATTGCATTGGGATTATTGTTTGTAATCATCGGACTGACGTTCTTCATGGAGGGATTACGTCTCGGGTTGATGCCTTTCGGGGAGACGATTGGGGCCATTTTGCCTCGCAATTCCAAGCTGCCATTGATTTTGGCGTTTGCTTTTTTACTGGGGTTGGGAGCCACATTCGCAGAACCGGCAATATCGGTTCTCAAGAAGGCTGGCAGCGAGGTAAAGCCAGATCAAGCCCCTTTGTTATACAGTCTTCTTAACGACTTCTCTGGGGAATTGGTGCTCTCTGTTGGCGTGGGGGTTGGTGTCGCTGTTGCGTTAGGCATCCTGCGATTCTTTCTCGGTTGGTCTCTCAAGAGGTTCATCGTCCCCTTGGTTACCGGTCTAATCGGGCTCACGATTTACGCTTGTACCGATCCGCTGTTGGCACCCGTGATTGGCTTAGCATGGGATTGCGGAGCGGTGACGACTGGACCGGTCACCGTGCCATTGGTGCTCGCGCTCGGGATCGGAGTCTGCCGGATTATTAGCAATGATAGATCGCAATCATCGGGTGGTGCGGACGCGGGATTTGGAATCGTTACGCTCGCATCGCTATTGCCGATTTTCGCCGTGCTTATGTTAGCTCTCTATCATCAGTTAGCGGACGATTACTACGGTGGAAAAGCATATCGAGGAGAGTTGATTCAGGCGGCTCAGAGCGCAACCTCAAAATTAGAGACGACTGTTGAAGCGAATCACGATCATGAACAACCGAAGTTTAGTGACGCAGAGTTTCGAGAGTACCTTGAGAAACGAAAACTCCCCGGTGATGCACGCGGTTACAACACCTACTATGCCGGTGGAGAAGTCGTGTTAGAAAATGGCCGCATCATCCATAGGAATGCCGAGATCGTAGTAGAAAAGGTTGATGATTCAGGTGTCATCGAGAGCTTTGTGATAAGCCAAACGCGTCGCCCGTGGGATGGCAGTCTTGAACTGGGGCAAGAATTGCTGAGCGCGTTGCGAGTTTCCGCACAAGCCATTCTTCCCTTGTGTGTTTTTATGTTCGTGACACTTTTGGTAATTCTAAAAGAGCGATTGAGACAGGGGGATGAGATCGCGCTCGGAGTTTCATTTTCTGTGATAGGCATGACGATGTTCAGTCTGGGGTTATCGATGGGATTGACTCCGCTGGGGACTCAGCTCGGGAGCAATATTCCCGTCACGTTTGCGTCGATCGTTCCGTGGGGCGGTTCGGGGGCGGTGCCTGCCGTTTTTGAAAATCCAATTGTTGGTAAGCTGGTGACGATGTTGTTCGCGTTCTTTTTGGGGTATGGCGCGACTCTTGCTGAACCCGCCTTGAACGCAATGGGCGAGACCGTGGAAGATGTGACGGTTGGAGTCTTTAAGAAGAGGCTTCTCATGCACGTCGTAGCGATCGGAGTTGGATTGGGACCCTACGTGTTGCTAATCATCTTGACGATTATCTCATCCGATGAGTTCGTGAACTTTGCCTGGGACGGAGCTGGAGTAACGACGGGGCCGATAACGGTACCACTCGTGTTGGCAATGGGGCTGGGGATTGGGTCCAAGGTGCCTGGTGTCATTGATGGATTTGGCATCTTAGCCTTAGCATCGGTAGGGCCAATCTTAACGGTGTTGTTAGTCGGTTTAGTCGTGCAAAGGACCCGAAGAAACGAATTCAGTGTGGTGACCGATGAAATCGTTTAGTTCGTACGCTGGGTATTCGATCGTTACCGCGATTCTCTCTCGTCAGACTGCGGGCTTGGTCATTCAAGAAGTGCTTCAAAGTGGAGCAGCCCACGTTCTATCTTTGAGTTCCCGAGGTGCTTTAGTTCAGCAGCACTGGTATCAAGCCTTTCTGCCAGCTATATCGCTTGAGCAGGAGATGCTGCATTTTATTGTGCCGGGTGAAGACGTCGATCGCTTGATGGAGCAAATTGTCATTGTCGGCAAATTGCAGCTTTATGGAGCGGGAGCGATATTCGCAACTCAATGTGAAGAGTTTTTTTGCACAGATGATTACCCGCTGTGGGCTGCCGGCGACTATCAATTCGAATCCAAGACATTCGACATAAGGTTTAAGCAAGACCTCGTCTCTTTGACGCACATAACAGATCGCGGGGCCGCTGACACTATCGCGAAAGCGGCCATCAAGGCTGGCTCGCAGGGAGCGACAATCACCTATGTGCGTGGATACGGACTACGTGACCGTTTAGGATTGCTGAGGATTACAAAGCAGCATGACAAGGAGTTGATCACCGTGGTGGTTGATCAGTTTGACCTCGATGCAGTATTTCAGACAATGTCTCAAGCTGGGCGAGTCGATCAACCAGGGCGAGGATTTCTGTATCAATTGCCGGTCAGTAAAGGGCTCACCAATCTAGCAAGCGTTTTCTCGGCTCGAAAGCACTCTGTAAGTATTCACCAGATGGTCAAGGCGATAGATGCGCTCAACGGGGGGACGCAATGGCGAGCGAATCCGCTGCTGATCCATGATGCTCATGCTCGTGAGTTCGTTGCTAACAATCAAGGCCTGAGCAGCGACATAATGTTGCTAAACGTCGTCTGCCAACGCAAAGACACGGAGACCATTTTCAAATTTTTCTTAGAGCATGGATGTACGGGCGCGACCGTCTTTAACTGGCGACTAACGGAGGCGAACTCACTCGCGAGCCATCACCTACGCATCAATCGCGAACTTGGTTGCATCGCCTTGGTAGTGCCGCAGCACAGAGTATCAATTCTTTTGGAGCTGTTTCGAGGGTTGGTAACCACCAACGAAATGAGGTGCGCTGGTTGCTATACTCAGCGAGTTCCCTTTGCGAAAAGCTTTGGAACGATCGCCTAAACAGATTGGCCCGAGGATCAAAGCGAAAAGAGTGAACAGTGCGAGCAGGGTCGGTGTAGAGAGGAACCCAAATCGTTATTTGTGACGTAGCGAGCGAAAAATCCCATAAACGACGAGCCCAGCCAGAAACGTCATCATGCTCCAGACAAACTTCATGTGTTGTTCTGGCCTCATAAAAGCAATAACGAGGAGTGTCAAAGCGCCGAGAACATAGATCGCTGCACACAGATGTTCCCACCATTGAATATGAAGCTTCTCTCGAAATTCACCTTTGAACTGGGCAATCCACATGCTCGCGATGGCTAAACCACCGCATGCCGTCAACGTTAAACCTAGGTAAGAGATCGTATCGGAGAGATTGCTGAACATAATGATGACACATGCGATGATCGTTTGGATGGTAATCGCGAGTCGCGTTTTTGTTCGTTCGCTGCTGAGTTTGCTGGCCCATCCTAAATCACGTGCCAGTTGAAGGTAAACGTGCGGGCCGGTCATCATCATTGCTAGTACACTCGTTCCGGTGGAAAGAATGATCAGCCAGCTTGTTAGTTGCCCGAACCAGTTGCCTCCGATGGCGATCGCGACTTCACCCACAAAGCGGTCCCCTGCTCCGGTGAGTTTGTCAGCAGGGATGGAGTACATAAAGATTGCGTTCAACGCCAGATAGATAACGGTCACAATTCCGCAGGCCAAGATCATTGATTTAGCGATTAAGCGATTCCATTCTAGATTTGGAGTTACATGCTCCTCCGCATTGGTTTCCTTATGCGAAATAGGTTGATTGGTTGAGGTGATTAAATCGTTCGTGTTCGCGCCTGCTAGATAGATACTCGCATTAAAGCCGGTGTAGGCCAGGGTTGTATAAAAGAATGAGCCCAGAGCGAGCCAAATTAGGTCTTGGTTCGACAGGATCGACGCGTCAGGCGATTTTAGGATACCGTCAGAGCCGTTGCCGCTTAAGATCCACCGAAGGCCGAACCCGATGAAGACAGCAATCCCCACAAACTTCAGTGCAATGATAAGATTGTTGACCCACGCATTCCATTTGATTTCGATCCAGTGAGATAGGGCAGCGACGACGACCACGGTTATTGCAAGCCATTGCACCGAAGACGACTGGGAGCCGTCAGCGGTGTTCAGTTTCAATGCGTAATCTGCAAAAACGATCGCGGCGGCTGCGATTGGGGCAGCGAAACCCGCGAATATAGAGACCCAACCAGCTACGAACCCTAGGCTGGGGTGAGCCCATCGAGAAAGAATGGCATATTCGCCTCCCGATACAGAAAACCGTTTTGCCACCGCAGCGTATGCCACGGCCCCACACATGGCATGCACCCCAGCGATGGCCCAAACTATGAGAACGTAGCGAGCGTCGCGCAAATCAGACAGGGCATAACCGGCCGACACATAGACGCCGACGCCGATCATATTTCCAATGACCAGACAAACCAGCGAAACGAGCCCGAGAGAGGTGTTGCCAGAATGGGGCTGATCGACGGCTGGCAATTGAGACTTTTGATTCAAAATCTAACTGTAAGATTGAGGTAGATGTGGTTTGAGACGCTCGATTTTATCAAGTATGGCTTGCTTCTCCTCTTTGCTCAAAAGCTTTGCAAGATTTTCGAGATAAAAAATAGAGGAATCGATCAGTCCATTTTCCTCAGATAGAGCGGCGGCTAACTCGAGAGCCACAGAGGCCACTTTCGGATCTGGGGGAGGTGAGCGAAACAAAGCTGCGCGGCGAAAGCATGATAATGCATCGAGAGGTCGCTCTAACGCTTGGTGGCACATACCCATTTGCAGTGATGCCCGAGCTCGCAGACTCAAGTCCTTGACGGCTTGAGTTAGAAGTGCGATGGCTTCGTCATACTTCTTTTGTTGTCGAAGTGCGATGGCCCAAGTGATTAAGATATCTTTCTGGTTCGGATTGCGATGATAGCGCTCGCGGCAGACTCGAATTCGTTCGTTGACGAGATTGATTTCAGCTTGTTCTCTCGTGTGGCGAGTATCATCACAAGGTCGTTGAGCTAATTCTTTTTTTGCATTTTCGAGCAGTTGGGCTGACAAGATTAGCATCAAGTCTTCGTGTAGCAACAGAACGGTTTCGTTCTCAGGGCAGTTTTGTTTGCCAGCTTCTAAAATGCGTCGGGCGTCTACCCATCGTTCTTGTTCGAGATAGATTTGTGAAAGCTCAATGTAAGGCTCAACGATGGCCGGAGAATGCTTGATAGACTGCTCGAGTTCTTGTGTTCGCTGCAGGGGGATGGCAGTCGTTCGAGTCGCGGCCGGCAACGGAGCTGGTTTGGCAAACAGGCTATCCGTGTCTGAGTATCGGGAAAGAAGCTTGTTGCCGATGCTGGATGATGAGACGTTTTCTGATGCGTTCATGATTTAGATTATAACTCCCCAAGATCCGCTTTGTCTCGATGTCACCAATTATTTAAGTTAAAGTCGACATCGAGCACCCGTATCGCACTCCGGTACATCCACGTTGATTATATCCAGACTGCAGAGCGAGACATCTTCCCGTCGATTAGTAGCTGAGGCCATCTATTCGCTGGGCCGGCAATTCGCTAGGCCACCAATATGTTGTCGGAGTTGGTCGGCTGAGCAATTCGCACAAAGATATCGTGCAATGATGGTAGTCGACTTTCGAAATGGGTGACTTCTCCAGTTTCCATCAGTCGCCGCAGTATCGCCTGTTTGCTGGCATCAGAATCTAGAACTAAGTCGGTAAAGGGTGAGACCTTGATCGTTTCCACGACACCCGGAAGATCGTTTGGAAGAGCTTGGCCGCCGGCTAAAGCCACGCGAAGTCGGGGCTCTCCATATTGAGATTTAACCTCCGTTAGCGTCCCGTCCAGCACCTTGTTTCCTCGGAATATCATGCAGATCGCATCGCACATTTGCTCTGCCATGCTCATGTCGTGCGTACTAAAAATGACGGTGGTTCCGTTCGCTCTGAGCTCCAGCACGGCGTCTCGCAGTACTTCCATATTGACGGGATCGAGGCCGCTAAACGGTTCGTCCAAGATGACCAATTGTGGCTTTGATACAACGGTCGCTACGAACTGAACTTTTTGAGCCATACCTTTGGATAGTTGGTCAATTCGCTTCTTGTACCAATCCGTGGCCCCGAGTTTTTCCATCCAACGGTCGATTTCAGGATCGGGGTTTGTGCATCCCTTTATCTTGGCCATGTAGCGTAGAACTCGACGCACGGTCATGCGGCGATACAGTCCGCGTTCCTCTGGTAGGTAACCAACGCGATCATCAGCGCAATCCCCATGCTCCGATCCCAACACTCGGACGCGGCCCGAGTCAGGTTGGTAGATTCGGAGAATCATCCTCATGGTCGTCGTCTTGCCCGAACCGTTAGGTCCGATGAAACCGTAGATCGAGCCTGTGGGAATGGAAAGGTCGATGGGATTGACCGCTTGGAATGAACCAAATTTTTTCGAGACGCCTTCTAATTGCACGGCGTAGTCGTTGGTGAGACCCATCGGTATTCAGTGCTTTCGCTTCGAAAAGAGATGTTATTAAGAAACCAGCGATCGAAACGCAGGTCCGATCGCTGGGGTCGTTTTGTTATGCGAACTAGTCTGGGCTGCGAACTAGTCTGGGCTTCGAAGTGGACTAGGCCTTGAACTCATTGAGCTTGGCCAACAACGCGTCGATCGCTGGCTTAAGTACGGCCTCGACACCTGGGATGGCCATCACCTTGTCGATGATTGGCTTGATGTCGCTCATCGATGATGAGAAGATTTGAGCCACCATGCCTTTGGCTCCTTCCGGTAGCTTACCGAAAAGTTCTGTCATGCCGCCGAAGGATTCGGTGAGTTTGTTAAGTTCTGTGACGGCACCGCTGGCAGTGGCTTCGTCTTTGACGTCACCGAGCAGTTTGCTGAGGGAACCAAAAGAGCTTTGTACTTTTTCGAGCATGTCGCTGCCACCTTCGACGGAGGCCAACGACTCTTTCGCTTTGGTTAGAACGTCAGCGATTCCGCTGTTCTCTATCGCATCCTTTGCTTTCTCGGACATCTCCTTGCCCATATTTGTTGCGTTCGCCGTTTGAGCTCTTTCGGCAGCAGATTGAGCAGCATCCTTGGCCTTGTCGCAGCCACTAAAAGAAACACAAACACCGGTTAAGGCCAGAACTGTCGCAAATCGTTTCATACTTCGTTTTCCCAATACATGAGTTGTTACGCGGCGCTGCAAAACAGATTGCAACTCGTTTTCCATGATGAGGGGCGAGGTTCGGACCACTAGGCATGAGCATCGCCCCACGCTTGTTTTAACACCTCTTGGCCACAATACAAGGATTCCCAGGTTCTCCGTTCGCACAGGATGCACGCACTGGAAGGCACGCATGGGGGTAGCGTTCCGGAAAGATCAAGCTCAGGGGGCTATCGGTTGGGCAGTTGGCTGGCTGGGCGGGTGGCAGATTGGGTGGTTTAGGGTGTTTGCGTTGGAAGCGGAGATTTTTCGGATAAAGCAGACTTTTCGTTTAAGTCGCGGGTCATGCTGGTCGATAAAGATCACGAATATAAAATTCTCGATGGGGATTTCTGAGGACTTTCGCTATGCAAGCATCCGGCAAACTACAACGCAGTTCGACGCCAAGCCAATCTGGTTGGGTCTTAGGGTGCGTCATTTTGTGCGGACTCTCAACTGGATGTTCGAGTTTGGTTGGCAGGTCAAGAAACTCGGTGAGCAACCTAGACCCAGATAGCATGAAAGTCGCAGGTTTGACCGCCGGGGCGGCGAGCAGTCCGCCCGCTATGCTTACAGAAAACGGGGAGCCGTGCATCATACTAGAAGTGCGTGATGGCAAACGGCATATGGAAAAAATCCCGCTACGTCCCGGTGAAGCGATGTTTGTCGGGGATATGGTATCGGACGCTCAGCTTTACAAGCGAATTGGGAAAATCAAGCTTACAATCATACGACCTAATGGAGCCAATCTTCCTCCCGTGAGGCTCGATGTTGACTTTGATAGCTCTGGCCAAAAAGTCATGGAGGGGCAAAACTATTCGCTGCGTCCGGGCGATCATGTTTTAGTAAGTCGAGACGATACATCCGTGTTTAACGAATGGCTCGGTCCGTTCTCCAAGCGGTAATCGCGATCTGGAGTTCCGGTCTCGGGGCCGGAGAAACTTCATTTTGAATCCATACGAAACTTCGATCGCAGCAACCGTTCTCGGCGTTTTTTTGGTGATGGCCGTCGGTGCGCTCTCACGTTACTTGAAATGGCTCACCAGCGACGTGGATCGTTATCTCGCGGCGTTTCTAGCGAACGTTTTACTTCCGTCGTTTTTCTTTCATCGTATTCTTACGGACAAAAACGATATTGGGACATTAAACGCTTGGGTGCCTGCCTTTTTTGGCTTTGGCTTAACGGTGTTGGGATTTATAGTCGCCACATTCTTTGCGTACACCATTGGCCATTGGTTCGGGCTTATTGAGAGTTCGTCAAAGCGGTCGTTCTCGCTCAGCGCAGGAATCTGCAACTACGGCTACATTCCGATTCCCATTGCAGAACTATTTTTCCCTGCATGCTTAGTGACGCTCTTGGTTCACAATGCGGGGGTTGATTTGGCTTTGTGGAGTGTTGGATTGTTTATCATCAGCGGCAAAGGGATAAAAGGTTCGTGGAGAAGAATGCTTTTCAGCCCCCCGCTTATG
Organism: Pirellula sp.; assembly: GCA_025459355.1. Lineage (GTDB taxonomy): Bacteria > Planctomycetota > Planctomycetia > Pirellulales > Pirellulaceae > JBKCUI01. The sequence continues at coordinate 18,208 of JALOQS010000094.1, forward strand.
TCTGTCGCCGTTGCTCTGATCATTCGGCAATCAGGACTCAATCTCTATCTGCCTCGGCCTGTTATTCAAATGACGGAACAGTTGGGGCGATGTTCCATACCAATGGGCTTGGTGCTTAGCGGAGCCATTGTGTTTGACTGTGTGACTGCGCTGAACTTGAAACGAGTGTGGCGTTCTTTTATTTTGGGCATGTTTGTTCGTGTTCTGCTATTGCCGGTGGTGTTTTTACTTATTGCCAAGTTCGCAACAGATCAGAAGGAGTTGCAGGAGGTTCTGCTTCTTCAAGCCGCTATGCCTGCCGCGACATTTCCTATCGTAATGACTAGGCTTTTTAATCAAGATGTCGAAACATCTTGTACCGTGATTGTGGGCACATCATTGATGGGGATCATTACAATCCCCGTCTGGATTGTGATTGGCTCAAGCTGGTTGGGTTTCTCGTAAGCTACGCCATACATCGGTGATGATTGCATCGAGTCCGAGTTTGGGTGCGTAAGAGATTGCTTCACGAATTCTGGTCAAGTCAGGGACTCGTCTGCGAATGTCTTCAAAGTCTTGATCGTACGCATCGGCATAGGACTGAAAAACGATCTTCGATTCACTGCCGACAACGGCGATGACTCGTTGCGCCATTTCTAGAATGGAAACAGGTTGGTCCGATCCGATGTTGTAGATTCGACCAAACGAATCCGGAGTATTCATAAGAGTCGTTACAGCGTTTACGACGTCGCTAACGTGTGCAAAGCATCGTTCCTGCTTGCCATCATCATGAACGATGAGTGGTTGATGCTGCATGGCGGCAGTGACAAATCTGGGTAGGACCATTCCGTATGCACCTGTTTGTCGCGGACCAACTACGTTAAAGAAGCGACCGATCACGATCGGCATCTGGCATTCTCTGACGCAGGCTAGAGCGAGAAACTCGTCGATCGCTTTGCTGGCACCATAACTCCAACGCGGTTTAGTTGTAGCGCCGAATACGAGGTCGTCCGATTCACACCAAATCGATTTCGGATTCTTGCCATAGACTTCGCTCGTGCTGGCCAAGAACATTGGTACCGAGCGGCCCGACAGGTGTTGTCCGCGCAATTCATCCAGCAGCAACTGCGTCGGATAGATGTTTCGGTGGATGGTCTGGATCGGATATTTGGCGATCAATGCAACCCCGACCGCTGCGGCCAAGTGGTAAACCATATCTGCCGAGTTGCATAAATGGTTTACCAGCTCGGGGTCTCCCAAATCGGATTGGACGAATTTCAACCCGGGATGAGACGAATGATGGCTAAGATTTTTTCGGCTACCCGTACTGAGATCGTCAACCACGGTAACAGAGTGTCCGTCGGCTAGGAATCGATCGGTCAAATGGGACCCGATAAAGCCACTTCCACCGGTAACGAGAATATTCATAAAGGTCGTTCAGGAACTGAGATAAGGGTAAGGGCTTCGTCGATCGCGTGGAATTGTCCGTCGCCGTAAAATCTAGGGGTGCTGTAAAATGTACAGGTTGTGTCGATGCGATCGATTGGTTCAACGGATCGTGGCAAACGATTCCGCTGCAGCAATTTGATCTCACGCAACAGGAAAAACTTTCCGATTCCAACCTACTGCGGTAGACTGACTTTTTAGATTATCGCTAGCAGTAAGTCTTTTCCAAGTCCTGACCTAGAATTGCCAAAGTCTCATGGATCAGCAAACTCGACAATACCAAACAGGAACTGAAGTGGGATCTATGGCTGCAAATCACTCATTAATGCGTAGAAGAGCTCAGAAAACCTTTGCGGCGATTTTGATTTCCACCCTTTCGACGAGCTTTTTGCACGCACAGCAAAATCGCCCTGCTCAAAATCCGCCAGGGAAATCGAGTTCGCAGGCCGGTGGTGTTAAAGCCAAGCTTTCCGACAAGGAGCGTCAGGCTGAGCGGGCTCGTGAGTTGTACGCTGACGCCGCCGTCGCCCAAAACAATTTCGCGTTTGATTTGGCGATTGAAAACTGGACCAAGATGTTGAGGGAGTTTCCCAATGACTCTTTGGCTTCGAGTGCCCGTCACTTTTTGGGCATGTGCTACATCCAAAAAGACATGCCCGATTTCGACTCGGCCATCGAGCAATTCCGACTCGCACTTCAAGACCCGGAGCTAAAGCAACGCGAAGAGTCGCTTGGCAACTTGGGCTGGAGTCTTTTTCAGAAGTCGATCCTTTCCGAAGATAATGGCTCGAAAGAATCTCTTTCGGAGGCAGCCAAGGTTCTGGCTGTTGTTATCGATAAGTATCCGGACAGCAGATCGCTCGATCGTTCGTTGTTGCATGCTGCTGAAGTGGAATCGCGATTGGGAAATCGTCAACGGGCTTTGCTTCTCTACAAGCAGTTAATTCAAACGAAACGACTTGAGGGTTCTTCCGTGAGGCCGGATGCCATTTTCGGCATGGCAATCACTTACGAAGAAATGGAGCAGCCGAAACTAGCACGCGAAACATTTGATCAATTCCTGACCGGCTTCGCGAACCATGCGTATGCCAATGATGTTCGCATTCGCTATGCTGACCTAGCCCTCGCGTCCGATGAGCCCAAGAAAGCCGTCGAGATTCTCGAACCGTTGGTGAGCAATTCGAATCTTTCCAAAATTGCGAACGCCGATTACGCCTTGTATCGGTATGGATTCGCGTTGGCGAAAAGCGGTCGCTTTGAAGATTCTGCGGCCGCATACAAGAAGCTCGCAGACCTGTTCCCAAGTTCGAGCTTTGCCAAGAATTCAAGCTTGGCGGCGGGTCAAGCTTTGATGCGAGAAAAGAAATACGACGAAGCATTGCGTGCTTTCGAAGCTCTCCTGCCGCTCAAGGATGAACGTAGCGCGGAAGCAGCTCATTGGATTTGCCAAATCAAATTGCTGCAGGGTAAACCACAGGAGGTGGTTGATGCGGCCAAGTCTGCTTTGGCCTGGGTCGGCAAGTCTCCCACCCAAGTTCTATTGAAGATGGACTTAGCGGACGGTATGAGTTCCCTGCCTGCTCAACGCGCCGAAGCCAAACGATTGTACGAGCAGTTAGCTACTGAATACCCTGATGATCCTATAGCTCCTCGCGCCACTTACAACGCGGCATTTACGTCGCTGCAGTTGGGGGCATTGGCGGACGCCCAGCGTTGGAGCGAGGCGTTTTTTAAACGATTCTCTAATGATCCGCTTGCGGCTGACGTCGCTTACGTCGGTGCGGAATCAACATTGCAGTTGGGCCAATACGATTCCGCAGTCAACGCCTTTGAGCAGCTCATTGCTTCTCAGCCGAACGATCCGCTCGTGACAACTTGGCAATTGAGATTAGCGAGCGCGCTCAATTTGGCGAGCCAACATGAAAAAGGGATCAGTCTCTGCGACAAGCTTTTGTCTCAAAAGATCGATGCTCCCGTCCAAGCAGAGGTTCTCTACCTCAAGGGCTTGAGTCTCTTCAAAACCCAAAAGATAAACGAAGCGATTGAGGCATTCACCAAGTCGGTGGCTGCGTCGAGCGATTGGCCGCAAGCGGACGAGGCAGCAGTTCAATTGGGTGAATCGCTCGTCAATGCCGGCAGAACCAAAGAGGCTATCGCAGCTTTACAACAAGCGATCGCGAAGTTCCCCCAATCGCGACTCCGTGGGCAGACCGAGCTTCGAATCGCCCAACTAGCGGCTGATGCAGGTGATTTCAAGACCGCAATGACGGCATACGACAATGTGCTGCAATCATCACAATCGAAATCACAGTGGAATTATGCCAAGTTCGGCAAAGCTTTTATCACGATGCAAAACGGTGATTACAAAGCCGCATTGGAGTTGCTCAATCCCGTTTGCGATAGCAACGATAATGACTTTTTGGTCACCGAAGCTCGAATCGCAAAAGCCATCTGCTTGCGAAAAGGGGGAGATGCCTCGCAAGCTATCGGGCTATTGAGTTCCATCCAAGAGTCTGTTCAAGGGACTCAGAAATGGAATGTGCTGTACGAGTTAGGCTTGAGCCAAGTCGCAGCCAAAAAGAACAATGATGCCGTCGATACGTTTAAAAAGTTGATCGCGTCGGCAAAAGACTTTCCTCTGATCGACGAAGCGTTGCTCGAGCTGGGCTTTGCCTATAAAGCAATTGGCAACCCGCAGGATGCCATCACGGCATTTCAAACCGTTGTTGATAAGTATCCCGCAAGCAAGAACGTTGCAGAGGCTTCGTTCCAAATCGGGCAGTCCGAGTACGAGAGCAGCAAATTCGACTCAGCCATCAAAGCGTACACGGTTGCGGCAACAAAAGGATCAAGCGGAAGCGTCCAAGAAAAATCACTCTATAAACTGGGCTGGTCTTTCTATCAGCAAAACGACGTCGCCTCGGCCGAATCGCAATTTCGCAAGCAACTCAAAGATTATCCTAACGGTCCGTTGGCGAACGATGGACGATTTATGATCGCGGAGTGCTTGCTCGCAAAAGAAGACTTCGAGGGGGCTTTTAAAGAATACAACTTGATTCGTTCCCGATTAGAGAAAGATCCGAATAACGCCTCCCTGTCTGAACAAGCACAGGCGCTGGTTTACTTGCACGGAGCCCAAGCCGCTAGCAAGCTTAAGAAGTGGAATGAAGCGGAATCGTTGGCTAATGCATTGATTACGAAGTTTTCCGATTCCAAATACAAACCCTACGCTCTATACGAACTCGCATTCGCAAAGCAAAAACAACGTAAAGCGAAAGAAGCAGTTGATCTTTACACGCAAGTCGCTGAGAACTACCGCGAGGAAATCGGCGCGCATGCTAGGTTTATGATCGGCGAGGTGCTCTTTACCGAAGGGGATCATGCCAAAGCGATTACCGAGTTTCAAAAGGTTATGTATGGCTATGGAGGCACACAAGCTCCTAAAGAGATCCGTAACTGGCAAGCGTTGGCTGCTTGGGAAGCGGGCCGGTGCAGCGAAGTGTTAATCAGTGACCTCAAGGGGGAGACTCGCACCAAGGCGATCGGCGTTTCTAAGAAATTCTACGAGTTCGTGGTCAACAATCATTCGGATCACGAGATCGCAAAACAAGCCCAAGAACGATTGGCGGAATTGAGCCGATAAATGTCGGAAGCAGACCAAATCGTTACCCGCCAAACGGAGCTAGGTTATCCGAAAGTCCCGCCGCTGTACTTGGTAGCGGGATTTTTCTTGCCAACGTTTATTACTTGGGTGTATTTCGTTTGGCTCGCCGATGCGCCACCGAGTCGACAGCAAGCAGCTTTCGGCCTGGGAAAGGGAATGCAATTTCTTCTACTGGCTTTCGTTTTGTACGGCTGGATGGGGGGAGAGATCAAGCGGTCGCTAGGTCGTTGGAGAGAGATTCGTTCGAGTTTCTGGATGGCTGGCCTTGTGTCCGGTTTGGTGATCGGTGGCGGTATTTTTGCGATCTATCTATGGCTGATGTTGCCACTGGGTGTTATGGAAAGCGTCCGAGAGGTTGCCAAGGCTAAGCTAGCGGCCTACGGTGGTGATTCGGTGCTGGGCTTGGCAGCGATTGGCCTCTTTTACGCATTGTTCCATTCGGGCTTTGAAGAGTTGTACTGGAGAGGCTTTATCTACCGCGGATTAAGTCGAAGCATGGCTGACCATTGGGCATTGATTTTGTCTAGCCTCGGGTTCATGTCGCACCATGTCTTGGTTCTGGGGAAATTCTTTGGTTATGGCTCGGTGTGGACCTATGTCTGCTCTGCAGGTGTTGCGGTAGGCGGAATCATTTGGGGGGTGATGTTCCGGAAAACAGAAAGTTTGTGGCCCACTTGGTTAAGTCATGGTTTAGTTGACGCAGCATTGTTCTTCATCGGTTATCATCTTGTTTTTGTGATCAACGCGTAACGAATGATCGTT
>JALOQS010000361.1 GCA_025459355.1 Pirellula sp.
GGGTGGGCCTGGTTACTATCTTTTTGAACTTGAGCGACCGGAGCATTCGCCTCATTACGAGTATCATAAATTCGACCCAGCCAATCCCGCGACGCATCGCCGATCTATTTATCGATTTGTGGTGCGATCGCAACCTGATCCCTACATGACGACGCTCGATTGTGCCGACGCAGCCCAAAGCACTCCGCAGAGGAACGAAACCCTCACGGCATTACAAGCATTAACCATGCTGAACAGCAAATTCAGCTTGACCATGGCGGAGTACTTCGCAGAGCGCATGGAATCGTTTTCAAAAGATCCCAGCGTCCAAGTTGCCGAGGCCTTTGAATTGACCACAGGTCGGACTCCCAGTCCTGAAGAGCTTAGCATGCTTGAAGGGTATCGAAGGGAGCACGGATTGGTAAACCTGTGTCGTGTCCTCTTCAATTTAAGCGAGTTGGTTTATGTGGACTAGACGACATTGGCTCGCATCATCCGCCCAAGGTTTCGCGTTGTTGCCATTGGCTCAATTGCTTCAAGGAGAAGAGCCTCGCTCGGGAGTTCCAAATGCTCAAGCTACGATTGGCAGCAACGCTCACTTAAAGGTCTTGCACCACCCCCCAAAGGCTAAGCGAGTTATACAACTCTTTATGTCGGGGGCCGCTTCGCACATCGATCTTTGGGATCACAAACCGCAACTCGAAAAGCATCACGGCGAACCCTCGAATTTTGGGGAACATGTCGAAGCGTTTCAAGATGGACTAGGGCCATGGATGAAGTCCCCCTTTGCATTTCGACCGCATGGACAATGTGGGAAAATGTTGAGCGAAGTCGTCGAGCCGATGGGCAAGGTGGTGGACGATCTCGCGTTCATTCACAACATGGTGGGCAAAACCGGAGTCCACTCCACGGCGACGTTTCTCCAAGCGACCGGCTTTCAGAACCCTGGTTTTCCTGGCATCGGTGCATGGGTTAGTTATGGCTTAGGATCGATCAGCGATAACCTACCAACGTTTGTGGTATTGCCCGATCATCGAGGCTTTCCATCGAATGGGCCCAAGAATTGGTCGTCCGCGTTTTTGCCAGCTCATACGCAGGGCACAACCATTTTTCCGCAGAAATCAACACCGATCGAGGACTTGATCCCGACCAAGGGTTTCGTAACGCAAGCTAGTGACGCCGATGGTCGCGAGCTGCTGGCTCAACTCAATCGAGGCTATCAGCAGTTGCGGCCAGGTGATTCACGACTTGATGCTCGGATTGCCTCTTATGAGTTGGCGGCCAAGATGCAATTGAGCGCACCCGAGGCATTGGATATCACGCAAGAGCCAGAGCATATTCTCAAAATGTATGGCCTCGATTCTATGGGTCGCGAGTATCCCTCGGAGATTAATGCGGCTGAGGAGATCGAGTATTTTGGGCGCAAATGTTTAGTGGCTAGACGATTGCTTGAACGGGGAGTTCGGTTTGTTCAGATATGGTCGGGTAACGACAATAGTTTTCCGAGACGCAATTGGGACAGTCATGAAGACATTCGTCGCGATCATGGACCACTGGCGACGGGAATGGCGGTAGGAGCATCGGCATTGATACAAGATTTAAAGCAGCGAGGGATGTTGGAAGACACGATTGTGTTATGGACCACTGAGTTTGGTCGCATGCCATCGACGCAAGGCACATTGGGGCGTGACCACAATCCGTTTGTGTTTACCAATTGGTTATGTGGAGGTGGGATCAAGCCAGGAATTAGTTATGGGCCATCCGATGAGTGGGGGTATAAGCCATTGGATCGAGAATCACCGACGCAAGTTTATGATGTCCATGCCACGATTCTTCATCAATTAGGAATTGATCACACCAAGTTAACGTATCGATCCAACGGCATCGACCGTCGCTTGACCGACGTCCACGGCCACGTCCTCCACGACCTCATCGCGTAGGCTGAGTAGGCCGTAACAAGGCTCGGCGAAGTTACGGCAGGCGTGAAAATTACAAATGCCCGTAGCCAATTCTGGCCACAGATTGGATGCATCACTGGTACGCTGTCCAAAGTCTAGGCGACTTCGGCTACCGCCTTTTAGCCGATCTGGCCACAGATTGGATGCACCGCCGGCACGCTATCCAAAGTCTTGGCGACTTCGGCTACATGGGGACTTACGTAGGCCGTAACAAGGCTTTGCGAAGTTACGGCACGCCCCGTTCTCTATTAGGCCTAAACCGACTAGTCAGCCAAGAGCCCGCTTACCAAACCATCATTTACCTTCCCCACATCGGCACAACTACTTAGGTGCACGCAAAAGTTAAACCCCCTAACCCACAGCTATTAATAAAGACTACGACTTAAGTCTGTCGGGATAGATGATTGCTGCTCGCGTGTCAACCGTTTTCGACTCGCCACATCTCCAAAACAATTTCCGAAAAAAGCATTTGCAAAATGTTGACAAACCTTCGCACACCTGTAGATTGACTAGTGTGTGGACAAACCAAACTTGACGAACCGAGGTCATGATGCAGTTAAATGCCAACCCACGAAACCAACAAACGCACCGTCTCCCATTTATTGCCCCCCCCCCGCAATCTCTTGGTTTTTGGGTGTCGTAGGTTTGTGTATGACTTGCCTGCTATCTCCCATTAGCAGCATCGCACAAGATGGTGACGACTTGAAGAAGTCAGATCCGTTCGTTGTCAAGCTTGAGAATCCATCGTTTTCGACTGTGCATGCAACAATCGATATTGGTTCCATCCAGCGGGGCAAAACCGCCACGATTCCATTACGCTTTGAAAATCTGCTCGATTCCGAGATCAAGTTCAACGACGTCGTAGTGCAATGTGCTTGCACGGGAGCGAGAATCCCGGACGAAACCATAAAGATAACGCAATCGATTGATGGCGAGGTTGATTTATCGATTTCCAAAGGCGAGCGAATGTTAACCAAGGTGTTTAGTCTCGAAATTAAGGCCTCCGGGAAGGTGGATCGTGTTTTGCTTGACTTGAAAGCAAACATTTCAGATGTCGTTGCCTTTAATCAAGAGCTGTACTCGGTTGCGTACGATTCTGAGCGTCTCGCGAGTGGTAAAGGAATAACGCTTAGTTTGCCAGTGATTGCATCCGCGGACGTGGATTTAAGCGGGGTCGTCGTCTTAACATCCGGAGCACTAAACAGCAAGGCAAGCAAACACATCACGGCAGAGTACAAACCCGTCGTAGACGAGCCGCCCGTTAAGAATGCGGTCGGTGTTGTAGCGATTCGAATTGATCCTCAGGCCTTGAGTTCGGAATCGGAGTATCTAACCGTGAACATCACGGGCAAGCACTTTGAGGCTCAAACAGCTCAGATCGTGTTACGCAAGAAGCTACCCATTTCCCTGATACCAGAAATCTTATTTTTCTCTTCCACTGATCTTGAGAACGTCCAAGCATTCGGATTCATTCGTGTTGGTTCGGACTTAGATGCATCTACGATGAAGCTAATTAGTGTCAAGCTAGAGTCGGGAGAAGTGCTAGATGCCAGTCTGCTTAAGTCAAGCAGTAAAGTCGCAAGGCTCGAACTAACTTGCTCGAAAGAGAAAGCGTCGAATTGGACTGGAGGTGCCAAAAATTTGGAAATCACAGTAGAGTGCAATGG
>JALOQS010000095.1 GCA_025459355.1 Pirellula sp.
TTTGGCTTCTGTGCGAATACTGGCAGCCAGGTGAAGACGAGAAAGCGACCATGTTCCAGCAAGTCCCACCGCAACTCTTTGGTTTGGCTGCCGCAATCGTTGGCATGATTGTCGGGACCTTGGCGCCTCAGGTCATTTCTCAATCCGAGTTCGATCCTGCTACGCTCGAGAACAAACCGCGAGCCAACACGGGTCACTGATACCGGCTTGCTTATTCCGGCTGGCTTATTCCGGCCATAAAGCGTCTAAACATAGCTAGCAAAGCCTGTTTCATGGAATCGCGTGGTTTCGGCTCGATTTCTGGTCGAGCCTTTCCGATCAAGAGTAGGAATGCAGAAGAATTGCTCTTCTTTCGAACTCAAAATCGCGTATCTGTGACACTTTCCGATGACCTCAGGCACGGCGAAGAGAAACACCAACCCTTTGATCGAGCTGTTCATGCAGCACCGGTCTCCCGGCGCAATCGCCGGCGGTTTGGCCTTTGGTACGATGCTTGGGTTAATGCCCAAAGATAGTTTGCTGGCCCTGTGCATCCTGGCCCTGATAGCAGTTCTTCCGGTCAACCAACTCATCGCATGTTTGGCTACGATAGGCCTTACGTTTCTGGAATCGATGACCTGGGGGCTAACCGATTGGCTCGGCTTTCACACACTGAGTCTGAGCATCGTCTCTAATCTCATTGGCAACCTTTATCAAATCCCCATCGCCCCGTGGCTGCGGTTAGAGAACACCGTGGTCATGGGTTCGTTGATTCTAGGATCGCTGCTTTGGGGGCCCTGCTTTTTGCTAACCTATCGCGTGTCATCTCGCATTCAACGCTCTATTAAGGCGGATGAAGTCGCTGCATTAGCTGCTGCGGCCTTACGACATCAATCGATAAACCATTCCGATCAACGAATTGTCTTCGGCCGCGAACCAAGGGTGATCCCCACCGAGATCGCTGTTGCTGTGGAATCAGGTGCGGTGGTCACACTCGACCCAGCCATGGAACTCGCCAAGCCGGTGAGCCAAACTAGTCCCCCAGCGGATAACGCTGCTAATAGCTCAGCGGATAACGCTGCCAATAACCCAACGGATAATTCAGAAGATCGAATCCTCCACGAAACGCTCATCGAAGTCATCCGATTCAAACGCCCAGCCCCACAACAGACCAGCGGTGAGCCACAACAGACCAACGGTGAGTCTGTGAGCCCAACCACATCCTCTTCCGAGACCCAATCTATGCACCTTACGAATTTCATTCGCAAGGATTCTGCTGAATCAGCGTCCAACAAACCAACGCTTTCCACGCACTCTTCCTCTTCGCCAAGTGGTGTGAGCATGACGCAGCTTCACACTCAAGCCCACTCCAAGGAAGATTCCCTGCGGAACATCCTGAAGCATATTCACACGGCTCGCGAATCAAAACGGGAAGTGGAGCGGTCTACATGAGCTGGCGCAGACGTTTGCTTGGAACAACCGCACTCGTCGGCGTAGCAGTCTTGTGTTTGAGACCTGTGCTCACAACGGGAATCGAACGCCGGCTTTCCGAGCAATTGTGTTTGCCTGTGTCGGTCGGTGATACGCGGCTAGCCATGTCGCAGAACTCGCTGCAGCTTTTTCGTTTTCAAATCGATGATGAGAATTGTCCACTCTCGATCGACGAGCTTTCCCTAAGGCTCGACGGAAACGGTTTGCTCTATCGAGATTGCGTTGTGGAGTCGTTTGTTGGAAATGGACTGAAGTGGTATTTGCCTAAACCGCAACAAAGTCTTCGCACCATCGCGATGCCAACCTTAGCGACCGCAGATTCTTCCGCGATCGGCGAGATACAAGGGATTTTTTCCCAAGCCTTGCGATCCATTAAAGATGCCGAAAGCCTCAGTCTAGACCGGACTCGCGAAATAAATCTGAAGCTAGAGTCGATCAAAAACAAAGTCGACGAATCGCTCTATCAAAACCCAACCCCCAACCCGCTTCGAAACTCGCAAGCCGTGGAAAAGCTCCGAAGCGATCTGATCGCGATTCAAGCTCTTCTCGCCAGCGATCGAGTTGAGTCTGCAAAAATGGACGTGGCGACGAATCGCTCGTTTGATCAACTGAACTCTGTCTTGGAATCGGCTAGGAAAAATCTTCCCAGCACTGTTGATACCGTGGACGAAATTAGCAACTCGATTCGGGACCGGGCTGTGCAATGGGCGACATCGCGCGTGCAACCGTACGCGTTGGCCGCCGAAACCGGCTACCAACGTTTCTTGCTGCAATTACCACCAGACGGTAACGATCCATCAAACGAAATAGATTCGCCGACGGTGGTGCGTGCTGGTCGAGAGCTCGTTACTGATAAAATCCCGGAAAGAGAGTTTGCTCTCAAACGGGGCAAACTGACCGGCCTGTCGACCATCGGCAGTAGCACTCTTCCAACGGAAATCACGGTCTCAAGTATTCGATTGAAACGCCGAGATTCAAACCTGCTACAGATATCTTGGAAAGATCCCAACAATCCCAACGCGGAAACGAATTGTAAAATCGGACCGAGCATTGGGGCTGATAACACAGTCTCGCATCTGCTGAATCTTTTGCAAAAAGAAAATGGCTTCGAGGTTACTCTTCAAGTCGACTATAAACCCTCTGCACGCGACATGTCGGTCTCTTTCCCTCTTAGCTATGTTCTCGATGAAGACCTGGGGCACGATCCCGAATTCACCAGAGCCCTAAAGGAAATCTGTCAACGACTGGAGCTCACTTTGGTCGCCCGATGCGTAAACTCCCTAGAAACCTCAGCTATTGCAGAATCCAACCAATGGATTGTTGACAATGAAACAAATTCGACCATCCAATCTGCTGTCAAAGAAGCTGTAAATCAATGCTTAGCCACCCGCAAGGAAACTTGGTTGCACCAAGCCAATTCCGAGTATGCAACCGCTAAGCAACTTTTGGAGTCTCGCAAGCTGGCCATCGAAGAAGAACGCAACTTCAGACACACGACATGGACCGATACGCTCAAGGCATTGGAAAACAAACTCAATGCGATCAATAACGCGAGTCGCAACGCTTTGTCTCGCGACTCAAATGTTGTCCGATAGGAATCGTTAGACACGAACTCTTATCGAGTCGGTTGCGAAAACAGAGGCTTGAGCCCTTTAGCTCGCCGAGACGGAGCGCTGAGTATTCCCTCCGCCAACAACGCAATCAACATTAGTATGGCAAACCATCTCCAAACCTCCTGAACAAGTGAGTTGGATGCTGCCACGGCATCGATTCTATACCACTTGAGCTCCCCGAATACACTCTGCAAAGTCTCATCGCTTACGAGCTTTACCTCGTCCTCTTCGTTCATCCGATTTTGAGCAATGAGCAATTTGTCTTTGGAGAAAACTCCCGCTTGTTCCCATTGCTGACTCGACAAGGATTGCTGAGCAATAGCAATCGATTGACTATCCTTTAATTGCGTCGACTGCTCCGTTGATGCCGTGATCGATTTTGCACTGCCAACTTTTGACATACCCGCATCGAGCAATCGCTGAATCATGACGTAGATCGCGATTCCGTCCGTGCCCAGGGTAGAATTCTCATCGGAGGTCGTTGTACAGAGCGCATACACGTCCCCTTTAGATTGCTCAGAAACCGCATCGGACCTTACCAGTAATGCAATGTCTCCCTCCAAGGTCGCGAGCTCGGTTATGTTGCCTGCGATGCGACACGCTTTCGCTACTTGCAATGTGCTCAATGGCAGAGCGGTTCCGCTCATAGTATTACCAAGCAACAAAGAATCGTTTCGCCATTGTTCAACCCGAGCTCCTACGGCAGCATCGCTGTTATCCAAACTGTTCGATTGGCTTTCCGCTTCTGCTGAACGAGTTTTGGTAAGGCTCTCCCAACCATTCCATCGCAGCCCAAATGATGTGTTGTTGTTAGGAATCTCGGGGGGCAAAAAAAGAATTTGACCTCCCGTATTTACAAATCTCTCGATCAACTCCAGCGACGCCTCCGTTGGTAATTGCTCATGCCAAACCACAACTGCATATTGATTCCAATCAACCGTGTCTAGCTGTTTTACCGTTACTTGATCGGACGACGTTTTGGCAGTTGGGTTCGGTGCGATGGACGCGGCGATAGTGATCGCTTCAATCGCAGACGGATTGTCCGAAACAATTAACGTTCTGCGGAGAGGTTTGGTTTCAAACGTAAAGTACGCCACGTTATCGGATTCGTTGGCGTCCGCAGCGATTCGTACGGAACCCCAACCGAGCGTTTTGCTTTTCTCTTCGTCATTGGAAGAAACAGCCGAGGCCTCCCGTGGCATGCCAGCAGTAAACTTAATGGGAAAACGACTCACCTCGCCATAGCCGCGCTCCAGAGACACAGGAATGGCGGTTCTGTTTCCCGCGATCTCCAGTTCGACGGAAACCGATTCTTGAGCGGGTGCCGCATCGAGAGGGCTGGATTTTACTTGAAGAGACAATTGCAATTCCTCCTCTGCCCCGCCATCGGTCAATTCCGCCCCCGTTACCTTGATCGATCGATTAAACACTTGCGGTGTTAAATCCAGAATTTGAAAACTAACATCTGTTGGAGTTTTCGAAAAACCATCCCTAACGACTGACCACGTGGAGTCGCTTGTTCGCCAGTCGAATTCGCTTAGATCCGAAGCGATCCAAACTGTTGCTTTGGCCACATTGTTTCTCTCGATGTACTCACGTGCCTGGTCCAAAAGCAATGGAATGTTGCTTGACAAGGCCGTTGGTTCAAGCCGTGGATCACTCGTCAATGATCGGACATCGAGATCGCTGACAGGCTCGTCATATCCGGTAGCGAAACAAACAATTTTGGAGTTACCAGACGCGGATAACCACTCTTGGACACGCTGCATGGCGAGTTGCTGTTTGGTCTCTCCGGTCTCTCCTAGCTTTAACTGCATGCTAGGCGATCGGTCAATCAAAACGATCGATAGTTGTGACTCCTCAGCCCCAAGCCATCCACTAATGCCACTGATCAAAGGTCGAGAAGCGAAAAGCACGAGCGTCGCGATAGCCAATGTTCTCAATGCCAGTATGAGGTACTGTTTGAGCTTTGATAAACCGCTCGCCATCTTGGTTGCCGCCAGAAGAAATCGCATGGCTGCCCACGGTACCGTTTGATGCCGTCTTAGGTGCACCAAGTGGATAATGATCGGCAATGCCAGTAGCGGTAATGCGAGTAGCATCCACGGTTGCAAAAACGTCATCGAACCCCTCGCGTGCGAGTTCTGCCTATTAAAAACCGCATCAGTGGTTGTTCATAGGACTCACTCGTAATGACTCGATGATAGTCGACACCCGTCTCGATCGTCACCTGTTTCATCCGATCAAGAAACTCACGGAGAGCTAGCTGATAGCGATCCGATATCTCAATTGGATCAACGAACAAAGCATTTCCCCCCTCCATATCTAAGAATCTCACCGGACGCTGAAATTCAAATCCGATCTCTTGAGGGTCTAGCAAATGAAAGGCGGCAACGTCATGCTTGCGAAATCGAAGATGCTCAAAACAAGACTTCCATTCGGACGGATCAGCAAAGAAATCGGATATCACAACCACCAGCGCGCGCTGTCGAACGGTTTCTGCTACTTCATGCAGAATCCGCGGCAACTCGGTCGCACCCTCGGTCTTGGCCTGCTCCAGTGTATCCAAGACGACCTTAAGATGAGCCGGCGATCGACGAGGAGGTATATTTTGAACCAGTGAACCGGCTGCTAGCGATACACCCACGGAATCCCCCTGTTGACTGGCGAGATACGCAGTCGAACCCGCTACCGATCTCGCGTACTGAATTTTGGAGGGATACCCTTTACTCGCAAAACCCATCGATCCACTCGTATCCACCACAACACAGCAGCGCAGATTGGTGTCAGCCTCAAACTCCTTGACATAGTAGCGATCGGTCCTGCCGAACGCTCGCCAATCGAGCCGACGCAAATCGTCCCCAGGCACATATTTGCGGTACTCGGCAAACTCAACACTCGAACCTCGGTGCGGTGATGCGTGTCGCCCGGATATGTTTCCTTGCATGGCGAATCGCGCATGCAATGGTATGGCACTCAATCGAGACAAGATCAGCGGATCGAGAAAGGATCTAGTAACAGGCAACATGCTGCGATGCCCTTATTCCATCTCGTCCACTAGCCGCTCAACAATCTGTTTGGCGCTAATCCCCTCAGCTTGTGCCGCAAAGGTTGTGATGATCCGGTGTACCAACACGGGCTTCGCCACAGCTTGCACATCTTCGAGTCGGACCATATAGCTACCTTGCAATGCAGCTCGACTCTTAGCTCCGAGAATCAAGTTCTGAACAGCCCGAGGTCCTGCCCCCCAACTAACGTACGACTTCATCCATGCGGGAGCAGTCTCACCCTGAGGACGAGTCTTTCGAACTAACTTAGCCGCATAGGTATAGATGTGATCGGGAACAGGAACTCTCCGCACCAACTTTTGAAAGTCCATAATTTCCGTACCAGTCATAACAGGAGCCAGTTTGATGGCGTCATCACCTGTTGTTGTCTTCGCGATTTGAATCTCTTCTGCTTCGTTTGGATAATCCAATTCGATCAAGAACATAAACCGATCCAATTGTGCTTCGGGCAGTGGATAGGTCCCTTCCTGTTCAACCGGATTTTGAGTCGCCAGCACCATGAACGGCGACGTCAGGTCAAAGGTCTTTCCAAGAACCGTGACACGTTGCTCTTGCATGGCTTCGAGCAAAGCGGCTTGCGTTTTTGGTGGAGCACGATTGATCTCATCGGCCAGAATAATGTTGGCAAAGATTGGCCCGTGAATGAATTGGAACTCTCTTCTGCCATCGGCTGTCTCTTGAAGGATATCGGTACCGGTGATATCCATCGGCATTAGGTCGGGCGTAAACTGGATCCGATTGAACGCGAGCGACATGGTCTCAGCGACTTTGCTAACGAGCAACGTTTTGGCCAGCCCAGGGACCCCCATTAAGAGAGCATGCCGACGAGCGAACAGGCAGATGGCAAGCTGCTCGACCGTATCTTTTTGTCCAACGATGACTTGCCCGAGCTCACGTGAGAAACGCTGAAAGGATTCTCTGAGTCGATCGATAAAACGAACATCGTCGTCGGAGAGATTACTGGTAGTACTGGCAGGAGCAACCGACATGGGTTTTACTAAAACCTTAGTGAGTGTGAGATCTGGGGTTTAGTCTATCAATCTTGGATCAAGATTCAGAGCTGAACCGGTTTGGATTCGCGAACTGCTTTTTTGTCGACTCTCCAGCTTACTGACAGGAGCCCCCAAGCTCAACGACGCGATTGCCATGGTGGTCAGGAATTTCGTGGAATCCCTAATAATTTCCTGCAATCTGACTTTGCTGAACGACAAAATTTGTTCGAGAAGCATTGCACCACAAGAAAACCCTAAAGCCATCTGCCCCCACAACTCGGTTGAAGATTAGTTTAGATTAGTGGGGGCTTCCTGACCACGAGCTTTGATGTTGGTTGAGGTCTGGCCAACAAACATCTAAGAGAAAACAAATAGGCTCGACGTACGCCCACAACCGACTACCCGAGGCAACGTCGTGAACTTATTTGTGTTATTTGTTTTTCTTGAGTTCGGGCACAAATTCTGGTCAGCAGACGATGTAGATCACTTGCTTGTTTCCTGTTTGGCTTCGTTTTGCCGAATCAATTCCTTTACGTTAATTCTTTCAGTTGAGCTTTCCAAGTACTGCTGAAGAGTTTGCGAATTTTCCGACCTTGCAGGCTTAAATTTGTCGCCGTTCCGAATGATTCCGAATGCGACAGAAAATCCGAAAATCGACCCCAATGATAGGAGCACCGCCATTCCGGAAAGAAAAAGCTTTGCGGCGATTTCAGCCTTCTTAGGTTGCAGCGAACCAAGTCGGCGTCGGTAATAGTTCAGCAAAAAGTCTCGCGTAAACAGGTAGTTTTTGTCGAACGACCACCACAATAGAGCAAACAACAAAGCAACAACGCCAACAATAATTGCGGTTGCCAAAGGGCGTTCAATGTGGAAAGGAAGGTTTAGCATCTTTCTGAGCCGTCGGCTTGGAATGAATGTCGACAGCGAATGTCTTACACCTAACGTACAATGATAACTCACGTCGAGCGAGGGGAGCATGACAGTACGAGGCCGGGGGATCGAGACGTTTGGTGCATTCGCTGGTTAGCGAAATGAAGCGTTCTTGCCCTGAGGATCGAGTGTCGTCGTACGCTCTGCTCGCGTGTTATTCTCAGTCAGAGACCACCTCTGACATCGCACTATCGTACCACATGCAATGTCGATATTCAGCTGGGTAGAGATCGGGTTCGAACGACTTTAGATACCGTTGGCTTGTCCAGCGGAGTTTCCTGCTTTTCGCTAGATGGACGAGCTCACTCATGTCCCCCCTGTTCTTCGTTCGGCGGCGTCGCCGCCGAACGAAGAACACGGAGGGGACTGACACACAATTTAGCGAAAAACGGAACCATCCCCCCGGCAAGCAGGGGGCATTCCAAAGTCGAACCTCGAACGATCTCGAAAAACCGATTCTTACATTTCAGGCTTTGCTTCCCATTACCCTCGGCAACATTGATCGGAACTGATTGTGCCATTCCCGCCGTTGAGCCCGAGAGTGAACTATATTCATCGATTTATTCGCCCAAGGCAACGTTTCGCAAAGAGTGTTCACGAATAGCCAGAGTACGAGTGGTCGGTTTGCTATCGCGCCCTCTAGCTTCAGGGCTTGTCGTTTTCGATAGTATCGATTGCAGCTTGTGCAGATTCCCTGACGGCAGGCGATGGATCACGCTCCACCAGTCTTTGTAAATCCGGAAGTGAAGATCGACTGGCCTTCCCGGCCTTAGCCAGCAGTTCCATTGACAGAAGCTGTATTTCGCTATCAGGATGATGAAGCTGGTTTGCGGCTTCCTTTGCCAGCAGTTGACCGAGGCTGGGATGCCGTTTGCTTATTTCTTTCACAGCCTCCTGTGCGGTACTGCGTACCATTTCTATGCCCTGTAGATAGGTATCCACGGCCTCCGGGGTCTTGAGTGGGGCATGCGTCATGATTGGATCGGCGCGTAGATCGCAAAGTTGCCAGAGAAAGTAGGCCACATCACTATCTTCCTCCAAGATAACCTCGGCAATCAAACGCAACATCTCCGAGATGACCTGATACTTATACAGTAGAAGCTCCGCTCTCTGGTGATGTAGTTCCTGAAGATCTTCATGCTCGTCTCGGAGTGAAATCATATCATCTCTGATCGAAAGCAACTCATCTTGGTATGAAAGGACTTCATCTCCATCTTCGGTGGGTGGCCACAGTATCTTCCAAGCCAGCTGTTGCCGCACGTGCAAGACGTTCATCTGCTGCACGACTCCTGCTTGCTGCCTGGCCTGCATCTGCTTGATAGAGCCGACACGGACCAGCAACTTCATGACACACCGGCAGAGGACAGGCATAGCTGCGGGCGCCAAGGGCCCCAGGTTTCTCACAGCTTCGCTTTTGGCTTGCAACATCTCGTCAAATTTATCCGAAGAAAGCTTTGCATAGATCACGTCGGTCGCCTGCTTGAGTTCAGGACTCAACTGAGCGACGGCATTACTGGCTCGATCACGGACTTTTGGAACCTTATCGCCACTAGCTATTACCAGAAGAGTTCGCAACACAGGCAAGTTGTCGGCCCCGCTGGCTGATAGTGCTTGAATAGCATCAAGCTTTCGCTGAGTAGTGCGAGCCCGACGCAACTCTTCTAGAGGCTTTTGCCAATCGCCGGCATCTTGAACAAGGATCAACAGGCATATAATTAGCGTTTTCATGGCCGGTACCTTCTTATTGCTCACTCCGCCCTATCGATTCACCCAAATTCTGCAGAGGATCTGAATCGCTATGGTAAAACAGTAGCGCAAGATGAGTAAAAGTAAAGGTTTAACACGAAAAACCCGCTGAATGATTGTCGAGGAATCTCTTTTTCCATGGGTGGGCGGACGCTCGACGAACGAAAAGGATCACTCACGTCGAGCGAGGGTGGATGGACCACCGGAGGCCGAGGGATCGAGAAATTGAGCGCATAGGCTGGTTAGCGAAATGACCCGTTCCCGCCTGGAGGATCGAGTACCGTCGTTCGCTCTGCTCGCGTGTTATTCTCAGTCAGAGAACGTCTCCGACATTGCTTTACCGTACCACACGCTGCGTCGATATTCATCAGGACGGAAATCGAATCCGAACAACTTTTAGATACCGCTGGCTTGCCCAGCGGAGTTTCCTGCTTTCGCTAGATGGACGAACCTCTCACGCACACGTCTAGCCTAGGAGCCTGATTCACCGGACGGGTCAAGCCCGTCGGGGTCTGTTAGTTGTTGGGTGGGTATTCTTGTTGTGGGCTTGTTCTAGCCGCGAGCCATTGGCTCCGATGGGACAAACCCATCGGGGGCCGGGATTGGTTGGTTGCGTTCCCCATTAGCCTCGCCCCCGGGGTCGGCTTGCCCGACCGGAGCGTACGGTTCGTTGGCTAGATTGCGGCAACGAGATCAAAAAGGCTCCCAGACGGGCTCGTCCCGTCTGAAGCCTCAGGTTCACTAGCTAGATCAGCATCAAGTGTTACGTCAAAATTCCCCAGAAACGAACCTGCCGTCGACACACGTTTCCGCCATCGCGTTCCTGCCGAGGTAAAGACACCGTTCACCTAGCCCACGCAAGGGATGTCTTTAAAGTTTGGAACACACCATAAGGGGCTTAGGCACATGAGATTGTTACGCCACCTTTGAGCCAGCACGACGGCTGCGCCGCTTTCGGACTAATGCAGCCAACATCATTACGATTCCACCAGCGATCCCGCCGTAAAATGACATAAGCAGAATTGCAAGAATGGATCCACCAATACCCTTTGCGATTTGGAAATAGCTAAATTCATTAAGGATTTCACCTCTGGTCACTACTGCCAAGTAGATCGCCATGCCGAGCGTTACCAATCCAATCACTGCTATAATCGCGACATGACGATGCCAGTGATTCGAAAGCCGAATCGGAATCCTCGCCAAGCTTCTCTACGAATGGACGTCGAATGAGGAACTACTGTCTGCGAGTCCTCCGTTTGGGCTGAGGTAGATTCGTAGGGATTCACTTCCAATTGGACTCAACAGTAAGCACAGCACTCACTGGCGTAACGACACACGTCACCGAATTGTGGCCAGGAGGCATTCCCTTAAGGAAAGTCGTCGCCGGAAACTTCGCTGCACGCATTGGTTATTCCATTGTCTTTTTGGTGCTGAAGTAAGCTGGTTGACAAAAGGCCAAGATTAGATGCATGCATGCAAGTCCATACAGGGGAGATGATCGCATCTCGTAGGATCCGATCATCCAAGCAAGTGAGCAGGTTAGTATAGCACTAGCAATCATGGATATCATCAGTGCAGTTCTACGCAGCACGACGTGTCTGTTTAGCCAGAAAGCAACAATGATCGATGCATGCGTCGTCGCGATCAACGTTGCAGCAATTGGGATCCAGATGGGCGCTGCATTCCAAATTGCGAAAAGAGCGTACGCCAAAGAAAGCCCAGTCGCACATCCAATGCCAAATCCAAGAAACCACACCACCGCGCTAGTTTCCGCAAGGCGCGTTCTTTGATCGAAGAGCGGTATTGACTTTAGTGAATCTGTGTTTTCGAATGCCATCGCTTTTTCAATTCAGGGAAGATGACGTTGTTGAAAGGGACGCTCCCGATGACCGAGCGGGGGCGAGTAAAGTTTCTAAAAGTCGAAACGGTCAATGACTCACTTGGGTGCAATGGATTGTTCGTCGTTGGTTCGCCGATGCAATCAATAGCTCGCGTCGCCATGGAAGTTCATTCGCCGTTTCGTTTGATTCGAAGTTGTGTTTACAGATCTTCATAATGGTAAGGAAATTCTGAGAAGATCGATTAGGGTCCCTTTGGGTTGGGTGGCAATCAGCCACAGTAGCGAGGCGATTGTAAGGGTCCCAATGATTGTGTTTTGCAACATCCAAAAACGGAAAAGCTTCCTTCCCCAATTATCATGCGTAACGACAAGTCTACCATCGGACGAATCTGCGGAAACGATTGTGACAGCTAAAGACAGAAGCAGAAGCCCAACACTACAGACAAGGTAGATGTATCGTCCATAGCCAAAGCAGAAGAAAAAGGCTGACTTAGCAAGAATCCCCCAGGCGGTCAATAGAATAATGACATGGATGCCAAACAGAGCGATGGTCGCAAAGAGAAGAATCTGGACGACGAACAGATAGCTCGCTTTCATTGCATCTTACCTCTCGTATCGACGAACGTGTGCATTCATCGAGTCGCCGAGGTAGAGCCGCCATCTGGAAGCGGCTGACCGACGACTTCGATGCAATGCTTTGTTATTTGCGGCTTTCGACTAGGCAAGCGAACATATTCACGCCCCGAATCGCTTTGCCGCTTACGCGTGTCCTCAATGATTTTGTGCAAGTCAAACCCTAATTCCGCACCGAGCCTATCGCGTGTAGACTTGATTTCTTCGGTTGGATCAGGAATCATCATATGCCTCTAAAAGTTGCTCGGGGGTACAGATTGTAGGCGGTTCGTAACCCAAATCTCGACAAATTGCTTCTTGTTCAGAAAAACCATCGCGGCCATGAGCGTCACAACGACAGTTATCGCAAGAAGAAGGCACCGTATTTTGAACTGCCACTTACGCCTTGCAATCAAAGTTACGGTCTGTGTGCACATGAATGGTGAGTCGATACTTTGAAGGCTTAAACATATTGTTTGCGGGATTTGCCATACTCCCGCCGAGATACAGCCTACCATATCCTGGCGAGCGATTGCAACGATGCCAGGTCGAAAATCGAATTCTCCGTGTGTTGCACACCTTTCTACCTCCCACTGCCAGTCGCCACGTCGCCAGGATATATGGATTTTCCTGTTTACGTATTATCTTGAATTTGCCTTTTCCCGGGATACGTGAGAATCTAAATATTACGACTCAGGAGACCATCGATGCGGCCTGTGTCGCGACCACCAATTGCTCGTCTGTTGTTATTTTGAAAACGCTAATCGGACTTGATGGATGATGGATTCGACCGTCT
>JALOQS010000096.1 GCA_025459355.1 Pirellula sp.
GATTCGTTGTAGGCATCGGTGGATTTTTTGAGTTCCTCGAATAGGACACCTGTACCGTCTGCGACAACGATTTTCAGTTCGCGATTGCCACCTACTTTTTGCAGAGTGGGGAGCAATAAAAAGCTACCGAACATCAAGATCGGCATCATGATCAGACTGAAGACGAATGCTTTGGTTCCGACCATCGCCACGTATTCGCGGTAGGCAATCACGAAGAGTTTGTACACGGGTTACTCCGGTTGAAGCAATTGAAGTTCGTTTCGCATAGCCTCTCGCATGTATTCATCGAGAGCTGCCAAGTTGGGATCGGAATCGCTTAGGTTGGAACGTTCGATAATGAGGCGAGCGGCACAGCCGACGATTTCACCTTTAGTACCGGCTGCTTTGATCGTGACCAAGTTACCTTCTTGTTTAAGGATTTCGGCGGTCACCTCGAGCGTTTGGCCAGGGGTCATAAAGTCCGCGAACTTGACGTTCCGAGCTTCTTTAAGAACGAGGAGGGAGTGTCGGAATTCTTCGCTGGAGCGTATGAGCCAGCAAGAGGCTTGGAAGAGGGCTTCGAGCATCAGGACGCCGGGCATGACTTTAAACAGAGGAAAGTGATCTCGGAGGTAGTCTTCGTTTCCTTGCACTTGTTTGGTGGCTCGGATTTTTTCGCCGGGGATAATTTCCAAGATGCGATCGAGTTGTCGAAAACGCATGCAGGTATCGGTGGTTTTATTCATTTTCAAAGGAGTACGAATGTCGTCGGCGGTCATAGGAAGATGTGAAGTTTAGATTCCGCGAAGGCTGGCGAGAAGAGTCGATTGGGGCAAACGCCTCATAAAAACAGCATATTCAGGGGGTCGAGGCGTGTGTCTAGGTCGAATGGGTGCGATCAAATCCGAAGGGCCGTTTCGAGTCATGTGGAGTGTTTCGTTGGACAGCAGGATGCGACCGTTTCACAGTTTAGCGGGTTTTCGTTAAAATCGTGGGTTGTGCAATTCTTCGCCTGGCCGAGTCCTTTGAATTAAATCCGCATGTCATCGATCGTTAACATTGCCGCATATCGCTACTTTCCGCTTGATTCGTTGGAGGAGAGGCGAGCAAAACTACGCAGTTTGACAAGTGAACTCCGATTGCGAGGAACGGTGTTGATAAGTTTGGAGGGGCTCAACATGTTCGTGGCTGGCGAGAGAGCTTCGGTGGATGAGTTCTTGAGTTATGTCCGGGGTTCGCATCCTGAATTAGCGAGCCTCGACGTCAAAGAGAGCTTAACCGACTATCAGCCCTTTCAACGCATGGTTGTCAAGATCAAGCGAGAGATTGTTCCTGTAGGGATGGGTGGGGTGCTCGAGGTAGAGACAGAGCGAGGGGCAATCCGCGTCGAGCCCAAGCCGAATGCAACGCCTAAGCTCAAGCCGCATGAACTTAAAGAATGGCTTGATTCGGGAAAAGAAATAACGTTGATCGATACTCGCAACGACTACGAGACCGATTTAGGGACATTCAAAAACGCCATCGATTTCCGCTTAAAGACCTTTCGCGACTTCCCCAAGGCGGCTGCGAGTTTGCCTGAGGAGGTACGGACCAAGCCGGTTGTCATGTTTTGCACTGGCGGTATACGCTGCGAGAAGATCGGCCCGTATATGAAGGGGCTGGGGTTTGAAGACATTTACCAATTAGAAGGTGGCATACTCAAGTACTTTGAGGAGTGCGAGCAAGCGCACTACGAGGGTGATTGTTTCGTGTTTGATCAGCGAGTCGCCGTCAACGCTGGCTTGAAGCCATCTGGATATGTTGAGTGTTTTGCATGCCGACGTGCCTTAACGGAGGAAGATGTTCAGTCACCGAAGTATGTCATCGCGAAGTCTTGTCCGTACTGTTTCAAGGATCCGGATATTGCCAAGCGGGATAGGCAAAAGGTCATCACATCAATTGCCCAGCAGCAATTGGGAACGATTCCTTACGAAAACAAGCGATGGGTGTCCATAACGCGTCGTTTTGCGGGGTTGCAGTTGATTGAGGCATTGATCGAGTCGTTTCCCGGCTTTGGCAAAGAGTCGTGGGAGCATGCGTTCCGAGCCGGATGCGTTCAAGATCCTCGACGCGGATTGTCACCAGCCGATCCGCAAATGATCACGAACGAAGGAGATCGGTTTCTTCAGTTGATGCCCGATACGGTGGAGCCTGAAGTCTCCGCGGATATCGAGCTTGTATACGAAGATGAATCACTAGTCGTCGTCAATAAAGGAGCGCCGCTTCCTGTTCATCCATCGGGTCGATTCAACAAGAATACGTTGCTTGAGATTCTTAAACAAGCTTACGCACCGGAGTTTCTCCGGCCATGCCATCGCTTGGACGCCAATACGACTGGGCTTACGATTCTCGCGAGGCGGTACAAGGATTCGCTGTATGTCCAATCGCAATTTTCGGATGGCAAAGTGAGTAAAGCGTACTTGGCTCGTGTCGAGGGAGTTGTCGCGTGGGACACGATGATTTGCGAAGCGGCCATAGATCGAGAGGCGTTACCCAACGGAGGGCGGAGGTTGGATTCGGAGGGAGCAGCATCGAAAACCGAATTTCGGGTGCTCCAGCGGATGGATCACAGCACGATTCTAGAAGTGTTACCGATCACGGGCCGAACGCATCAGATCCGATTGCACGCGGCTTGTTTAGGGCACCCGATCGTGAATGACCCGTTGTATCTGGCTGGTGGGACAAGCAGGGACTTGCCAGATCGAGATTTGGTTACTTCTCCGATTGGGTTGCATTGCTGGAAGATGTCGATTCGACATCCTCGCACACAGGAGCAGATCGAATGGGTCGCGAATCCGGATTGGTATTCGCGAGCCTGAGTGTCCAGCGTCACGAGTCACTCGCCGAGAGTTGTTACTCGCCGAGAGTTGGTTCGAGGTAGGCTGGGATATCGACACCATCGACGAAGCTCGACAGGGATTTGCTTCGTTGTGGGTGTTGAAGCTTTTTCACTGCTTTGCTTTCGATTTGACGAACACGTTCGCGAGTGACTTGGAAAATCTTGCCCACTTCTTCTAGGGTGTAAGCATAACCATCAGCCAAGCCGTATCGAAGCTTGAGGATTTCTCGTTCACGATAGTTTAGCGTTTGCATGGCTTCGTGAATTTGTTGCTTCAAGGTTTCTTGGTTGGTTTCGTACAAGGGGTCATCGTTGCGATGATCTTCGAGAAACTCACCGAAGAAGCTATCGTCATGGTCGCCAACAGGTTGGTCAAGAGACAGTGGTTGTCGGGCCATTTTGATAACAACGCGAGCATCATCGAGGGTCAAGCCAGCACGTGCTGCGGTTTCTTCGACGCTCGGTTCGCGTCCGAGTTCTTGGATCAAGTCACGAGTGATTTGGCGAACTTTGCTCATTGTATCGATCATGTGAACAGGAACGCGGATGGTTCGGCTTTGGTCGGCGATAGCGCGAGTGATCGCTTGTCGGATCCACCATGTTGCGTAGGTCGAGAACTTGAATCCTCGTTCGTATTCGAATTTGTCGACGGCTCGCATGAGTCCCGTGTTACCTTCTTGGATCAGGTCCAAGAAGCTGAGGCCACGATTGCGATATTTTTTAGCGATGGAAACCACGAGGCGAAGGTTGCCGGCAGACAAGTCTCGTTTCGCCGCATCGTACTTAACGCGGTTTGCGATGACTCGCTCAACTCGGCGGGTCAAGGTGGCTGGGGTTTCGTAGGTGATTCGCATGAGATATCGAACTTCTGCTACGAGTTTATCGACGGTTGAGCCATCGGAGTGACCAGCGACCTTGGCTTCTTCGATACGAGCCTTGAGGGTTGCCATTTGGTTTTGTATCGTGATCAGTTTGTTGAACATTGGTTCGAGTCGGTTGGTTCGAAGGTTCATTTCTTCGACCAATCGAACCGCTTTGTTTCGTCGGCATACCAATCGCTTCCAAGCGTTGCGGCGATCTGCCATTGGCTTGGACTTGTCGATAGCTAGGTAATAATCGCCGTGGTTTCGGAGTAGCAGGTGGCGAAGGGTTTTGATATTGGGACCGATCCGACGCATGATCGCAACTTTTTCGGTAGCGTTGGTAACGCTGACTTCGATGGTGCGATCCAATCGGAGTTTTCCATCGCGAACTTGTTCGAGCAGTTTGGTTGCCCCTTGGAGCATGAAGTCGGTCGCCAGCATCCACTGACGGTAATCGTAGCGGGTGAGTTCGATTTGCTTGGCAGCGGTGACTTCTTGTTGGCGGGTCAACAGAGGGATTTCGCCCATTTGCATTAGATACATGCGGACGGGATCTTCGGTCGCGTCGACTACTTCGCCGTCGGTTTCGTCCCAGAGGGACATTTCTTCGTCGAGCAGATCCTCGTCGATGTCCACGCCGTAATCGTCCCCCTCGACATCTTCTTCCTCTTCTTCCTCAAGAATTTCGTCTGCATAAAATGCGTCGTCGGAAACACCGAAGTCTCGGTCTTCGTTACGATGGGTGAATCCCGAATTGCGACTGCGGCGGCTGGATCGTGGTTGGTTTCGTCGGGTCATTTCGGCATCTCAACAAGGTAAGTGACTTAGACATTCGACAGATCCTCAAGGTTCCGTCTGATGCTTACCTATATTGCAGGGAGCATGCCAGACATGGCTGAGACGATCGGCGAAAGGCTCGTAGACCTGGGAAAAACAAGGGTTTTGTGTGTCATACTCAAAATTTTCCCGTTTTCAAGACTCCGAAAAGGTTGTTTTTTAACCACAATTTTTGTTTCGAAAAATCAACGTGATGCCGACGTTCAACATTCCCGACTTCCATTCTCCCATCAAGCGACTTCACAGGCTAATGCGACGCCGAACCATTTTGGCGATTGAGCGTTATCCGATGGTGGGATTGTTTGGGATTACGGCCACTTTTATCGCTCTCGAGCCTTGGCTGGGGACGCTGCTTTCTAATGGACTGTTGGTGGTGGCGGGAGTTTTGATCACGTACTGGATCGCTTCGGTGTGCATTGGGAAACGCCGAGTGCCTTCGATTTGGAAGATTGCCGCGTTGTGTTCGACGATCGCCGCACTCTTGGTTTACTACCAGCACGGCACACGCCAGCGCACCGAACAAAACAAAGCCTTGATCAAAGCCAAGTGGGAGTCCACCAAAAGCGATGACGCGGGAATCGCTTGGGAGCCAATCGCCCTGCGTGGAACCATTGAGCAGTCGGTTTCGTTGCGTCCGTCGATGAAGCCGAGGGAATCGCCCGCGAGTCCCCAGTCATCGAGTGATCCATTGCAAACCGATGAAACGCCGACGTGGATGTCGACGTCCGTTGTGAGGGTGGAGCAAATTCGAGAGCGGCAGAGTTGGGAGGAGGTTTCTTTTCTGGCACCATTTTCTGTGATGGGTAGATCGGAGCTATTGCCTGGTGACCGAGTAGAGATTTATGGGCGTTGGAAACTGCCGGGCGTCGCGACCAACCCGGGGCAACGAGATCCAACGGAATTCTTTACGTCTAATGGCTATGACTTTCAGCTAAGGGTTGAGGCAGCGGATCAGATAAAACCGTGGAAAGCCTCCGAACCTTTTCGACTCGATCGTTGGCTTAGTAAAGTGCGTAACGTGGCGATCGATTCCATGGAGGCCAACGTGCCGCTGGGAATGTCCGATCTCGCGTGTGCGTTGATCCTTGGTCAGCGTGACATGGCATCTTGGCAGCTTCAAGAAGAGTTGTTGGCGACGGGTACCATTCACATGCTCGCCATCTCTGGTTTGCACATCGAAATGATTGCATCGGCGCTCCTTTTTTTGGGGGCTCTCATGAAGACACCTAACAAGCGATTTCTTTTGGCGGTGTGCCTGATCGTATGGGCTTACACGCTGTTATGTGGTGCGAACCCGCCGGTGATGCGAGCCGCGATCATGTTGAGTCTAGCTTACATCGCGAGAATTCTCGGATGGCAGTTTTCCAGCTTGAACAATCTCGCCACCACGGCACTGATCCTTTTGATTTATAGGCCTGGAATCCTATTTGAGGTTGGGCCGCAATTGTCGTTTATCGCGGTCGCGGTTTTGATTCTTTCCTCCGAGAACCTAACCAAGAGGCAGACCGCACTGATGAGCTTGATCAAAGCTAGAGAAGGGCATGGAATGCGGACCTATCGCGCCGTCATGGCCTGGGTCTATTCTGCGCTGAGGACAAGTTTTTGGGTTTGGATTGTAACGTTGCCGATCGTTTGGAATGGATTTCACGTGGTCAGCCCAGTAAGCATCGCGCTGAATCTGCTTCTGTGGTTTCCGACCATGATAGCGCTCGTATCGGGGCTCGCCATGATTGTTGTAGGCTGGGTCCCCATCGTCGGATCGATTCTCGGCATTTTTTGCGGCGTGCCGTTGTGGTTGGTGGATCAGTTTGTGGATCTTGGTGAGTCGGTTCCCTTTGGGCATTTTTGGGGGCCTGCTCCACCGGTTGCATGGATGTATGGTTTTTATGCAATCGCTCTTGTTTTAATGGTCTACTCGGGCCGGCGGCGAGCTTTTTCGCGAAATCGACTCCTTTTCACGCTCCTGATTTGGCTTGGGATTGGCATTGCCTTTAATCCGGCATACAAGATGTTGCACCGATGGTCATCTCCCGAGAAGCGATTGGTTATAACGTTCATCGATGTCGGACATGGAACCAATGCTTGGATTCAAACGCCGGATAATGAGTTGTGGATTTACGACGCTGGTCGGCTTGGGGATCACGAACGGAGTTATCGCCGCATTGCGGATGCACTTTGGTATGAGAAGCATGCCACGATTGATCGAATGATTTTGTCCCATGCTGACTCCGACCATTACAACGGTTTTCTCGGCTTGTTAAAGCGATTCGCCATAAGAAGCTTTGCGACAACTCCGCAGGTGTTGCGGCACGATTCCGAAACACTTGGCAATCTTACGTCTTCCATAACACGCCGAGGGATTGGCACTGAAGTATGGGTAAAGGGGCAATCGATAGAGTCCTCGGATTGGTCCGTTCGGACGATACATCCAACGGCAGACCTCGGTGGCGTTTCGGATAACGCAAGCAGTTTGTGTTTGATGTTTGAGTTTGCTGGTAGGCGAATGCTATTGCCTGGTGATTTAGAGCCACCAGGGATTCAGAACGTTACAAAAGAGCCAAAGATCACCGTGGATCTCATCATGGCACCACACCACGGCTCCTTGAATGCCAAGTCCCGGTTGCTTGTGGATTGGTGCGACCCCAAAGTGATAATGATCAGTTGCTCAGATCGAGTGAACACCAAGAAAGTGCTTCAATACTTCGAAGGTAAAGATCGTGATGTGCTCTTAACATCGAGAGATCATGCGTTGAGGGCGATCGTATCCAGCGATGGTCGGATGACGATTCAGACGTGGCAAGATGATGGCTGGGAGACTACCAAGTATCTGGATAGATAACGAATTCGATTCTGCGGTTTGACGAGCGACCGGCCGGAGAATCGTTATCGGCGATCGGGTAATTGTTGCCGTGAGCCAACGTAAACAATTGGGTGGTCGGAAGATGGTTTCGTTTGGTCAATTGTTCCATCACCGCGTTGGACTGGGCGGCTGCGAGTTGATGGCTCGTCGTGTAAGTGCCACCGTAAAGTTGTGAATTATCGGTGTGGCCTTCGATGGCGATTCTTTGTTGAGGGTAATCTCGCATGATCACTTGAGCGATGCGATCCAGCGGACCAGATGCCGAGGACGAAAGCTGTGCCGTGCCGGACTGAAACAACTGATCAGCGGGAATTCGAACGCGAATCACGCCATTATCCTCTTCGACATTGAGGCCCAATTCTCGGATACCGTTTCCGGTGAGTTTGCTACTGGTATTAGCGGTTAGTTTCGCGCCACCTCGGCGTCGTTGGGCCGATTCCATGTTTTCGATCCGCTCAGCCAAGCTCCGGGCTTGTTGGCTCGTTTGATTTTGTGCCAGTTTCGAGCCTTGCAATTGGCTTGAGACTTCGGCCAGTTGCCGCTGCATCAATTCGCTGCGTTCTCGGTACAGTTGCATTTGCTGTTGCGATTGGGCCAATTGCGTTGTTAGCTGGCGATTGTTTTCGTCCAGCAAACGAGCTCGTCGTTCAATCTCCGCCAATTGTGCAGCATTTTCTTGACCCGGTTGAGGTGTCGTTGGCAAACCACCGAATCCGGATGGCGTGGCCGTAAGATAGGGATTGCTTCGATTGCAGCCGGTAGGGATGCAGAGCAACATCAATACGGAAGCGATAGCGAAGCAACATCGCGCAGGAGCCCCGAGCCTCGTATTGAGGTTGGTTGAGCAGTGAGGGGAATTCGCACGCGTTTCCATGGCCATAGTGTTTTTCAAATATCAATTTCAAGCCCTTGGTGCAATAGAGGCTTGTTGTCTTGATAGGCCCTGGCACAACCCAGGCTGCCCAAATTGCCAGACGCTTTTTCGTGTAAAATGGGACGGGGAGTTGCTATTTAGCGGTCCTAATGCAAAAATCCACGCCCTTTGCGTCATACAAACTTCCTCCCCTTGGTACACGAGAGTCTCGGATGTCGGATCAATCTTCTGGCCAAATTGCCAACGTACTTAATGAGACACGCCGTTTTCCTCCGAGTGATGCATTTAGGCAAAATGCCCTGATAAGCTCATTTGCCGATTATGAGAGACTTTATCACGAGTCAGTCTCCGATATCGAAGGGTTTTGGCAGCGAGAAGCCCGCGAGCACTTGCATTGGTTCACTCCCTTCGACAAAACCTTGGAATGGGATGTTCCGTATGCCAAGTGGTTTTTGGGAGGCACCACCAATGTCTCGTACAATTGCCTCGATGCACATATTCATGCTGGGCGGGGTGACCGCGTTGCATTCTTCTGGGAGGGTGAGCCTGGCGATCGCCGAGTCTTGACTTATAGACAGGTCTACGACGAGGTTTGCAAGTTTGCTAATGGACTTAAGAAGCTCGGTATTCGGAAAGGGGATCGCGTTAGCATTTATATGCCGATGGTCCCAGAGTTGCCAATCGCGATGTTGGCATGTGCCAGAATCGGCGCGATACATTCCGTGGTCTTTGGTGGTTTCAGTGCCGAAGCCATCTCGGATCGAAACAACGACGCCCAAGCCTCGCTCGTTATCACTGCTGATGGTGGATGGCGAAGAGGCAAAGATCTCAAGCTTAAAGAGACGGTTGATGAGGCGTTGAAAAAGAGCCCAACCGTCAAGCATTGCGTGGTGCTCAATCGTACAAATAACAACGCGCCAATGCAGTGCGGTCGGGATCATTGGTGGCACGAATTGGTGGCTAACGAGGCTACGGAATGTGCTCCGGAAGTGATGGACAGCGAAGACACATTGTTCATCCTCTACACCAGTGGCTCCACTGGAAAACCTAAAGGCATTCGCCATACAACCGCCGGATACAATCTTTACGCCAAGCGAACCTTTCAATGGGTCTTTGACCACAAGGAAAGCGACATTTTCTGGTGCACGGCCGATTGCGGTTGGATCACGGGTCATTCCTATATTGTGTATGGACCCATGTCAGCAGGCGCGACGCAGGTGCTCTATGAGGGAGCGCCTAATTGGCCCGCTGAAGATCGCTTTTGGGAGATTATCGAACGCTACAAAGTAACCATCCTTTACACAGCACCAACGGCAATCCGGGCCTTTATCAAATGGGGAGACGAGCATGTAGAGAAGCATGATCTGTCGTCGCTACGCTTGTTGGGTAGCGTGGGTGAGGGGATCAATCCGGAAGCTTGGATGTGGTACTACGAAAAGATAGGTGGTGGCCGATGCCCGATCGTCGATACGTGGTGGCAAACAGAAACGGGGGGCATCATGATGTCGCCGCTGCCGGGTGCCGTGGATTGCAAACCTGGATCATGCACCAGACCTTTGCCGGGCATTGTGCCCGTCGCCCTCGATGACCACCATCGCGAAGTGGGAGAGCAACAAGGGGGAATGCTATGCATTGCAAAACCATGGCCAGGTATGCTTCGAGGCATATGGGGTGACGATGCGCGATATGTCGAGCAATATTGGAAGCGAGTTCCCAACCATTATTTGACTGGCGATAATGCCCGAAAAGACGAAGACGGTTACTATTGGATCATGGGTCGTATCGATGACGTGATCAATGTCTCTGGCCATAGACTGAGTACGATCGAGGTCGAAAGTGCCTTGGTCAGTCACCCGGCCGTTGCGGAAGCTGCGGCTGTGGGACGGCCTGATGAGATCAAGGGGCAGGCGATCGCTGTCTTTGTTACGTTGCGAAATCAAGAGCCCAACGAGTCGCTTAAGGATGCGTTAAAGAAACACGTTCGCAAAGAGATCGGAGCCTTGGCAGTACCAGATGATATTCGATTCACCGCCGTTTTGCCGAAAACCAGAAGTGGCAAGATCATGCGACGATTGCTGCGAGATATTGCAGCCGGCAAAGAGGGAACAGGCGATACATCGACTCTTGAGGATTTCAGCGTCTTGGCAAAACTACGCGGAGACGAAGAGTCATAACAACGCTTTGAGCTCAAGTGTTGGTCAACAGTTGGCCAACCCGCGATAAGGTTAAAAAGCTTGTGGAATGTGGTTTGGGGGTATGTTAAAGAAAACAGCCAGCAGGTTGTGCTGGCTGTTTCGCATTGCGTTTCACGATTGCGTCCCTGGGCGGGATCGCGACTACTTGACGACGATCTTGTTCGATTTCCTTAGCAGATCGATGTAGTCGCAGGTGATGCTCAAAACTTCGCGGTTGTAGTAGTCATCGATAAAGACCTTGGCGCGGTCTTTCGACTTAGGCATCAGCTCTTCTTCCTCTTCCTTTTCGGCGTCATATTCTTTGCGACGAGCCATGTAAGCCTCTTCGTTGAGAGGGATTTGCTTTTCTGCCTTTTGCCGAACGTAGGTTTCAATACGATCGAGCAGTTTGCCAAAATCAGCGTTCTCCGAGATTCTCTTGTTGGCGCGACTTTGCAGATCTGCCTTCATGGCCGCGTCAACCATTTGATAATCTTTGTGTGGTTGAGCTCTGACTTTGCCCTCAGGAATTGGGTAATCTAGATCCGATTCCGCGATATCCAGCTTGGCAGTGATCGATGGGAGGATCACATCGGAGGAAACACCTTCGAGTTGTGTCGAACGCCCATCGGGCAAGTAAAACTGTTGGATGGTAAGTTTCAATCCACCTTGCGAGCGTTTGGAACCGATGAATTGGGCTAGATCGAGGAGGGTTTGGACGGTGCCTTTGCCGTGGGAATTGGGGTCTCCCACGATAAGTCCACGGGAGTAATTTTGAATGGCTCCCGCGAAGATTTCGCTAGCGCTAGCGCTCATCTTGCTGTTCTTGACCACGAGTGGTCCGCTCCATGCGATCAACTGCTCTTCATCGTCCAGGGATTCCACTTTGCCCGAAGGAGTCTTGACCTGAACCACTGGGCCTCTTTCGATGAAGAGGCCGGTTGTTGCGATGGCTTCTTGGAGTGATCCGCCGCCGTTTCTAGAGAGATCTAGAACGATAGCCTCGACCCCTTTTGCTTTAAAGTCTTCGATAATCTTCGCGATATCTCGGTGTGTACTGCGGAAGTTGCTGGAACCTTTGCGAGCACCTTCCATATCGAGATAGAAGCTAGGTAGATTGATGAAGCCAATCTTGTATTTGCTGCCGTCTGGTTTTTCGCCGTGTTCGATGATTTCGGCTCGTGCGGCATCTTCTTCGAGGTTTACGATATCGCGAGTGATTTGATAAACCTTGGTATCACCGGTGCCGCCAACTTTGACGTGCAAGTTAACTTTGGTACCTTTCGGTCCGCGAATCATAGCCACGACGTCTTGGAGTTTCATGTCTACGGTTTCGACCACAGCGGTTTCCCCGTCTTGCGAAACACCGACGATCAAGTCACCTGGTTTGAGACGTCCATCTTTATCAGCAGCTCCGCCGGGGACAACATTTTCGACAATGGTTTGTCCGCCATCGGGTCGAAGCGTCGCGCCGAT
Source organism: Pirellula sp. (assembly GCA_025459355.1). GTDB lineage: Bacteria > Planctomycetota > Planctomycetia > Pirellulales > Pirellulaceae > JBKCUI01. Next base: position 11,942 of record JALOQS010000096.1, read on the forward strand.
ACCGAAGAACTTGAGCTTGAGATGAACGTCAAAATCATCTTGCTCGCGTGGTGACATGTAGGTCGTGTGGGGATCGAGCGAGCTCGTGAGGCTGGTCAAGTACATTTCCAGAAGCTCGTCAACATCGAGTTGCGACTTCATGTTCTGGATAGTGCGATATCGCTTGTGCAGCGTCGACTTGATCTCTTCTTCCGATTTCTTTTCAGCTCGTAGCGCCAGAATCTCAAGCTTAATCTTTTTGCGAATGCGATCTTTGAGTTCGGTATCGTTAGCGGCCCAAGTCATTTCTTTGGCGTCGGATGGCATGTATTCTTCGGCGGTGAAGTCATGAGTGGCGTCGATTTGCTCATGGATGTAGGGCATCACCTCTTTCATTCTTTCGAGGTACTTTTTGTAGACAACGTAAGCGAACTTGATGTCGTTGACTTTGATCAGGTCGTCGAGTTTGTCACGATAGACCATGAATTCGTCGATATCCGATTGCAACAAATACGACTTGAGCGGATCGATGTTACGGAGGAATATATCGAATCCTCGGTAAGACATTTCGTCGTTGAATTGAGGATGCGAGATGTGCTCACGTTCGACGAGGGCTCGAACGGTGCGAATGATGGTGGAGGTTTCTGGGGGCGGCTCGTTAACGTCGTTAACCCGGGGGATTTGGACAGGTTGTTGGGATAGGGCGAATTGAGACGGGGCGAACTGGGTCGAAAAAATGGTTCCCGAAATGAGCAACCCGCTTAGCAATAATTTCGACATCTTGATAACTCCGTAGTCCGCTCGTATTCGCATTGGGAATCTCGCTCAAAGGAAGAACAACAAAAATTTTGGGGTGGAATGAGGGGGCGAACTCTGTTACCCGATAGTGCATGGTAGGAGATGCCCCCCCTCAAATCAACACGGCTGTTTCCCTCAAATATCGCGAAATTAGGTTTGATAGGGGAGGAAAAACGGGGAAAGTCCCAAATTACCTGTCGTTTTACCCTTGGACGAATTTCCGCCTACCGTTAAACTCTTCACCCTCAAAAATCCGAAAGATCATGGAATTATGACAAAGCAAAAAACCCACAAATCGACCAAAAAACGGATGAGAATCACAGCTAA
>JALOQS010000362.1 GCA_025459355.1 Pirellula sp.
CGCTAGCTGCTGGTCATAGACGGGGGAGTTCGTCATGATTTGATATTGCTTGCCATGGTGAATCACGAGCTTTCCCTTGATGTATTCGAAAATGGCGGACTCACCGGATGGATCTGAGATCGAGAGATGAATCTTTCCTTCGACGCCATTCGGCGCTGTTACGCTGATCGGACGAAATGCCTCTTCGCGCATGGCAGAGACAGCATCCTCCACACTTGCAAAATTATCCAGTATGTACTGAGTCCAGGCTGCGATCGACATCTGTGGACGGTCATCGGATTTACCCGAGGGGTATTCGCTCTCAACCAAAAAGAGTAGGTTAGCAACCAGTCCTCGCTCATTCATGCCGTCAGCGGTACCGGCTTCGTAAACAGATACCACCACACTTCCAAATTTACTCTTCCAGTTGAGTCCCTTTGCGCCCATGCCACCATCTCTTTGGACCCCTCGCGGCATGATCCACATGTTGGACATCATGTCTTCTTTCCAATCCATAGTTCTACCCGTGACAATTTGTTCGCCTTTGCCAAAGTAGACGGCACGACTGCAGGCTCTCGCCAAATTCCATGGGAAGCTAAATAAACTCGCGGACAATGCTGCGGTAGCTAAGATCGAAACGAAGACACGTTTTGAGGTCAACATGACTAACTCACTCCCCCTGATGAAATGGTTTCAAAGATTTCTGAAATAGCCATACTCGTAAGATTGGTTCGTACTTTAACGGACAAACCTCGGGCTATCAACTCTCCCAATTCAACGACTTTTATTCGATCGCGGCATGATTGCTTGGCTTCTCGGCAACGTCGCTTTTCCCCCGAACTAGCCAATCGAAAATCGGTGATGCCATGAGTGTGGTAACAACGGCCATGATAACCAAGACCGCAAAAAGCTCCTCGGATATGATGCCTCGTTGCAAGCCGATGTTGATGATGATCAATTCCATCAATCCACGCGCGTTCATCAATGTACCAATTCCCAACGCTTCACGATTGGGAAGCCCCGTTGCTAATGCGGCTAACCAACAAGCGATTCCTTTGCCCGCAATCGCCGCTAGAAGCACCAAGAAACAATACCCCCAAAGCTCTGGGCTATTGAGCAATCCTATCTTGGTGTTCAACCCCGAGTAGATGAAAAACAATGGCAAAAGCAACGCTACCGTCAAAGGCTGAATGCGTTGAATCAACTGAGTGGACATATACGTTCTCGGCATCGATGCACCCATCATAAATGCCCCAAACACCGCATGGAGGCCGATGAGATCGGTAAACCAAGCACCCAAGGACATTATCACGAGACCGATCACTACGCCCGATTCCGTTAGTCGCCCGTCATCGATCATCAATCGTTCAGCACGTGCCAAAGCAGGCTTGACTATTAAAAAGCATACGGCTGTAAAAGCGGCTCCACCCGCGATGTTGTTGATGGCCGCCGACGGATTCATATCAAAACTCGCCAACACCACCGCTAACAAACACCACGCAGTCGCATCATCGATCGCTCCAGCGCCGATTGCCACAGTCCCCATCGTGGTTCCCGTTAAGCCTTTAAAGTGGATGATCCTCGCCAACATTGGGAAAGCCGTGATACACATTGATGCACCCAAGAAGAGCATCGCTTCAAAGGCAGTGGTTCTCTCCGGAAACAAATTGGTGTTGTTGAGAAAGAACCAACCCAATCCCGCTCCTAAGAGAAATGGGGTAATTACCCCAGCGAGCGAAACCGCAATCGAACACTTTAAATGCTGCCGGATGATGTCCATTCGGAACTCCATTCCGACAATGAACATGTACAGTGCTAATCCCAACTGCGACGCTGGGAACAGATAGCTTTGTGTATCACGGGTCTTTTGAGTTGGGTCCCACGGAAAAATCCAACTCTGATACTCAGGCCAGAAATACCCGAAAAAGGACGGTCCCAGCAGCACGCCGGCAATCATCTCGGCGACCACCTGGGGTTGCCCAAACCGCTTCGCAATGAGCCCGACCACTCTGCAAAATGCGAGAATGATCGCAATTTGAGCGAAAAAGTGGATCGCTAGATTGAGGTTATTCATTCACAAAAAACCAAAATTCCCAAAGCTTGGTATACGCACACTCCTACACGGCCCAATCATAGTCCGATGACAAGTAATTGTCTAGACAAGTATTGTTTGGACAACAAACGGCGATTTTTTCGGTTATCCTAAACCAGCTACGACCTGGCTCAATATATCAGGCCCATCGTGCGCTTTTGGTCCTTGCTACAGTACACTTCATGAACCATGAATTTTCTTCGAATCCAAAACGCGAGTAGTCAACATAAAGTGGGTCAGCACCGGTATCGCTTTCTGATTCTGCTCGGTGGGTTGGCTATGCTTTTCTTATTGCCAGGTTTGTTGCCTGCATTCGAAGACGGGGTCGAGGGGACTGAACCTACACGAGCACGCGCTACCACTAGCCAAGCAGTTGAACCAGATGATGACAGTGCCTCGAAACTCTCGGAGCTGAAACGGACCGGACTGATTCGTTCGCAATACAAAAAGGCTCTAGAAACAACTTCGGCCGCCGACCCCTCCGCGTCAAAACTCCCACAACCGCGACTCGAAGAATTCAGGAACTCGATTGAGCCGATTCTAAGGAAAGCGTGCTTCGATTGTCATGGTGAATCTGACCCGCAAGGGAACATTCGAATCGATACGCTCGATCCGAATTTGCACACCGGCGGGGATGCGGATTGGTGGAATGAGATCTTTTCTGTGATTACTAAAGGAGAGATGCCTCCACCCGATAGCACCGACATATCGGATGACGAAAGAACGAAAATTGCCGCTTGGCTATCCCATGAATTACAAGCGGCCTCGATTGTGAGACGCAACACTGCTGTTCACTCCTCGTTCCGGCGATTAACTCGCTACGAATATAATTATGCCCTGCAAGACCTGCTGGGCCTGCCCTGGGATTTCGCGAAAGATCTTCCGCCAGAAGCGAACTCGGAAGATGGCTTTCAAAACAGCACCGAACATTTGCACATGTCAGTCACCCAGTTCGAGACCTATTATCGATCAGCTCACGCAGCCTTGTCTCGTGCGATCCACCTCGCTCCAAAACCGGAATCACTTTACTGGGGTGTTTCGATGACGGACGTCTCCAAATTGGAGTGGCCGAAACAAAAAGCAGAAAAAGCAAAGCTAAGGAAGGAGTTCAAAGATACCCCGGAAAAGCTGGAAGATGAACTTAAGAAACTAGAGCAGAAATTCCAGCAACCTCACTCTCGAAGCTACTTTCGAGCCCTCGAAAATGGTCGCACCGCGATCGCAAACTGGGATTACGACGAAGCAAAATACGCGAACCCTCCTCGCAATTCCCTGCACAAACAGCCTGAAGCATTCCGTCACGTTGCGATCTTGCCCGCCGGACAATGGATCAATGTCGAGCTTGGAGACCAGCTTCCCGACCAGGGACCGATGCGAGTTCGCGTTCGAGCGTCACGCGTCGACTCAAAGAAAGAGAATCCTCCCAGCTTACGGCTTTACTTTGGCTGGCAAGCGAGCAACGAAGGCCGTGCCCTGCTGCCGGTAGGCGATCACGATAGAGTAATCGATGCGACCAATGATGCGCCGACGTACTACGAATGGGTGATTGAACTGGGCGAAATCTATCCTCGCAATTCAGTCCGAGGCGATTCGCCTATGGGGGCTATGCCGAGCCCCTCGGAATACATTCGTTTAGTGAATAGTTCTGCTTCGACAAACGACATCCAAATTGACTATGTTGAGGTTCAGTCTCCAGCATTTGATCAGTGGCCACCTCGCTCTCACACCAACATCTTTCCAAGTCGTGAAGAAAACGAACTCGAAGTAGATTACGCGACCCGCGTCATTTCCCGCTTTATGGCTAGAGCGTGGCGTCGTCCTATCGCAAGTGAAGAAATCTTGCAAAAGATGAAGCGATATTCCGATATTCGACCTGAGTGCGAAAGTATGGAATCCGCGACTCTTGAGATTCTCGCATCGGTCATCGCCTCTCCTCATTTTCTTTATGTCGTGCCGGATAGATCAACTGCAAGTCAACGGACGGAAACCAATGCGGAATCGGACACGCGTGAACTGATCCCCAACCATGAGCTTGCGACTCGCATGGCATTGTTTCTCTGGAGTAGCATTCCAGATGAAGATCTATTGCAAGCGGCTCGCGATGGCTCTCTAAGCGATATCAACGTCCTCAACGCTCAGATAGCCCGGATGCTTGCTGATCCCAAATCCACTCGCTTCGCAGACCATTTTGTAGCGCAATGGCTAAACATTGAGCTTCTCGACTTCCTCAATATTCAGCAAAACGTTCCGGGATTTGATCCGTTGCTAAAAGAAGCCATGCGACAAGAACCGATCGAGTTGTTTCGAGAGATACTCCGTTCGGATGCCAGCGTGTTGGATTTTCTGCACAACGATTACACCGTCGCGAACGAACGCTTAGCGAGGCATTACGGAATCGACGGCGTCTACGGAAACCAATTCCGGAGAATTTCATTAAACCCAAGCGATGTTCGGCGCGGCGGCTTGTTAACCCAAGCTGGATTGTTGGCAATGAATTCCGATTATCCAGATTCCCACCCCCTTAAACGAGGTAAGTGGGTCCTCGAGAGTTTGCTCAACGATCCTCCACCACCTCCTCCACCCGCTGTTCCTCAGATTGATCTTGCCAATCCTGAGATCGCGAAAATGACATTGAAGGAACGAATCGAGGATCATCGCAATCACCCAGCGTGCATGGCATGCCATATGAAAATCGATCCATGGGGAATTGCGTTTGAAAACTACGATGCGATTGGCCGCTGGAGAGACCAAGTCAACGGAAAGCCTGTCGATGCATCAAGCAAGCTTTACAACGAACAAACCATTGAAGGTATCGTCGGTTTAAAAATGTTTCTGTTAGAGAATCGACAGGATCAGTTCGTGCGAGCCATGGTGCACAAACTTTCAACGTACGCTTTGGGACGCCCCATAAAATTCGCAGACCGAGCAGACATCGAACGGATCACAGCCCAAGTGCGATTAGAGGGTGACGGACTCAAAACCATGGTGACAAAAATCGTGTGTAGCGAGTTGTTTCGATGCCGATAGATACAGTACGGTTTTGGTAGCTCATACAAGCTTGTAAGGAAATGTTATGCCACTAGATCTAAACCGAATTGACCGTCGCCGATTCCTAAGAGGAACAGGTGTAGCGCTCGCCATTCCTATGATGGGATCGCTGAACCGAAGCGCTCGCGGTGGTGAGATTTCTAATCCGCGAAGACTGGGATGTTTCTATTTTCCGGATGGCGTTCCTATGCCATTACCGATTGATCCAGCCTATGCAGATTGGGCTTGGTTTCCACATGGTAACGGCAACGATTTCCAGTTCTCCAAGTGCATGGAGACGTTGGAGCCTCTTCGAAAGGAACTGACGGTACTATCCGGTTTTTCGCATATCGCTTCGAGAAATGTGCACGGACACAATAACGGGGATCAATTTCTTACAGCAGCCGCGACAGGTGACGGAGACCGAGATTACGCCAATACGATTTCGCTCGAC
>JALOQS010000097.1 GCA_025459355.1 Pirellula sp.
TCAATGTTTTTCTGATCTTAGGCAAGGTGATTTTAGACCGACGAAACGGATAAAGGCGCCTCCTGACCTTGTTTGCGATTGGGTTTGAAGTCCCTGTAGTCTGGATAAAAATCCTGCTATATCGAAGTATTTCTGAATGATTCTAGGGTCAATACCGTCGGTTTGTACGTGGAAACGTGTTTAGTTTCGAGGTCGTTCGGGCTACACTATGAGAAGATCTCGAGTTTGGTTCGCAGGCTTGAACTACATTACGAATCCCAGCAGAGCAATGGATGCGATGAAACACAACCTTCCTTTTATTTCCCCAGAGTCTCAACGAATCGTCACTTCGAAACCCGCAATTCATCCCGGGGCGATCAAGCGGATGGTTATGGGGCTGTTATTCCTGTTTCTGTTGCAGGATATTGGTTTCTCGCAACTCATGGGCAGGGTTCGCACAAAGCGAGAATCGGATCTAACGCGACCCGCACGTGAAGTCATGTCGCTGCTACAAGACGCAGAGGAGGCCATCGAAAACGAACAATGGAATTCCGCTGTCGTTGCGCTAGGCAGTTTGCTCGGGCTAGAGGGAGAGGAAAGCGAAGACCTAGGTTACGATTTTTTTATCGCTCCTTCAAAACGCAAAGAGGGCAATGTCGTTAAGGGCTCGTTGTTTCAACGCGTACGAGGAATTATCGACAAGTTGCCGGCGGATGGTCTGAAAGTTTTAGAAGTTAAGTACGGTGTTGAAGCGGAGCGATTGTTCGCCGAGGCCTCCGCGAGCGCTGATTGGTCTGTTATTTCAGATCTATCTAAGAAGTATGACTTTCTGCCCGTTGGGATTGATGCAACCTTGCTACTGGCAGAGCGTGCTGTTCGGATGGGTGACTCCAGCAGTGCTGCGTCGTTGTATTTGCGATTGTTTTCTCAATCCAGGGCAGTTGAAAAACTAGGGCCGCGGCTCGCCTTTTCTGCAGCGGTCAATCTGGCATCCATCGGTGACAAGTCCGCTGCGATAGAGATTTTAGAATTGCTAAGGGGGAACTCGCCAGCGTCAAAGATTAACTGGAACGGAAAAGAGATTGCTTGGTCCAGTGGCACCGACACGGCCGCGCTGTTAGCTCAACTGACCGAAGGGATGCCCGCTTATCAAGATCGAATCGTCAGTCGCCCGTTGACGTTAGGTGGAGACAGTCGGCGAAATGCGAACACGCTAGCCAGTAAGACGTTAACGATTAGGGATTGGCACTCCGAGATACACGAATCCGATTTTAGAAAACGAGCCCTGGCCGCCACATTAAAGGCTCAATTAGAACGTGGCGAGAAGGACTCGTTCTTAATCCCATCGAGGGTGCCCATTCATGTGGGGCGAGTGGCTATCATCCCGACCTATGACCATCGCATCCTGGCATTTGATGTACCTACCGGTTTGTTCTTGTGGGAGTGTCCTTATACCGGTATGCCTGTTGGCTATTCAATGGACCGAATACTGACGATGCGTAGTCAAGGTACGGAGGAATCGTTTGCTCCCGATTATTTGGTAAAGAGAGTTTGGGGTGAGACCTCTTATGGTCAGTTGTCCAGTGATGGCGAGCGAGTCTTTGGACTCTGCGAACGACCTAGCATGGATGTGGCAGAGCAGTATGCTCTCGGGCAGAACGCACGTATCGCACGCCCAGGTTTAGAGCTTCCCAACAATGTTCTTCAATGTTGGAGTGTTCCGGAACAAGGTAAGATTCAATGGGAGGTAGGAGGCACCGCCAGCCCGATTGAGCCACGCTTAGCCAACACATTTTTCTTGGGCGCTCCGCAGCCCGACGGAGACGAATTATACGTTTTAGGTGAGCAAAATGGCGACGTCTTTTTGTTCTCGCTCGATCCAAAGTCAGGTAAACTGCTTTGGCAACAACCGCTAGTAACCAATCTATCTGGTCCTATCACGGATGATGCGCTCCTGCGAAGTGTTGGGGCGATTCCATCGATTGATGGAAACATGATTCTTTGTCCGACCGTGTCTGGTCACCTTGTGGCATTCGATCGACAGAGCAAATCGTTAGCCTGGGCGCTCAAGTACGAAGTGAAAGACTCCTTATCCTTAGCCCAAGCGGGCGCGTTCGGAGCGGTTCAATCGGGAGACTATTCGCCGTTTGACACCAGATCAGCCGACTTGACTCCGACGATTTCAAAAGGTGTTGCGGTCTATGCACCTGTGGATGGATTGGAATTGTATGCCGTTTCGGTATTGAACGGGAAAGTCCTGTGGCAAATCTCGCAATCCGAGGTTGGTCCGTTTCGATACGTCGGGGGAATTGCCGGCGATACGGTCCTCTGTGTTTATCAAAACTCGCTGGTCGGCTTAGACTTAAAGACTGGCAAAATGAAATGGAACCTAGCCAATCTCGACGGAGGCGCCCAAGTCGTTGGACGCGGGGTACGTCGCGACCAGTTTTACTATTTGCCCACTTCGTTGCAACAAATCTTAGAGATTGACATATTGTCGGGCAAAATCACCAACACCACCAAACATGACGAGCCATTGGGCAATCTGTTGTTCGCAACGGACCGTGTGCTGTCGGTGTCGCCGTTTCAATTGACCTGCTACAAAGTCAAATCCATCGTAAGCGAAGAGATAAAGAATGAGTTAGCACAAGAATCGGTTTCCATCGATGCGCTCGTAAAAAAAGGAGAAGTGCTTCTTTCGGAAAATCGAATCGAGGAAGCCCTCGACACCTTGGAAAGAGCCTACCTTTCTGATCCTGCTAATCCAAGCAGTTGGAAACAGTTGAAAAAGGCTGCGTCGTCTGCTCTAGAATTGGATTTTGATAAGTTTGTGGGACGAATCTCCCAATACAAAATCGACCTAGATGACGACTTTAACTATGTAAGCAAGCTGATCGCATCCCTAGAATCGCGAGGTCGCTCCGAAGAGGCGTTGCTCAAAACACTCGACATTGTGGAGCAAATCGCCAACAAACAAACGGATCTAGGTGCGGAGACGGAGTTGCTACGAATCTCTCCCGACCTTTCCATTCAACAAGAGCATTGGGTTGCAACCAAGATTGAAAAGACCACAGAAAAACTCGGTGATCTCGGCAAATATCCCAACGTTGTACAAGCGATCGATAAGCAACTTAAACAACTGGACCTGCTGTCTCCCGCTTCATTACGCAAACGACTGACTTTGCTGCGAGGCATACCCGGGACAGAATTAGTCAGAAATCGCTTTGCGGAGGAATTGCTAAACGAACGTCGCTACCTGGATGTTGAAACGTTGCTTCTCGAAAAGGAAACCGCTGAATCAATCGAAGCTTGTCTGACCAACGATCCCGCAGGGCGTCTGCTTTTGGCCAAAGTATATTCGTCGACCGGCCGCGAGCAGCTCGCTGAGAAGCTTATGGAATCGCTGGACGAGTCGGCGCAAAAGGAATTGGAATCGTGGAAGAGTTCGCTACCACTAACACAGCGGTTTTTGCCAAGAGGCGTACCGGAATTCAGCGCCCCCTCCACCGAAATTGCATCCACGGATGCTGCGAAATGGCCAAAGGGTAGAGTCGATTTTACGGTGATTCGAAACGACCCAATGACCTTGCAAAACAGCTTGGTGCGCCCAAGTCCCTCTCAAGCAAAAGTAGGTCGATTGATCGGCGATGCCATGCGCGGATGGGATTTTAGATGGGGCGATTCCGGAAAGTTCTTATCACTCTTCAATCCAGAAGCGAGATTAGGTTGGAATATCCGAATCCCAAGCATTGGCTGGGATCGATCATCGCCAACAGTATACGCTGTTGACGGCAGGATCGTACTGGAAAGTAACCGAACGCTTGTCGGCTTGAACGGGCTCGATGAAAAGGTCTCTTTCTCTGAGCTATCAGAACTCTGGCACACCAGCTACACACCACCGCTTCAAGTGACACGCGGTAGAACCTCACGCGGCGATTATCTGTCATTTTGGGGTAACCGCGTCGCGGAACGTGGGTTTGCCATCTTGTCGGTAAGTCGCCGAGGAATTCTGGTATTCGAGAACGATAGGCTCGAATTCCTTGACCTCAATAACAAAAGAGTGCTCTGGAATCGCACGAACATGGCGGGCCAATTCTTTTCGGTCCACGGTAATAACATCTACGCGATTCGGCCAGGCAAAGAGATTCGAATTTTGGATTTGCGAGACGGCCAGGACACGCAGAGCATTCCGTTTAAGAACTCGACCAATGAGTTTTTTGCACTTGGCAAGTTGGCGTTGTTTGGTGCTTCGGAAAGTGGCGTTGCTCGTCTAGTCGATTTATCCAGCGGTAATGTGTTGCTAGAAAGAACCTTTTCCGCAGACACGATTGTTGGCGTCGATGCAGAAATTGGGCTCGTCGCGTTGGACAATGCTGGCCAGTATCACTACTGGAGTGTCGCCGATCAAAAAGAGTATTCCGGCAGAATCAGTTATGATAAATCCGCGCTCGAGATAACGCAGACAGATCGAGTGGACCAAAGGCTTTCTCTGGCCAAATTCCGCGATAGAGTCGTCGTGTTGCCTTTTAGTTCGAGCATCAAGGTGGCGGATTTACAGATCTTTCCTAGCCTCTTGGAAGACCATTTCGCACCAGTAAGTGGCCCCGTGTTTGCTATCTCGGCAGTCGATGGATCGTTGGCATGGAAAAAGGCAGTTCCGGTCGTGAATTACTCGTTCCCCATTTTGCAAAATCGAAATGAGAGTCCAGCGTTGTTGCTAACTCGACGAATAGATTTGCCCCGAATCAACAACAACAATTTTGCCTCAATGGCCTCGATTGCCGTATTGGACTTGAAATCGGGCGACCTGCTACACATGTCTCACGATAATGAGTGCGCTCGCACATCGACCTTTACGCAAACCATCTTTTCAAACGAAACGAGAATGTTGGTAGGATTTGCTGCGTCGCAGTTTAGCCTCAGATGGACAGGAGAAGAGGCCGTCCGCGAGCAACCAATCTCAGTTGGAAACCTGAACGCTGAGGAATATCGTAAATCCATAAAAGAGATGTTCGAAAAAATGCGGACGGAAGCCGATTCGGCACGTGATCCGCTTTCAGTCCCTCCGCCCGCCGCTAAGTAATCTCATGCGTATCAGCGCTCTGCCTCGATATTATCGCAATTTAAGACGCTGGCAAGAAATCATCGTTGTGCTGCGTCGTTACGGTTTAGCCGATTGGCTCAGCAGACTCCGAGTCGACTTTATCCGCGATTGGATCAAAGACGATTCTGGAACTCCGCTCGCGAGCTACAGCCGAGAAGCTCGCATCCGCATGGCCCTCACTGATCTAGGCCCCACGTTTATTAAGCTGGGACAAGTGCTCTCGCTGCGCCCCGATCTGGTCGGTTCAGAGTTAGCTCAAGAATTACAGAGCCTGCAGACTCAAGTCCCCCCGGACAGCTTTCGTGACGTACGAGAGGTTGTTGAGGGGGAATTGAAATGCCCCATCAACGAAGTCTTCTCGAGTTTCGCCGAGATTCCAATCGCCTCAGCATCAATTGGCCAGGTGCACGATGCAACACTTTTGGATGGAACCAAAGTGGTGGTAAAAGTTCAACACGTCAACATTCATGCAAAGGTTAACGAAGACCTAGAGGTACTCCAAGGGCTCGCGGTCATGGCGGATCGGATCCCAGAACTGGCCGCTTGGCAACCAAAGTCGTTGGTGGAGCAACTCTCAAGAACCCTCCGGCGCGAACTGAGCTTCTCCAGAGAGATTTCTAACCTCCAGGTGTTCCATCGCGTTTTGCAAAGTAGCGATAAATTAAGAATTCCGATCACCTACCCCGCTTGCTCATCGGCTCGCATGCTGACCATGGAAAAGCTAGAGGGCAAATCGATTCACTCGCTGGCATTACATGATGAAAACGGACATTGCGAACGACGCGATGCTGCCAAACGAATCGCAACTTTGTACGTGGATATGATCTTTGTCAAAGGCTTGTACCACGCTGATCCACACCCGGGCAACATTCTTATACAGGACGACGGGACGGTTGGATTGCTCGACTTTGGCATGGTAGGCCGCATCGACGATACGCTCCGACAAGCGATCGAGGAAATGTTGTTTGCCGTTTACAGTCAAGATTCCGCGCTGTTAACCTCACTAATCAAACGAGCGGGCAAAATCCCACCAGCGATCGACGAAGCGATGTTGTCGAACGATGTCGCAGATTTGATTGCAACCTATTCGAGCCAACCAATAGAATCCATCGACCTAGCCATGGCACTCAATGATGCGACCGACATCTTGCATCGCCATCGAATTACCCTTCCGAGTCAAATGGGGCTGCTTATCAAGACGCTCGTGACTCTCCAAGGTACGATTCGAGAGCTATCGCCGGGCTTTAGCATTTTAGAAGCTGTTCAGCCAGCCATGATTCAACTACGACGTGGCCGATTCTCGCCCCGTCGACAACTGCGTCGTATTCGTCGACTCTATGTGGAACTCGAGGGGTTAGTCGAGCGCATGCCCTCGCAAATTAGTTCGCTGATGGAGTTGATTCAAGAGGGACGATTGGACGTTCATTTATCTCATCGCGGCCTGAGCCCATCGATCAATCGACTCGTTCTAGGTTTGCTGACCAGTTCACTGCTACTGGGATCTTCTATCTTGATGGCATCCAAGGTGCCACCGCTACTGTTTACAAATGGCGGTCCACTCGGGCTTCAAGATTTATCCATCATGGGGTTGGGCGGATTCGTAATCAGCTCGTTAGTGGCTATGAGAATTCTACTCGCGATCAACAAATCTGGTCATCTGGATACGACCGCAGATGACCAGTTTGATTGATAACGATTAGTTGGCCAGCGTATTGGCACTAATTCTTGTTTGCTACTTGGCAGCCAAACTGACACACACGATCTCTTTGTCATTCCGCACCACAACGCAGCGGTTCGCAAAGGCGGGGTGAGACCAAACAACATCGCGACCAAAACATTCTCCGGTTGGCTCCAAGACTTTCATACGTCCCTTTTCTTCGAACCCCTCTTTGGAGAGTTTGGCCAAAATCAAATCCCCTGTCTCAGCAAAGATAAATGAACGCCAATCATTTTGAACCATGAATGCGGTTCCGTGGGACGCGCGACGTTCGCCACCCGCCGTCAACTGATAGGTTTCCCAAAGACGTTTACCAGTCTTGGAATCCACGGCGATAAACTTGCCACTCCCGCAATCCGCTCCATAGATCACATCACCGATCCATAGGGGCGTCGCGTTAGCACTATAGAGCCCTTTTTTCATGTCGCCCCCTGACCAGAGTGTCTTGCTAGGCTTGCCAGATTTGTCGAACTCTACCATAGCCGCCACCTCACCGATTCCACTCGCGAAAAATTGGTTGCCTTGGAATCGTGGTGCACTGATCGACATCGCGTAATTCGGTGCGAGCGGATAGCTCCAATTGGTTTTACCTGACTTCAAATCCAGGCCCACCACATTATCGGGAGTCCAAACAATCAATTGCTCCACGCCATTAATGGTCGTGATGGACGGTGGGCAATAGCCAATTTCTTCTGCGTTGAGAGCCCCCCAAACTTCCTTTCCTGTTCGCTTGTCGAGTGCGACTACCAAATGATCCTTTCCTCCTGCGAGACAGTACAGCAGATCTCCTTTAACCAATGGATGCGCCGAATGCCCCCAAATTGGCGTGGTTGCTTTGTAAACTTCGTTGAGGTTCATTTTCCAAACCTCTTCGCCAGATTCTAGCTTGAGGCAAAGCAAATCCCCTTCTGCACCGAGGCAATAAACCAGATCGTCATCGATGGTAGGTGTCGCTCTGGGGCCAGCCGCATACGAAACGCTGTAAGGTCGAGGATACTCCACTTTCCAAAGTTCGGCACCGGTCTTGAAGTCCAGGCACAAGACTCGTTCTTTACCTTCGCGACGATCTCGCGTGCTGGGGTCGTTGTTAACCTCGGGATTGACCGCAGAATAGTCCGTAACGAGAACACGACCTTTAGATACCGATGGACCAGAGTAACCTCCTCCAATGGGGACTCGCCACAAAACGGGCAATCCGGCTTCTGGAATGGCATCGACGACACCACTCTCGTTCCAAAGCCCATCTCGATTGGGGCCCATCCACTGCGGCCACTCATCTCCCAAGGTCTTCGAACATAAAGCTCCCGTACCGAGGTTGGTGGAGCAAACAGAAAAGCCCAATATCAACCCACAAACAGTTCTACGAAGCATGGTGATGTTTCTCAATTTCAAGCTGTGTTTTAGAATCACGGGTAATCTCGATGGCTTTGCATAGGTCTAGTTGTGATGCGGTGAGCTGGCGGTCCTGTGCAAAGAAATCAAGATTAATAGTACAACTCTACGATTTTTGAAGGAAATTGTCGACAGGCCACGTTAAGACTGCGAGAATAATTTATCGGTCGCGAGACATTCGAACGACGTCGAAACAACAAAGCTTAAGGAGTTCTGGTAATGAATAACGAGGGAATCAATCGACGGCGATTACTTGGTGCGTTGGCTGGTACCAGTGCGTTGGCTGGCACGGCGGCTTGGACATGCCTCAACGCTCCGACCGCACACGGGCGATGTTTCGCGAATTGGGAGTCGGAGAGAATCCCCGCTGCAACAGAACTGCCGACCGATGCACCCATCCGAATTCTTTTGAACGAAAATCCGTTGGGTTGCTCGCCCAAAGCCACAGCCGCCGCCATCGAAGCAGTCTCAAGAGCGCATTACTATCCGTTTGACCTGTCTGTCAAGCTAGCGAATCAACTGCGTCGCAAACACAATATGCCTTTGATGCCCGAGCCCGTCGGACTATCCTCCAAGATTTCGCCAAGCGAAGATTCGCATGTTTTGACCTTGGCAGGCGGTTCCTCGGAATTGCTTTTTGGGATAGCCCATGCTTTCACTTCAGAGGGAGGTGGAATCATCGAAGCCGATCCCAGCTACCAAGCGTTAGGCGCCTTTGCATTGAAACGCCCACACACCAAAGCTTACGTCAAGCGAGTGCCTCTCTTACCAGATGGTGATGCTGATCTCGACGGAATGTTAAAGGCTATCGACTCGGACACCAAAGTCGTCGTCATTAACAATCCCAACAACCCTACAGGCACAGCTATTGAAACAGCAAGACTCATCGATTTTTTAGAAAAGATTCCGGAGCAAGTTATCGCGGTCGTTGATGAAGCCTACATCGATTTCTTGGATACACCTGAACAACGATCGGTCATCCCGCTAGCACTTCGCAGTAAGAATATCGTCGTGACTCGCACCTTTTCCAAGATCCACGGTTTAGCCGGATTGAGAGTGGGCTATGCGATCGGACCTCGTATCGTTATCGAACAGATGCAGAACTATCGCGTCGGCTCGTTCAGCCTGAATCAATGCGGTCTCGCTGCGGCAATGGCTTCATTGGAGGATACGGAATTCCAGATCCTATCGCGAGGCGTTGCAAAAGAGTCTCGTCTTCGAATCACGGAGTGTCTAAAGGAGCATGGCTTTAAAGTTGCACGCTCCGACGCGGCATGCGTTTGGGCGGAAAGCGATTCGTCCATTTTGCCGCTCGTCGAAAAACTTGCTCAACGAGGTATCCTGATCGCCTCAGGACTTCGCTGGGAACGACCCAATTGCCTTAGAATATCCGTAGCCACGGTCGCTCAGACAACGAAACTCATCGAATCCATGGACGAAATTCTCAGCGTTTAGCGGGGCATTTTCCTCGCGAAGTGGCTTACCAACAGGATCTTTGGGTGGAAACGTTCAGTCTGTATCGACTTTACCGCCCATAGGCTGGCCAAGACAATGGTGACGGCCATGGGAACACTGACTAGAATGAGTAATGACTAGTATAAGGTGGTCAGAGTCGGACCTGCCTCTCGAAACATGGCGAGACAAATGGCTGGATCGATTGGCTGGATTAACGGCTTTTCGCTCAAGCGAAGTTTGCTCGGGAATAAATTACGATTGGATTCCGCATGAAGAATTTCCTCTTTACCATCCTCATCGCCCTTTTTGGTGCAGCGATTTGGACTGGTGTTGCTTATTCCCAAAAGCCCGTCAAACGCCCTACTCGGGCGGCCCCGCCAAAATTCAACCCATCTGACTTCGATGGAATTTTTTATGCCGACGCCCTATCGCAATTGCAGGGAGCACGGCCGACGCCAGGTTCTACAACCAGTGGCAAATCCAATGTAAACGCGATGGCTAAAAACGGAGATGCCTCGTCGGGCTCAGACGGCGCTGCCGCTTCGAACAGCTCTTGGAAATCACTAATCTCAGGCTCCTCAATAGAAGACTTGATGAAAGAAGCCAAACTTAGAATCGATGGCGTGATCACAACGCCGGCTAAGTTTGCAGCGGGTGGAGTGATCGAAGCTCGTAAAGAGTTTACCCTTGTCGCAACCTTGATGGCCATCATTCAAGAGTATCCAGAGGAGATACGTTGGAAACATTCATCCGCATACGGTCGACTGATCTTTTCCAGAATGGCATCCAACTGCAAAGTGGGGACGCAGCCCGTCTTCAATGAAGCAAAGCTCCGATCCCAAGATCTCGGAGAGGTACTGAAAGGTAGCAAGCTATCAGGACAAATGGAGGAGATCACTTGGGAGGAGACTTCCGATCGAACTCCCGCAATGAAGATTCTGGAATGGGCTCTTCGCGAAAACCTGGCCAAGCAAACCGCGAGCGAAAAAGAGTTTCAGCAATCCAAGGACGAAGTCAAAAAATATGCCGAGCTTGTTGCCGCGTATGGACTCGTTTTACAGCAAAAAGGGATGAATGATGCCGACGATGAAACCTACGCACAGTTCTCCCAAGCGATGACTGACGCAGCCGCTTCAGTTGCTGCAGCAACCATCGCTGGGGATGCCGAAAGCGCTCGCGTGGGGGTCGGCAAGATCGATCAGTCTTGTAACAAATGCCACGAATCGTATCGATAGGACGACTGAGAAATGGGAATTCGATTCGCGTGCCATCATTGCAATCATCCGCTAAATCTAAAGGATTTTCAGGCCGGTAAACGGGGCAAATGCCCAGCATGCAACCAGTCGTTTAGAATCCCCCTGCACTCGACCGATTATTCGATCCCGCTAGAAGAAAAAGGGGTTCACACGCCGACCTCAACACCCGCAATCGTCTCCGCGAGTGCAGAAACCAAAGGCACAACAGCGGGCATGAATAAAGCAGCGATCGGTTCGAACGTCAAAATCGTAACCAAGTCGTCTGCAGTCACTACCTCAAAACGTGACGAAAAGAATGCAGCATCGAATCGTTCTGAGATCAAATTGCGCCAATCGAATGAAGCGAGGCCCTCACCGACTGGTGTGCAGAAAGACTTAGCGAAGAGCTTAGAGAAAGACGAATCTAAAAGTCTTTCGATGCAGGAATCGAATACCCCAGCGAAAAAAGTTGGGAGCGTATCCGCGTTTGAGGCCAATCCCTCGGCTCAGTGGTATGTTCGTCCACCGAGTGGAGGGCAATATGGTCCGGCAGATTCAAAATTGCTGGCTCAGTGGATTGCCGAAAATCGCGTCACCGCCGATTCATTGATCTGGTTCGATGGACTGACGCAATGGACCGCCGCAACAGCTATAATGCCCGAGCTTTTCCCCGGCGCAAGTGAAGCAATCAGCGCGAGCGTCGCGATACAGTCAAGCGAGGGCATGGTAAACGAATCGGATCAAGACTCGAATGATTCAGGACGCTTATTGAACACATCGTCCATTAATAGCGTCGCCAAACCGATTCGCTCCAAGCAAAAGCAAAAAAGGAACCAATGGATCATCATCGCGATCTTGATTTCCGTATGCCTGTGTTTGCTAGTCGGTCTCGTGGCAGTACTGATGTTTAAGAAGTAGAACGAACGGTAGCTATGTTATTCGCTGAACAATCTTGGCCTACACTTGCGGGGCTTTCCCGAGACATACCGGTAATCGTTCCGATTGCGGCTATAGAACAACATGGTCATCATATGCCTGTGGCGACGGATACCATTTTGTTGACCGAGGTGGTAAGCCGTGTTCATGCACAACTTGGGGATTCCATTCTGGTGACTCCGGTGCAGTGGTTTGGCAACTCCGACCATCATTTAGATTTTGGAGGAACGCTTTCAGCGCCACCACGAGTTTACCTCGATATGCTTGTCGGCATTACCGAGAACCTACTTTCCGTCGGATTCAAACGTATTGTGTTTTTAAACGGACATGGAGGTAACGATGTTCCCGCCAAGCAAGCGACCTTTGAGGTACGCCAAAAATACCGCAACCGTAGCGATTTGCTATTGCTCATGACAACCTATTGGTCGCTGGAAAGTGAACCATGGAAACGATGTGAATCCTTGGTTCAACGGGAAATGGGGCACGCGTGCGAATGGGAGACCTCCATGATGCTCGCGATTAATCCCAAGTTGGTCAAAGAGCACAAGGACTTAAAGCCGGTCGAGCCGGGCAATCCCTTTCGACCTGGTTCGAGAGCATGGATAACGAAAGATCGCACCGAACCTGGTCACATCGGGCACCCGCATCAAGCGACGGTCGAAAAAGGGCATGTCTTATTGGAAACGTTTAGTCATGATGTAGCACGATGGATCGAGCGCGTGATCGCATGGGACGGCTCATCCTGGGACGGTTAGCAATTGAGATAGCACGCTCCGCGGTCGACACTCCCATATGGTGCCATCCACTGTTTGTTGACAGTCCTTTTTTTTTCGGTATCATGCTCTCAAAACCCGTTTTCTAAAGGAGCAAAATCATGGTGCGACCAAAACGTTCCGAACAGTTTAGGCATGACGAGATCGCTATAGTACACTGTGTGCATCGATGCGTACGGAGAGCTTTCCTTGCCGTAGACGACGATGTCTCGGGCATTGATTACTCCTATCGACGCGAATGGATCCGACGACGATTCGAAGCGCTCGCCTCTGTCTTCTCTATCGATGTTCTTAACTACGCGATTCTCTCCAATCACGTACACGTCATCCTTAGAAGTCGCCCCGATGTCCTAGCGAATCTATCCGACCAAGAAGTTGCTATTCGTTGGCTTCGCGTTTTTCCTGGT
>JALOQS010000098.1 GCA_025459355.1 Pirellula sp.
GCGTTGTACAGTTCCATAAAGGCCTTGGTGCGAGCACCGGAGCCATTGAGAATTAGCCGGGTTTCGCCAGCCTTGATTTCGGCTGGTAGAGGTTCATTCGCTCGGGACTGATTGGGAGCGGCTCCGAGGAGGCCTGCAGAAAAAAGAAAAGTCATCGCTAGCAATAAACGTTTCGACATGGTCGTTCCTTCCGTGGTCGTTTTGCAAAAATCGGCAGCAATGCTCTAGGGCATCTGTATCTAGTTAAAAAACTTTCACGGGTTCGCTTTTAGCAGTTTAGCGTTGGCTCGGAAAGAGGTTTTTTTAGGGGAGAATTATCAGGCAACCAATCGGCGAGTGGCACTATTCGTATAATGCGACAGTCCGGCCAGGAATGCGACACACTTTTCGAGATTTTTTCCACCCGAATCCTATCCTTTAGGTGACCACCTTGCTTCGTTTTGATTTTTCGTTCGTTTTGCTGCTTAGTTTTAGTCTGTTTTGGCCTGCCTTTGCCGATGCGGGCAGCGTCCAAGAGCGAAATGCCGAGACATTGCGGGCCGCAGCTACCGACGGCAATCTGGCCGAAATAAAAGCATGCATTGAGGCACGCGTCGATGTGAACGACGCGAGTCGCTACGGTGTGACGGCTCTCGCTCTGGCGTGTGACCATGGGCATGCCGACGTTGTGGATGCTTTGCTCGCGGCAGGTGCCAACCCCAATGTAAAAGATACTTTTTACGGCTTCACTCCGATCAGTTGGGCCCTCATGAGAAAGAGCCCTAGAATCGTCGAGCTGTTGCTGGCTAAGGGAGTTGACGATGTGGACTCCGGATTAGCCATGGCGATCGGTACTCAGAGCGAAGAGCTGATTACTCCGTTTCTGAATACGAAAAAGGTGAGTGCCAAAGGACTGGCCAACGCCTACCTAGCCGCCAAGCGATTCAACAATGAGAAGCTCATTACAGTGATCGAGCCTTTTCTCAACGAAGAAGCCAAGGAGCTGGCGGAAAAGACAGAAGCGGAGAATAAAAAATCGGCAACACCCGAGTCACCAACACCCGCGACAACCGATAAAGAGACGCTGACTCCTCGCTTAACCTTAACGACCGATTTTCCGTTAAGCGATTCGAACTGGCCTCAATTTCGCGGGGTCTTGTCCCGTGGCATTTCCGAGAAGGCGAAACTGCCCAGCTCATGGAACGCCGAAGAAAACCAAAACATCGCTTGGAAGACTCCCATCCCAGGGCTGGCAACATCCTCCCCTATCTGTTGGGAAGATCGCATTATCGTAACCACTGCCGATCAAGAGGGTGATAAAGCCGGGTTTCGAACAGGTGCATACGGCGATGTCGACTCTGTCAAAGGTGACGGAGTTTGCAGCTACCAAGTCCTCTGCTTGGAGCGAGCGACAGGAAAGATTCTTTGGCAGCGGGAATGCGTACGCGAGGTCCCCAAGGTAAAGCGACATCTCAAAGCCAGCCATGCCAATCCAACTCCCGCCACCGATGGCCGCGTCGTCGTTGCGTCTTTTGCAGGAGCCGGGATCTATTGCTTGGATTTGATGACGGGAGAACTTGTTTGGCAAAAGGATTTAGGCAAACTCGATTCCGGTTGGTTCTATGACAAGAGTTATCAATGGGGATTCGGCAGCTCGCCCTACATCTTCGAATCAACAGTCATACTGCAGTGCGATCATCAAGATGGGGCATTTATCGCAGCGTTGGATTTGAAGACCGGTCAAGAGAAATGGCGAACGATTCGAGATGACATCCCAACATGGAGTAGCCCTGTCGCATTTGTTGCTGATGATGGTACCCCTATCGTTGTTGTGGCGGGAACCAAAGCTAGTGCTGGTTACAACGCGAGGACGGGTGAAGAGCTTTGGCGGCTCGGTGGCTTTTCCGAGATTGTCGTCCCCACACCGCAAGTGACCCGTGATCTGATTTTGCTAACAAGCGGATATCGACCCATCACTCCAATCGTCACACTGTCGCACAAAGCCAAGGGTGAGTTAAAGATGCCCAAAGAAAAGGAATCGAGTGAGCCGTTTTTTTGGACCGCTACGAGAGGTGGGCCCTACATGCCGACACCACTTATTCGTAAAGACCGACTTTACGTTCTCGATAATTCGGGAATCGTAAGTTGTTACAAACTGGAATCGGGAGAGCGACTGTTCCGTCAGCGATTGCGAGGGGCTAAGGCGAGTGCATTCACGGCCTCGGTGATTGCTAACGACGAGTACATGTTCTGTACCAGCGAAGAAGGCTCGACGTTTGTCGTGGCATTTGATGATGAAGGCACAATCGTCTCTCAAAACCAAATCGATGAATCGGTCATGGCCACCCCGGCGATTAGCGGAGACATGCTCATCATCCGGGGTGAGAAGCATCTCTTTGGCATTAAGGCGACTTCATTGTAATCTTGTCGTAACCACAACTCGCCAAATCCCTGTGAAGAATCATTTCGATTAGGAAAAGGGTTGGCACGATGGCTCATTAAGGGACCGCCAACACAGGACCTTGCGATCAAGCTTGAGTTAGTCCCAGTAGTCGACGATTGGTGCCGAGAGAAAGCTGAAGCATGGTGGCTTCAACATGAATGACATCTTCAAAGCCACCAAAACAAGATGCAAACTCAGACGCTGGTGCTTCCGGCACGAAAACGGCAGCCAGCTTTGATGCGACCATGATTCACTCCGACAAATAGACACGGGACAACAGATTTCTCGACCGCAATAAAAAACGCCGCTACAAAGAGCGGCGTTGATTTGTCGTGATGGAACTATCTCGTTATCGAGGTAGCAACTTTAGATCGGCCAATTAGTTGGGATCGCTCGTCAAGACAACGCCCAGTTGCTTTATCTTGGCCTTGATCGCGGCTACCTTTTGATCGATCAATTGATCCACTTCAGGTAGTAGAGTCGCAAGCTCTTTTTCAACAATCGCCAACTGCTGTTTGTTAGTTCCGGTCGGACCGTGTGTCGAACCGAATGCACTGAACGCGATATTCGACAATCGAATCGCCGGTGCGGGAACTTGTTCGATGAATCGCTCTGTCTGAAGAGAATTGCCGAACAGTGCCTTTTGCTTGGCTTTCACCTCATTCTTAAGCGTTGCAATCTCAGCCGTCAGTGCGGCTGGATCGGCAACGATCGGGGTAATGAGTCCCAACGCTTCATCGAGCAACTCCTCTGCTTTTGCCAGCCGTCTCGCAGCGCGGTCAATCGAGCTTTGTTGGGTTGCAATAGCCTTTTGGAATCCCGCAAAATCTTCTTTTGATGCTCTTGCAATGCTCGGTGCAGCGAGCGGTTCTACGGCAAACTCAATCTTGTCCGAGATTGCTTTAGAAGCCCCGGCTTCACTAACGAACGCCTGTGCTTTGTACTTGCCCGGGAAAGCGATGGGACGGAAAGGGATACCGGGCAATGGGGCTCTTCTCAGATCCCAAGAAACCCGATGCAGTCCCTTGTCGGAAGGTAGATTCACGCGAGCGACAAATGCATCCGACTCATCGGTGATTTGCAGGTATCGCTCCGGCAAAATCTCGGCCTCTTCTTTCTCCAGTTCCTCGATGGTTGCGACTCTAGCGTCTTTGTTCTCTCGCTTGGCTTTTTCTTCCTCTTCTAGTCTCTTGTCCTTGAGGGATTTATAAGAGTCCTTGAGATGGATGGTGAAGACAGCCCCGAAAGTTGGATTGTTAGAGTTAAAGAACGAGTCCCCTTGAAAGCCTTTCACGCCACCAAGCTTATCACCAGGGCGGTACCACCATGTTCGGCGTGCGGAATACAAATGAGCATCTTTCGTGAGCTGTTCCGGAGTTAGTTCTCGTAGAGCAGAATAATTATCCAGAACGTAAAAGCCCCGTCCAAACGTCGCACAGACCAAATCGTTTTCTCGCTTTTGAATGGCGATGTCTTTAACAGGGATCGTAGGTAGACCTGCGGAAAGTTTGTGCCATTTGTTGCCTGCATCTAGTGAACAGAACAAGCCATACTCGGTGCCTAGAAACAAAAGCTCTGGCTTCACATGATCCTGTTCGATTCTCCAGACCAGATGACGATCGGGAAGATTGTTGGCGATACTCTTCCATGTTCGGCCACGATCGCTACTTTGGATAACGTAAGGCTTGTAGTCACCCGTCTTGTGGTGGTCCAAACAGGCATACACAACATCAGGATTGTGACGATCCGCTTTGACATCGTTGACGAATGCTCCCTCGGGAATGTCAAAGAAGCGATCGATTTTTCGCCACGTTGCTCCACCGTCCTCGGTCACTTGGATAAGCCCATCATCGGTACCGACATAAATGAGTCCCTCTTTGACGGGTGATTCGCTAATCGACGTAATGTTGCCATAAGCACTCATTGCCAAAAGATCGAAGCCGGCATCGATTCCCCATACACGCCCCATAACAGGCAGTGTCCATCGATCAATATTTTTTGAAAGGTCTGGACTGATAGTCTTCCACGAGTCGCCGCGGTCATCGCTTCGGTGCAGTTTCTTGCTACCGAAGTAGATTCGTTTGCTATTGTGCGGGCTGATTAAGATCGGTGAATCCCAATTGAATCGGAAACCTTCTTCGCCAGCTTCCGGTTGCGGGCGAATATCCACTGACTCGCCAGTGCGACGATCAAATCGTTGGATGAAACCTTCTTGCGATTCGCAGTAAATGATATTGGGATCTTCGGGATCGATTCGGCGTTGGTGATTCCCTGGACAAACCGCGTTGCGCTGGGACCGTACTGCGAGTTGTTATCTTGAGTACCGCCGACCACGTTGTAAAACGGGAGATCGTAATCAACATCCACTTTGTAGAACTGTGTTAATGGCAAATTCCCATAATAAACATAGCTTTTGCAGAAATCACTGGATCGATAAATCCCGCCATCGGTTCCCACCAAGACAAAGTCTTTGTCCGTCGGGTGAAACGTATCGTTCGCGTGATAGATCACATCAAAGCGATGTGGGTCCAAGTAGATTTCTTGGTAGTAGTGAGGCCCTGTTCCTCCAGAAACAAAGTCGCTCATCTTCTCAAAGCTATCACCACCGTTGGAGCTCCGGAAGAAGCCTCCTTTTCGGTTGGTCAATTCGATGGAAGCATAGATGACGTTGCGATTTTGAGGGGATATGCCTAATGCGATTTTGCCTTTATCGCCACCGGGGATACCGTTCGTAAGCTCTTGCCAAGACTCACCGCCGTTGTTCGATCGAAAGACTCCCGACTCCGGTCCCGTATCGAGCAGGGCCCATACGGTTCGGTGTCGTTGGTGAGTTGCCGCATAGATTACGTCAGGATTTTCCGGATCCATGACTAGATCGGTAACACCCGTGTACGGACCTTTGCTCAAGACATTCTTCCATGTTGCCCCACCATCTACCGACTTGTACAAACCTCGCTCGCCACCGGGTGACCACAACGGTCCTTGGGCTGCTACGTAGATCACATTGGAGTTACGCGGATCAACGATGATTTTGCTAATGTGCTCGGTTTGCGGGAGTCCCATATTCTGAAACGATTTGCCGCCATCTTTGCTTCGGTAGACACCGTCACCGATTCCAACGTGACGCCCAGCGACGTTTTCTCCGGTGCCGACCCAAATCGTGTCGTGATTGTTGGGATCGATGGTGACGCAACCGATCGAGAAAGTTGATTGTCCATCGAAGATTGGTGTAAAGGTTGTGCCCGCATTGGTTGTTTTCCAGACACCGCCCGAACCGACAGCCACGAACCAAACATTCGGGTTCGATGGATCCATAGCGATGTCGGCTATTCGGCCCGACATTAATGCGGGCCCGATGCTGCGATGCTTAAAGGCACCCAAAATTCCCGAGTTGAGCGAGTCACCCCATGGTTCGGTGGCCTTGCTGTCGCTAGGCGGAGTCGCGTCTTGAGCAAGACCATTCAGCGACAAAACATTGCCAGAAACCAAAAAGGCCAAGCCAAACGAGAGGAACGAACAAGCAAATCGTTTCATGAAGCAAATCTCAAGTAGGTTCGTTGCTAATAAAAATGTAAGCCGTGACTGGTGAGGTTCGACTAATTCGCGAAAAGTCACTGTAGGCAGTGTGCTTCCCAGACCGGGGATCGTCAATCGAAAGTTACCCGCGTCTGCCCGGAAAACATCACCGAATGGCATTTCTGACGGCTGAAAACCGCTTCAGATGAACGGAAAACGGCCCGATTCGCGATTCCTGCTGCGCCGTGGACCGACGCTGTCGCGAGTAGTCAGCAGGCTCCTTACGGACGAGAAACTCACCGTCTCGGCCCAAAGAGTTATCATGCCCACCATTGGTTTCGATATGATACGATTAGCATACCAACAGAGGCTTGGCCCGAGCTCCCTTCCACTCCATCCCAGTTTGATTCTCGCATCATGAAATTTCTACAACAATTAGTTCGACGTTCCGGCCAAATACTCAGCCTAGGAATTCTTCTTACCACATTTTTGAACGGTTCTATGTCACTGAACGCACAACAAGTTAGAACACTGGGTACGATCGAGCGATTCGATCCTAGCCTGGATCAGTTATTGGCAGCGGATGCCAAGCTGGAGGTGCTCGCCGACGGTTTCACTTGGACAGAAGGCCCCGTTTGGATCGGCGATGAAAAAACAGGGCATCTGCTTTTCTCCGATATCCCTCGCAACTCCATCTTCAAGTGGACTCGGTCGACAGGTATCCAGCTCTTTATGAATCCATCGGGGTATACCGGTGTAACCTATTACGGGCTAGAGCCAGGCTCGAACGGCTTGTTGCTGGACAAGGATGGCAACTTGGTGATGTGCGAACATGGAGACCGACGGGTCAGCAAACTTACTCCAGGCGGTGGCAAAGTAACCTTGGCTGACCAATACCAGGGCAAACGTTTAAACAGTCCCAACGACGGAGCGCTCAAATCCAATGGCGATATCTACTTCACCGATCCACCATACGGACTGCCAGCTCGCGAGAACGATCCGCGAAGAGAGCTAGATCATTTCGGAGTCTACCGAGTTGCCCCAAAAACGCGCGAGGTAACGCTGCTGACTACAGAGCTGCAACGCCCCAACGGAATCGGCTTTTCTCCCGATGAAAAGACTTTGTATGTAGCTCAAAGCGATCCGAACAAAGCGATCTGGATGAGCTTTCCTGTGAAAGAGGATGGTACCTTGGGAGCAGGCAAGCTCTTTTTCGATGCCACGAGCACCGTCGGCAAAATGCCAGGTTTGCCTGATGGGCTCGCTGTAGATCAATCGGGTAACCTTTGGGCAACAGGTCCAGGTGGCGTTTGGATCTTCAACTCGCAAGCAAAGCTGCTTGGGCGAATCAACACAGGGGAACGAACCAGCAACTGTTCTTTCGGAGAAGATGGCAGCACTCTGTTCGTTACCGCCGACAGTTATGTATGCAGGATTGAGACGAAAGCCAAAGGAATTAAAAAGTAGTCGCATCGGCGCACCAGATTGCTTTTCACGCCCTTTTTCTTTTTACGCCACTCGATACCAACACCCTCCCGGCATCCCCGCCTTTCGAATCCATCCCACCCTGGAGCTACTATCCAAAATGCTGAACCGCAAAAAACTGCTCGCGTTTGTTTTGTCGACCATTCCCTTGTCTACTGGATCGACCGGGCTTTCCCAACAGACATTGATCTCCACTAGTTTTCGTTCCGCAGCCGATGCGGTTCCCCTAAAAGATCTCGATGGGCATTTTCCGTTTGATGTGCCTGTGTCCAAAGAGGCCTGGGAAGCCCGAGCTGCGGAGTTGCGACGTCAGATCAAAGTATCTCTCGGCTTAACGCCAATGCCGACTTTGGCGCCGCTCAAACCCACGATCCATTCTCGCCGCGAGATGGATGGTTATGCGGTGGAAAAATTTTACATCGAGTCGTTTAGCGGCCTTTACGTAACAGGTAGCCTTTATAGCCCGCTGGATACCAAGGGCAAAAAGTTACCTGCGGTGTTATGTCCGCATGGTCACTGGACCAACGGGCGATTTCTAAAGGTCAGTGAAGGCGAAATCAAAAACGAAATCGCCAACGGTGCAGAACGATTCGAGTCTGCGGCTCGAAGTCCTTTACAAGCTCGATGCGTGCAGCTGGCTCGTATGGGTTGCATTGTTTTGCATTACGACATGCTCGGATATGCGGACAGTCGCCAAATCGATTTCAATCGCGCCCACGGCTTCGGAAATCATGGTCCCAACCCTGATGTGCCAGCGGGTCAATGGCTTTTGTTTAGTTCTCGCGCCGAAGAGCTAAGTCAAAACGTCATGGGGATCCAAACCATTAACACGTTGCAGCTAGTGGAATATCTTCTCAGCCGAGACGATGTCGATCCGTCTAAGTTATCGATCACGGGTGCTAGTGGTGGTGGAACGCAAACGTTTATCGCTTCTGCTATCGAACCGAGGTTTAGTGGTGCCTACCCGGTGGTGATGGTCAGCACTGGAATGCAAGGTGGGTGCACCTGCGAGAACGCGTGTGGCTTGCGAGTCGGCACCGGCAATGTCGAGATTGCTGCACTTACTGCTCCCAAGCCCATGGGCCTCAACGCAGCCAACGACTGGACGAAAAACATGGCCACCGACGGCGTGCCACAGCTGAAAAAACTCTACGGGCTGTATGGAGCTGCCGATCGATTTACGTTTCAATCGGCAACGCATTTCGGCCACAACTACAACCATGTGACTCGTGTGGCCATGTATGGTTTTATGAATCGTCTTTTCGGATTGGGGCTGAAAGAACCAATTTTGGAAAGTGACTTTACCTATTTGACTCCCGAAGAGCTTTCCGTTTGGGACAAAGATCATCCTGAGCCCAAAATCGGCATCGGCTTTGAAGCAGAGTTTCTCTCCGCATGGCAGGCAGATGTTGAAAAGCAATTGCGATCGTCCCCTGACTTAGTTCGCGACGGTTGGCTCGGCACACTCTCCCCAGCCAACGAGCTGGCCAAGAGCATCACCAAGACGAGTGACGTCGGATTTGCCAATGGACAGGGAGCCTTGATTGGCAAGCTTGTTAGCCCTCTCCCTGCAACCAAAAACGTAACGTTTTGCGTGGCGTTCTCCGACGATGCCGATAGCGACATCCCTGATGGATCCACGAGGCTCAATATTGAGGATGTCTATGGACTCGACTCGGGAGCGGTGCAGTCGCTTGTTAAGAACCCACGATTGTCTGCTTCCTACACGTATGGCTACAACGCACCTTTAGCGATCAGACGATTCGCAACACTCCTCGGTGTCGTCGACGATCTATCGAAATCGGGGGTGACGATGGAATTGACTGGCACTCCATCAACGGTCTGGATGTTACCGGCCATCAAACTACTCAGGCCTGAGGCAAAGATTGCATGTAAAACGAGAGGACTTAGTTATGATTTTGCCTCGGAGTCGATTCGAGATCCCAAATTCGTGCCGGGATCGATTCGATATCTTGGCTACGATGGTTTGCTTCGCGCAGCTGGCCTCGACAAGTAGCCAATGGCCTCATGCTCTTGGTACAAGACGGTGATGGGATCGCCGTCTTTTAGGAGAGAGCGTCCAAGAATTGGCGGGCGCGCTTTTGGTGGTCTTGTAGTTTTGATCCCATCTTGTCGAGCTGGCTTGTCATGACGCGCATGCGAGGATTCTTTTCAAAGAACGGACGTCCAATACAATGCATCCCAAGTTGCGCACCAATCTCCCTTTTTAAAGTCACTCATTTTAAGAACGTAGCTGGAACCGCTGATGTATGGTTTGGTCGTCATGATTCCGCCATCGGCGTGTTGGCTCATCCCATAGATGTTGGGGACCATCACCCAATCGTACGAGTCGATGAAGAGTTCCATGAACCAGCGATAAACATCGTCGGGATGAAACTCGCAGAGCAACATAAAATTCCCGAGAATCATCAACCGTTCGATGTGATGGCAGTAACCCGTTTTAAGCAGTCTGCGAATCACGACATCTATTGGTTCTATGCCGGTCGTGCCATCGTAAAAGGAGCTTGGAATGGAGCGATCGTGTTTCCAGAAATTGGTAGTTCGCTGTTGTCGACCTTTGGTTAGATAGACGCCACGAATAAACTCTCGCCAGCCGATCACTTGGCGGATGAAACCTTCGAGTGAGTTAAGCGGAACGTCGGGCTGTTCTTGGGCGACTTTTATAATGTCTTGAGGGCTGATCAGGCCAATGTTGAGCATCGGCGTGAGGCAGGAATGAAACAGCACCGATTGGTCCGCAAGTATCGCATCCTCGTAATCGCCGAAGAGAGCCAATCGTTCACTCACAAATTGCCGAAGCCACTTTAGTGATTCCTTTCTAGTGTGGGGATATAGCAGGCCGAGATCAGGACCTATCGCATTGGGAAATCGGTCAGAAACGTAAGAGCGAGCTTCTTCGGCAAAACGATCTTGCTTAACAACTGGAATGGAGGGGAGTTCTAGACCCTTTGGGATTTTCTTTCTGTTCTCCGTGTCAAAGCTCCATTTACCTCCGAGAGGCGAACCATCCTCATCCAGCATGCAGTTTAAGCGTTTTCGCTGTTCTATGTAAAAGCTCGTAAAGAAGAGCTTCTTCTTGGTTCCAAGTTCGCGTTGTATCGTGTCTGTGGATGTTAAAAACTCGGTGTCTTCGAGCCAAGTTAAGTCGAGCCGATGATCATCGCACGCTTGGGAAATCGCTCGTCGCAAGTAGTCATCGCTCGGCTCGGTGCAAAAAACTTTTTTGACTTTTTTATTCTTCAGAATGCGACCGATGTCGCATGAGGCATTTAGCTCATGAGCCTCGACATAATGCGTGTCATGTTTCTTGCTTAGATCTGCCTCATAGTTTTTCATCGAGGCACGATGGAGCATCAGCTTTTGGCGATGGAATTGGTACTGACAGAAAAAGAGCGGATCTTCCACCAAGAACACAGAGCGTCCCGGCTTGAGACCAGGATGCCCATGAAATAGCTGATGCGGATAGATAAGGATCGCGTCCATTGGTCAACAACGCAAAAGGCAAACGGTTGGAAACTCTCGAACTTTAGTCGAGTGCCAAGCCCCCCGAGCGAACGATTATCTGCGAGCGATTAGTTGTGAACGATTAGCTATCGCGTTAGTTTGCCCGATGTTGATTTGCCCGGCGCGATGTTTTTTAATGGGGTCGAGACACACCGTAGATGTGAGCCCAATATTGGGTGATGGCTTTCGCTCCCGATATAAAGCTTAGGTTGTTCACTTGGCCGGTGACGAAACCTAGCGCATCCATGGGTGGTGCTTTGGCCAAAATGAGAACCGGACATCCTTGGTGGTCTGGTCCAATCAATTCCACAATCTCGCGGCGAGGGCGAGGAAAGTCGACGTACCGAATGTCTAGATGGTGGCGGATTTTTGGGAAATAGGACAGAACGCCGGTTACTTGAGCGCAGTCAGGGCAATAGTAGGGCAAGCCCGGGCCGTCGGGAAAGTCCTCTTTAAGAAGGAATAGAGTGTCGCGTGTCATAGAGACTCCTGGTGGTTTTAATGGAAAGGTACGGGCGAGCGATTAGTGTTTTACATTGCCCACGAAGGATGTGCTACCGGCTGTACCCGAGTTAGGTTCCGTATTCTGATTTCGGCTGTAATGCTGAGGCGATTGGCGTTTCTGGTGGTCGTGAATAGAATGAGTGGTTCGCTCCGTTCTCATCCTTTCTTTTCTGCGACGGGAGTTCGACATGTACTATCAATTGATTCCTCTATCGGGAACTCAATCTCGCGAATCGGGCTGGCGGTTAGATCTGCCCGCTACGGTTGGGCGAGGATCCGAGGCGAGCCTCTGTATAGATGACGACTCGATCAGCAGAAGCCATTGCCAAATTTACTTGGCCCCAGACGAGTCACTTCAAGTTCGGGATTTGGGGTCTACCAACGGAACGTACGTCAACGGCGAACGAATTCGTCAGCATCATTCTTTATTCCCTGGCGATGTATTGCAGATCGGATCTCTCACTTTGAAAGTTCACTACGCGTCGGACACCGATCCTGGGATTGTAAAATCGGCACCGCAAAGTCCGTCGTCGAATAAAACCCAGCAGATAAATACCGTGCGAACTCCTACGTTCACGATGCATGAAGTCACGACGCCCGCCAAGAAATGGTGGGAGTTTTGGAAAAGTTAGCAGCGTCCAATACTAGCACTTAGGGGCTCCGACCGAATCAGCGAAAACCGACGATAAAAATCTCCCCAACAACGGTAATCCGTGTTTAGAATACGAGTCTACATTTGCTGATTCCACTTTGTTCGGGAGCTTAAGTTGAACGTTTATCGCCTTAATCGATCGTTGTTGGTTTATGGAACTCTCGGAGCCGTTTCGTTGGCAGGCTCGTTGGCGTATGCCCAGGACGAGAAAAAAGCTGAATCTGAGGCTCAATCTATCGCTGGCAAAACGGAGAAAGCGCTTCCTAAGTTCGAGGATGGTGAAGCCCAGGTAGTCGAAGCGTTCAAAGAAAATTGGATCCAGCACGATCTCTGGGTTGAAACAGAGTTTGATTCAGACGGAGACGGTAAAGTTGACCGCATGCATGTTTCCGTCACCAGGCCGCAGCAGACTGACACCGAGGGGTTAAAGGTGCCTGTTGTCTATGAATCGAGTCCTTACTACTCCGGAACGGGTTCCAATGATCCACGCTTTATGTGGAGTCCTAAACAAGAATTGGGCGCACCGCCTCCTGAACATGATGTTGCACCCGACATAAAGCAACAAGCGCGTCGAACAGTTCTTTCAAAGGGACTGCTTGAACAATGGGTGCCGAGAGGTTTTGCGGTTGTTCACTCTTCGTCGCCGGGAACAGGTCTATCGCAAGGCTGCCCAACGATAGGCGGAGACAATGAATCTCTCGCGCCTAAAGCAGTGATCGACTGGCTCAATGGACGTGCCAAAGGTTTTACATCAGTTGACGGTAACGAGGAAGTCAAAGCGTCTTGGTGTACAGGCAAAGTAGGCATGACCGGCACCTCCTACAATGGCACGTTATGCCTAGCCGCTGCGACGACCGGCGTCGATGGCTTGGAAGCGATTATTCCGGTAGCACCCAATACCTCTTATTATCACTACTATCGTTCTTACGGGCTCGTGCGTCATCCCGGTGGCTACATGGGCGAAGATATCGACGTGCTGTACGATTTCGTGAATAGCGGCTATGCAGATCGACGAGAATACTGCAACACCGAAGTAAGAGATAAAACATTGATCGCGAATCTAGATCGCAAATCAGGCAATTACAACGAGTTCTGGAAAGGTCGCGACTACATTCACAAACTAGAGCCCGTGAAAGCTGCCGTGCTGATGGCACATGCGTTTAACGATTGGAACGTGATGCCTGAGCATAGCATACGCATCTATGATGCCCTCAAAGCCAAAGGGGTACCGACACAACTCTTTATGCATCAGGGTGGTCACGGTGGACCGCCGCCTCTCAAGCAAATGAATCGTTGGTTCACGCGATACCTATACGACATCGAAAACGGAGTGGAAAAAGATCCTCAGTCATGGATTGTTCGTGAAGCTGCTAATCGTCGAGAGCCTACCCCTTATGATGCTTATCCTCATCCGGATTCTGAACCCGTTATGCTACGCCCTCAAGGCAAGGGATTCGCGTTAGGTGAATTGGTCAAGAATGGAACCGAATCATCGAACAAACAATCTGAGTGGACCATCATTGATAACTTTGCGTTTGATGCACCGACTTTAAGCAAAGTCGAGTGGTCCAATCATAGACTGCTTTTCGCCACCCCAAAGCTAAAGCAACCATTGCACTTATCAGGCACACCGTCAATCAAGATCAGGATCAAATGCAACCGGCCGACCGCCAACATTTCTGCGTGGCTCGTATCATTGCCATGGACCGATAGTAAATCGATCAATGATGACATCATCAATCGCGGTTGGGCCGATCCTCAAAACCATAAATCGGTTCTGGTTGATGAACCGCTCAAGGCGGGCGAATGGCGAGAAATGGAATTCGAGCTTCAACCAGACGATCAAATCATTGGTGCAGGAGAGCAATTGGGTTTGATGATATTTTCTAGTGATCGCGACTTTACGCTTTGGCCTGAACCGGGCACCGAGATCACCTTTGATTTGAAGATGACGGCCCTGACGTTGCCGATCGTAGGTGGAGAGAAATCATTTAGCTCTGCTGTTGAGTAGGCTATTGAGCAGGCTACGATTTTGGTTTGCGAATCCGCTTTTTCGGAAGCACCATGGTTGGAATTCTAATCATGGTGTGAACCAATTGAAAACAACCGATCCCTACGTTCCGAGTTAGTTGACCGATGGGATACGATGGCTCGCTATGAGCCGCCTGGATATCCTCGACTCCGTGCGGCCAGTCTTTGACTCGCAAAATGACATTTTGAATCCACTCGCGGTTGTAAGGATACAGCCGAAGAGCTTTTCTCCATTCGGGAGGAATCGATTTCTTGCCCAGCGATGCACCCGAGAGCGCGCCTGCAATAGCCGCCACCGAAGCACACTCTCCGCCCAGCAGCGACGCTCTCTCCACGGCTAGTCTGAAGCGATTGAGATGGCGAACCCAAGCATAAACGCTCAACAATGCGATAGCGTCCAATTTGCGGGGTACACCATTTGAATATCCGAGTCGTTTAGCGACCTTTGCTACGCTGTATCGCTTAGCAACATAACCAGCCAATAGCTCTAGCTGACTCTTAAGGGCCGGGTAGTCCGAGCTGTCGATCAGGCACTGGAGAATCATCGGTCCATTTAATTGGTCTGCTTCATAGAGCTGGGCAATCTGCATCGATTGAGCGATCAGCATTGCTGGCCCCGCACTCAATTCCACGTTGGCTGTGCATTGGTTGCTTTGTTCGAGCCATGACCTAGCATGAGCTGCCCCCTGAACGAGCAAACTGACTGCCGCAGCGCGAATGAGTGGATTGCTTATAACCCCACCGTAGTCAGGCTTCGTAGCACCACCCAGCAAACCGCTATTGGTCAATCGATCCTTAGCATGGCCCAAGACTCGAGCGGTGCGATACAGGCCAATTCTCTTTTTGAGTGATTTGCCAAAGATGCGATGATCGGCTCGCGATTGGAAAATCGCTTGCATGGTCATCAACAACGCGTGCGTGTTTTCTCCAGGAATCGCTAACCCAGGAACATATTGAAAACCGAGAGGTGAACGCCCAAAGACCCGTAGCGCGGTCCATTTTGACACACCATTTCGGGGTATAGCCAGCGATTCTGCGATAGCAGCTCCCAGGATCATACCTTCGGCTGCTCGCTCACGCTGAAAAGCGATCGCCGTTTGCTCCCAGGAGAGTGAAAGACCGGTGTTCGAAATTTTGGCTCCTAAGCTCATGTCGGGCACGGGCTAGCTTTGTGAGTTGAAATATTAAACGACTCTGCATCGGGTGTCAGTTCTTTGTGACCCACGCCAGTTGCAGACTCAATCCCAGACTATACGATATTACCTTATCGTGAAAGTCTACCTTACCTATCATTTCGCGACAGGCAAACTTTGGCAGATTTAATCGCTACAATCGATAAGGTCCGTCGGCGCATCCCATGTCACATGAATTTGCTTTTACTTTGAACCGCAAGCTTAGTAAAGAGATAATGAGGGAGTTGATCGATAATCTGATTGTTTAATTTGTCTACGGCATGCCCAGAAGCAAGACGAGAAAAGGAATAAAGTATGAATACGCGTCGATTGTTTATTCAGTCTGCGGCGGCAACGGGCGTGATTTCTGTCCTCCCCAAATTAGTGAGTGCGCACGATCGCATTCTCACACCGTCACAAACGAAGGGTCCTTTCTATCCAGTTCCCGAGATTGAGAAGCAAGACTTTTTCGATTTTGATCTGACGCGAAAAGGCCCCGATTCCCCTCTGGCGGAAGGGAAAGTGATTGCCATTCGTGGCAGTGTCATTGGTCACGATGAAAATGCTTTGGGAGGTTCGATCGTAGAGGTTTGGCAAGCGTGTGAAACGGGCCGCTATAACCATCCGAGCGATAAGAACGATCGTCCGATCGATCCCAATTTTCAGTACTGGGGCAGAATCACAACGAGTGAATCGGGTGAGTTTCGTTTTAAGACGATTCTTCCAGGAAAATATCCAGGACGCACGCCACACATTCATTTTCGAATTCTATCTCCGGACCGAAAAGAACTTGTGACTCAGCTTTACTTCGGCGATCACGAGTCTTTGAATCGCAAAGATTCGGTTTACATGTCGCTCAACGTGGCGCAGCGGGACAATGTAACGACCGTTTTTGAAGATATGGCGATCGATCCAAAAGACGCGAAAAGCGAAAAGATCCCGACTGGGCAGTTTACGATTGTCCTCGGTGATCCGAGCGATACCAAATCCACGCCACCTATGTAGCGAATCATCAATACGGTTTTTATGTTGATGTGTCGCTCAGGTTTATGGTTGTCATAAGCCATACGACCGTAACAGCCTAAAGAATGCCGGCGTTACAAACCGGCTTCTTGGGTCTTTACGTCATCTCCTTGATCGCATTCTCCGATTCGAAGAAGCATGGAGTCTTGGAGTGACGGAGTATGTTCGGAATTAAGCGTAGATACATTGCATTGGTCGGATTGGCAGCAGTTGGTTGGACCGCTGCGCAATTCGTCTCGATTAGTGGCTTAGAGAATATTCGACTCACCACGAAATCAGACCGTTCGCAGCAAGAAGAGTTAGCTCACGGAGATTCCCTTTCCCTCGGCAGAGGATTCAACAGCGCCAACAGCTCCGAGTCCACGGCCTTTAATTCTTATCGCATAACGCCTTCGAAAATCTGGGATGGAAAAGATGGATCTTTATTCCAAACCGCAGCCAACGCTCTACAAGGGCTTCCGCCGACCAATAAATCTCGTACTCAACCAGAGCTAGATGGTTTTGCGACCAAGTCGGCCACGCCAAGAATTAGAGTTGCCAGTTTTAATCTGCATGCCTTTAGTGAACAAAAGCTCCAAAAGATACCGGTCGTAGAAACGCTGGTTCGAATCATTCGGCAGTTCGATGTCGTGGCGTTGCAGCACATCAGCTCGAGGCAAACAGATCTTCTGCCCCTCTTGACGGAGCGGGTCAATCAAAGCGATCGCAGGTACGATTTCCTAATCGGTCCTCCGGTGGGTAGGGAGCAGAAACAACAGTTCGCATTTCTGTTTGACACCGAGCGCATCGAGACGGATCGAGGTCAGCTCTACACGGTTGACGATCCGCAAGATCTCGTAACCTACGAGCCTTTAGTGGCATGGTTTCGGACTACGCTGCCACAGCGTAACCAGAGCTTTACCTTTTCGGTCGCCAACGTTCGATTGAATCCCATCTCTGGAGACTCGGAACTAAAGCTGTTGCCAGACCTAGTTCGTGGAATTCGCAATGATGGCCGGATTGAAGACGACATCATCATCGCTGGGGAATTCATGGCCTCGAGCGACCAATTGGCAAAGATTCCTGGTCTAGACATGTTCGTCGCGATCGACGGAGTTCCCACCACCATTGCCGGAGACGCGATGACTGGAAACATTCTCTTTCCAACACGTGCAACGGACGAATTCACAGGCAAAGCTGGCGTTATCGACTTCTTGAGGCAGCTCAATCTATCGTTCGATCAAGCGTTGCAGGTGTCTTCGAATCTCCCAATTTGGGCAGAATTTACCGCGTATGAGGGGGGAAAGCCCTAGTATCCCCTCCCTTTTCCGAGGTTAAAATGCTAGTCTTTCACCTTCCGTGCTCATTGGAATGATCTCACGGAGGATTCCAGTCTCATCATCAAGGTTTCACGACGTGGTTAGATTCATCATTGCCCTCTCGGTTCCCGCGCTAACATTTCCTTTTGCTGGTTAATCGGTCTGACGTGATGGAAATGGGCGTAGGTTCAAAAAATCCGACTCCGAAGCGGATCCTAATCGTCCGTCTCTCTTCCATAGGCGATGTCGTGCTGAGTGTGCCGGCCCTTTGCGCATTGAGGAGGAGATTCCCCGAAACGCGAATTGGGTGGGTTGTCGAAGCCCAAGGGGCGCAGCTTTTAGAGGGTCATGCCGACCTCGACGATTTGTTTGTTACCTCGAAGGCAGCCTTTCGTTCCCCCAGAGAGTTTTTCAAGCTCGCGAGAGAACTCCGACAATGGGGGCCTGATGTGACAGTCGATTTACAAGGCTTGGCCAAGAGTTCACTCCTGGCCTATTTCACTCGGGCCGAGACACGCCTCGGTTTCGCCAAGGGTGATTATGATGGCAGAGAATTTAGTTGCTGGGTGAACAATCGAATTGTTGCTCCTAAGCAGTCGCATTTGGTTTTAAGGGGACTCGAGATCTTGTCTCCCCTCGGTATCGATGATCAGCTAGTTGAGTTTCGATTGCCAGAGCATCAAGCCGATACAGATTTCCTCAATCATTTGCGGGCCACCCAGTGGGGCGGACGGAGGTACGCGTTGATCAACGTCGGAGCGCGTTGGGTAAGCCGTCTTTGGCCAGCGGAACGATACGGTGCCGTCGCATCGCATCTCGCTCAAAAGTGGGGACTCCTGCCGGTGATCCTTTGGAGTGGCGACGAAGAGCTCGCGATTGCTGAAGCCGTCCAAAAGCAATGCAAAGAGGATTCGGTTTTGGGCCCCATCTGCTCTCTCAAGCAATTGAGAAGCATCATTCGCGGAGCTGAGATTTTTGTCGGTTCCGATACGGGACCGATGCATTTATCGGTAGCGGTCGACACACCAACAGTCGGGATGATCGGTCCTATGCCAATCGAGCGGACAGGACCACTAGGCTCCAAACATCGGGCTATTCAAAAAAGTAAATTGCCCCCTGAAAGAAAGTCAGAACGTCGGACGAATTGCGAGCCCATCTTGTCCATTACCGTAGACGACATTACCGGCGCATGCGATTCGATTCTCACCAATTCACCTCGCGTCACCTAGAACTGGCTGCAAACCACCTCGACCGCCAGCCGTTCGTACCAACGACTCACCACACCATAGTGATTGCCACAATTTGGTTGTTTTCGTGAAGAAACGGAAACCAGCACGCGATAAAATCAACATCGCAGGCCCGGTGTAATTTTTAAATTAATCTCATCGCCAGCCTGGACTCGCCATGGAAGAGCAAACTTGGGTCATCAGTACTAAAGATCTCCAAATCGGTACTATCCTTAGCTTCGACTTACTCGATGCCATGGGCAACATCCTCCATAAAGCGGGGATGCCGATCAGCGAACGACTAAAAGAGCGCCTTCATGCAAACGGTATTGAATCCGTATCGATTCGAGGTCGAAGCGAGGCCGCACCCGACCAAATCCATAACATCTTGACCGACTCCTTTGACCCCGCCCTGTTAATGGAATTGAATGAGTCGATCAAAAACGCTCAGTCCTTGATCCAGAGTTCAATTGCTTCGCTAATGCAGAATAAGCCCATTGATGGCAGGGTGTTGGAGGCAGGCTCAGAAAAATTCGTCGAATGCGCCTCGAAGGATGTTGCTGCATCGCTCTCAACACTCGTAACAACCGAAGGGGCTGCCGACTCCGAAACGATAGAGGCTATCAGTTTACGAGCCGCCCAACTCTCACTCTTGGCAATTTCAACCGCTCTCACTCAAGGCCAAAGCGAGAGCTTTGCTATCTCGGTTGGAACAGCCGCTTTGCTTCATGACTCGAGCCTCGCCTTAGCTCCGAACCTCTACGAAAAGGCATTTCGAGGAAGTCTTTCTGCCGACGAAATTGAACAATACCGGAATCATCCTATGGACTGCACCGACCTATTGCGAAGATCTCCCGGCATTTCGGAAAGAACACTTGAGATCATTTCGCAGGTCCATGAACAAGCAGACGGATCAGGCTACCCTCTAGGCTTAAGAATCAGCGAAACCAAATACGAGGCTTGCATCCTCAACGCAGCGGACACCTATCTCGCTTTAACAGACCCCAGATACCATCGACGGTTAGTACACTCTGATGCGCTTCTCTATCTAATCGCCAATGCGTCCAAGGGAAGATACTGCCCGAAAGCCGTGCAGGCGATGATCAAGAGCATGTCTGTGTTCCCCATCGGCTCCGTGGTCGTTCTGGATGACGACTCCAAAGCGGTGGTGATTCGTTCGAATGCTGACGCGCCTGTTAAACCAATTGTGCGGCTGCTAAGTAGTGGATCCGCTAAAATCGATCTTCAAGATTCCAAGCGATCGATTGTTTCGCCATTCGTCGATCCATTCAACGGATGTAAGCGACTACCCAAGTCGGAAATGAGTAACGTCCTCTGGGGACTCCCCGTCGCTTCGTAAGCAATATTCGGTCCCTACAAGACTGATGAATTGACTTTCTTTCTCGGGAACTCTTGAACTGACGTCATGGTAAACCCACGCCATAGTAAACTCGCGACATCTTAAACAGGCTGGTGAGCCGATGCCCCAATCGCTCACCTGCATTTATTGAACAGTTTTTGTTCATGACTTCTAGCGAGCGTGGGCATTTTTTGTTCACCTCTAACGCTTCCTTTCTCGGAATCCATTGGCTAGGATCGAGCGTGTACTTTACGAACACGTTTGCGAGCAACGTAGCACCAAAAATAGGCCTGCCTAAGCTACACGCTCTAGCTGTCTAATACAGTGGATAATCGAAACATGGAAAAGCGGATTGCGAGCCTTATTGTATTGATGATGCTTCTCGTAAGCGGCTGTGCACCGACAAAAAGCGGATACCCTGACGTGACATCTGCCCCAACCGAGCAATCGACGCAACCATGTCATCAATGTGGCCGAACAATAAGCTCCGCTACCAAAGATCATTCGCTCGCCATCGGGGCTGCCCAATACATCGTCTGCTCGGACGATTGCCGCAAAAAGCAAACAGCTTGGCATGAATCTCAATTCGGCAAGTAATGTCTGAATTACAGACACATGCCGATCACCGTTAATTGTCTTTAGAGAAAATCTACGCAGGGAATTGTAAGGTAATGAAATCGATCAAACCTGGATTTACTTTGGTTGAACTCCTCGTCGTAATCGCAATCATCGGCATTCTCGTCGGCCTGCTGTTACCGGCAGTACAAGCGGCTCGGGAAGCTGCGCGACGTATGCAATGCAGCAACAATATCAAACAACTGACCTTGGCACTGCATAATCACCACGGTGCCATGAGTAGCTTCCCCCCGATTCTTACTACGGGCACCAATGGGGCGACGTTCTCGACTCAACACAGCTGGATCACCTACACGCTACCGTACATCGAACAGTCCAATGCGTGGAATATGGTCCGCTTCCCCATACGGCCGATTAATGACCCCTACTACACAACCTCAAACGTTGATAACTCCGCACTTGGTAACGCCGTGGATCAGAATAATTTGCCGGTCTCTCGCGTTTGGATCGATACCTTCATTTGCCCGACTGACCCCGTCGGCGGAATTCGACAGCCTGAAACGGCGGGAGGTAGAGCTCCCACAAACTATGTTGGCAATCAAGGTGCTTCGGTCAACTTTACAGCAGGCGATGGCATCTTCTTTCGAAACTCTCGTGTTCGGTTTGCGGACATTACAGATGGCTCCTCCAACACGTTCGCCATTAGCGAATGCCTACGAGGCGACTTCAACTTGGGAACATTGCGAGATAACTATGTTGGGGTTAGAAACGTTTCCAACGCCGCCATCATTTCCACTTGCCAAGCATTAGTCCCTAACTTTAGCGATCGCGGTGGTGCTTGGATCGGTGGTCAAGCTCTCAACAGCACCTTTACAACCAATCGTCCGCCGAACGATGTTAGGGTCGATTGCTGGGGACCAAGCTTCGGGTCAACCAATTTTGTTGCACGTAGCATGCACCCCGGTGGAGTTAACATTAGCTACTGCGACGGTTCAGTTACGTTCCTAACCTCTTCTGTGGATCCTGTTCTGTACAGCTTCATGGGAACACGAAACGGCGGCGAAGTGGTAACACAACAGAACTAGCTTTTCTTGCGTGTCTCTCCAAGCACCTCCGGTCAATAGAAAATGAAAACCAGCAATCGCGGCAAATTTACCTTTCGACTTTTGAACGTTTTAGCATGCCTATTCTTCGCGATTGTTGCTCGTAAAAGCCCCGCCCAGGAATTCGACATTGGATTTATTGGCCTCCATGGTGGTGTCTATGAACAGCTTGTTACCTACGCCACTCGACTGCAGTTAAAACTCAAGTACTTTGATGATGCTGAGATGGATGACGGATCAGCCCAACTCGGTAACGTCAAGGTGCTTTTCCTGCAACACACTCGCGCTGAAGATCGCGATGCCTATAAGACCCTTTTCGAAAACGCCAAGAAAAGAAATCCACAGTTGGTTGTTATTGCGTTTCAACCTTCCACTGCCGATCTGTTTCAATCACTTGGCCTGTCCAATGTGTTAACCCCCGACACCAAAGCGAGCAAATACTACGGGAATGTCACCAGCAATCTAAATCGACTACTCCTGTACACAGGGGCAACCTATTTGGGCAAGGATTGGCCTGTGGAGCCCCCCGAGGAATCGGAAACGTCTGGACTCTATCATCCCGATGCACCGAATCGG